>JAHFCH010000007.1 GCA_023249635.1 Fibrobacterota bacterium
CGGGCATTTCCTTAACGGCCTCGCCACCGACCATAAGAACCAGATCGCGGTAGACGCCAACACCGCCGAAGAACATTACTCCGACGCGACGCGCATGCCCTACGTACAGGACAAGAACCGCGAAGGCGGCCGCGTGTTCGAGGATTTGATGGCCGGCGCCGAGATCCACACCGATCCCGTGGACGCCAACCTGCGCGCGGGCGGAACCTTGTGGATGCAGGGAAGCCCCTTGACCATTTGGAAGCGCGATCCGCGTCCGCATCCCGCCTGGTACTACGAGTCCTACGAACCGGAGCAAAGCTCCTCGCAGTACTACGTCCAGAAATTCTTCTACCGCCGCAACGACCTGGGCCGCGCCAGCTGGCCCAAAAAGGCCTTCGGCGGCATGGAAGTGGATGCCTACCGCCTGCCGGAGAATTTCGGATTGCAGGTGGACCTCGCGCAGCCTTCCAATATGCTGCCCAGCAAAACCGACGGCAACACCAACTCGCACCTGGGCGACGCCGAGGCGCTGGAGTCCATCAACAGCATCGGGCAGCTGTTCTACGGCCGGCTCAACCGCCAGCGCACCTTCAAGGACGTGAACGTAGGCGCCAATCTGCTGTGGGTG
This sequence comes from Fibrobacterota bacterium, assembly GCA_023249635.1. Classification (GTDB taxonomy): domain Bacteria; phylum Fibrobacterota; class Fibrobacteria; order UBA11236; family UBA11236; genus Chersky-265. Next base: position 611 of record JAHFCH010000007.1, read on the forward strand.
GAGATCCCGCGGGACATCATCGACCAGAAGATCTTCAACCCCAACGCCCTGCAGGGCTATAAGTACCAGTTCGAACGCAGCGGCATGGACCCGTTCTACGTCAACCCCCGCGTCTTCAGCGTGGACACCCGCGGTAACCTGGCTCCGGGCCTGTTCATCCAATCCGACGTGGCCATCGGCATCCAGGATACCAGCCGCTTCGCCAAGATCATGGTCGACGGCAAACCCGTATGGAACGGCGGCAGCCCGGTTTCCCATGCCAAGAGCGATCCCGCCGGCGCTGCCTACCTCAAGCTGAACAGCAGCGGCCCCATGCCCATGGAAGGCGAAGTCTTTTTCGCCGCCAAGGATTTCTGGTCGCCCTACGCCATCACCGAATACGCCGTGCCCGTGCACCGCGATGAGATGAAACTGGGTACGGGATCGTTCAGCTACCAGGCCAACCTCACCGGACTCAGTTGGAAGGTTTCCCCCAAGGTCACCACCGGATTCCTGTCCATCACCCTGGGCCAGCATATGCAGGTGGAGAAGGGCAAGGACATCCTGCGCTTCCAGCACACCTTGAACGGGCGCGAAGCCTGGTACTCGAGCTCGTCGTGGTCCCGCACCGAGCCGGGCCGCTATATGGACGAGGGTGGGCCCTATGGCAATCCCCGCTACGAATCCCGCGTGGGCGACATAAAGCCCAGCAGCGATGTTTTGCATCTGCAAAACCAAATCGGCGGCTTGCACGGCGACGACCTGGAGATATGGGAAGAGTTCGCGGCCTTCGACAACGCCGCCCAGGCCAATTCGGGGCAGATCCCGGAGCATCAGAAATATTCCTTCACCTCGGCGCTTGATTGGGGTTACAACCTCGGCTCCTTGCTGGGCATGGAGCGCCCCTTCATGATTGCGCTGTACAGTCAGGTGAACACCATCTCCACCAAACTGGTGGGCCCGCTCAAGAACAACAACACCTTGCTCTGGTCGGGCTTGGGCCGTTTTGAGCCGGCCCTGTCGCTTTCCAACAGCTTCCAGCTCATAGGGCTGGTGGGATTGGAGACCTGGAAATCGGACAAGGCCTTCCGCAACAAGCTGGCGAACAAGCAAAGCGTCGCCGTCGCATCGTTCGGTTACCAGGCCGTCAAGGACGCCGGCGGCAAGGACATTTCCTACGACAACATCCATTACTACGAGCCCATCTCCAGCTACGCGGGCGCCTCGGTCCCGGAGCCCCTGGTGGACGCCGAAGCGTCGCCCATCGACTATCTGCAAATGGCCTACGGCGGCGGCTTCGACTGGGATTTCAGCCAGCGGGCGGGCATCCATGTGCGGGCGAAGTACGCTTCGCATAAGGACGCCAATCTTCCCTCCAACAACTGGGACGGCATGTTCCTCTTCGGGGAAACCAAGATATGGTTCTGAGCAAAGCGGCTTCCGTATTCGCCATCACGGCCCTGGCCGTGGGGGCCCAGACCCTGACCGACCGGCTGGAGGAACCTTCGGAGCGTATCCTCGCCAAGCACGGCGTGGACATCGAAGGGAAATTGCAGGCGGAGTATTTCCGCTCGGGATTGGACGGCACCGCCATGGCCGATACCAATTACTCCTTCGAGACCTCGCAGTTCACCTACTTCGACCTGGGAATGCAATACCGCGCCTTCGATTGGGTTACCGCCAAGGCCGACCTGCGTTTCTACCAGGATTGGCAAACCTTCTTCGCCACCCGCAGCCGCATCCTGGCCGCGCGCTGGTTGAGCGTGGACGGCAACATCGCCAACGCGCTGGCCTTCAGCGCCGGCGATTTCCACCAGAAGTATTCGCCGCTCACATTGTGGACGCCGGAACTGGAAATGACCTACGAGCCCGCCATTTTCGCGCGCATGCGCAAGGATTTGATGGACGAGCAGTACCTGGGCGACAATGACCGCGCCTTGCAGGGCCTCAACCTCAATTTCGCCCGCCGCTTCGAATCAGCCGTGAACGAGGTGCGTCTCGACGCCGTGGCCTCCCGCGTCCGCCGCGGCGAGTACCTGGATTCCAACGGCTATCAGGGCCACAAGTTCGCCAAGTCGGATATGGACCGCTTTCTGGTCGGCGCCAATGCCGAGGCCTTCGTGAAGAACAACCTGTACGTGGGCGGATCGTTCCTCACCCTGCTAGACGATCGCGCCAGCTTCCGGCAATCCCTCAACTCCCAGGATGTGCTCGATTTCTTCCACGGCCGCAAAGATGCAACCGGCAAACCTTTACCCGCCGCTCCCGGCTGGTCCATGAACGACCGTGATTCCGTGGTGGCCCGTAACCTGCAGATTACCTCGGGCCGCGCGGGAGCCGATATCGCCGGCTTCCTGGGCAACGAAAACCTGGTGCTCGAATTCACCGGCGAGTACGCGCTGTCCCACGAAGACAACCGCTTTGCCTGGCATTTCACCCCGGACACCACCGGTGGCTTCCACTACGTATCCACCGAAGGCGCGGCTCCCGGCAAGGACGGCAAGGCCCTGATGGCCGAGATGGAAGCCGGCTACCGCCGTCCGGACAGCCTATACGCGGTCAATCTCTCCGCCGTCTACCTCAACAACGAAGCCGCCTTCCTGAATCCCCTCGCGCAAAGCCCCAGCTTCTCGGGCGCGCGCATCATGAACACGGAGAACGATTTCGGCAACGGCCGGCTCTACTCCGCTTTCGACGCGCTTTACGATGGCGTCTACAAGTTCAGCCCTTCCAGCCGCCAGGCCAACGCGACCACCGCCTATCAGCAGGCGCCCATTTCCAAGACCTCGTACAATAACGGCGTGCTTTCGCCGGAGGATCTCAAGTCCTTCACCCCCGAGCCCACGTTGCAATTGACCCTGCCGTTCGGGTACGCCACCCCCAATCGTACCGGTCCCGTGATCGGGCTTACCGCCTCGTGGCGCAACACCCTGCATGCCTCGGTCGACGCGGCCATGCTCAAGGAAATCACGGGCGGGACCCTGGAAGGTACCCTCTTGCCGCTGGCGAGCCTGTCCCGCATGGGCGGCGGCCTCCTGCTCGAAGCCGGTAAGCTCCTCGGCACCCGCGCCTTGGACGTTTCCGCCAGCTTTACCCGCAACGAACTGAAGCGCGATCACAGCGCCAAGGATTTGGCGGACCCGAATACCACCGCCGACCTGGCCATGGCGGGGCTGCGCTGGAAGTTCCTCAAGAAGTGGGGATTCCTGGCAGGCTTCCAACAGGCCAAGATTTCCAAGCAGACCTTGGTAAGCGAAGCGGATCCCGCCGCCCCGGCCACCACCCATGTATACCAGTATCGCCAGGATGATACCCAGAACCACGTGCGCGCCGGGCTGGAATACTCCCTGACGCGCAATGCCTACGTGCTGGTTTCGGGTGGCCTCATCAGCGTGGATCGCGGGCTCAAGAACCAGGGCACCACCGCCAACGCGGCCGGTCCCGTGGCCGCGCGCGATTCGCAAAAGGATTTCACCCAGACGCTCTCCCAGGCCGTCATCAAAGTCGGATTCTAGGAAGGATGGAAACGGTGTCTTTTACTCCCAAGTTCCCGGCCGCGGCCGCGCTTTCGTTGGCCCTCGCTCTCGCCCTCCCGAATCCGGCCGCCGCCAAATCGCCGCGCCCCGCCGCCAAGGCCGCGGTGCTGGCCAAAGCCGCCATCGCGGCGGATTCGGCCACGGCTGCCGCCGCTGCGGGCGCCACCTCCCCGGCTGCGCAACTCGCGCTGGGCGAAGCTGCCGAAGACACGATCACCAGCGAAGCCGCTCCCGCCGCTATCGCCCCGGCCGCTCCCGCGGAACCGGCCGACATCGCTCCCGCTCCCACCCCCGCCCCGGAAGCCGCTGCCGCCAAGGTACCGGAAGCCAGCCTTCCCGAACGCATCGCGGGCTGGGAACGCAATCAGTTGGGCGTTACCATCCAGGGCACGACCTCTTCGCGCTTCATCCAATCGTCCATAGGCGGCAAGAGCGCAACCATCAATCAGCCGACCCATGAGAATCTGGCGTATTCCCGCGCCGATGTGCAATTCACCGCGCGCCCCAGCACTTCCACCTACGGCAAGCTGGATTTCCGCCTGCACCAGGATTGGGAGAATTATTACGACGAAGGCCCCAATCCCTTGCTGGCCCGCTGGTTCGAATTCGGCGGCACCATTTGGGATGAGAAGATCAAGTTCGGCTTCGGCGATTTCCACGGCAACTACTCGCCGCTTACCTTGTACTCCCCGGGCCTGGCCCTGCCCAATGAACCCGAGATTTTCGCGGCCCGCCGCCAAATGGCCATGGACGAGTGGCATCTCGATGGCAGCGGCCTTCCCCTGCAGGGCTTCCACGCCGACTATAGCGATCGCATTACCCCGGGTTTCTCCCTCTCCGCCGGCGCCATCGCCTCGCGCCTGCGCACCGGGGCCAGCTCGACTTCGACCTGGCTGTACTGGACCGACGACGTGGAGAAGCTGATGGGCGCGGGCTACCTCAAGGCCGAATTCTTCGGCGGCCTGGAAGCCGGCGTCAGCCGCATCCAGATCGTGGATCCCGTCAAGACCAGCCGCGCGCTGAACAATGAATACGTGCAACACTCTCCCACGGCCATGTTCGAGGACGTGACCGTAAACGCGGCCAGCCTGTCGTACGACGCGAAAAACCTGGTGCAGGCCAAGCCTATCGCCTTGAAGCTGGGCGTGGAGTTCGCGCAGTCGACTTATATGCCTGCCCACGACCGCGTCGACACCACCGGCTTCTATACTACCCAGGAAATCGTGGATCAAGCCGGCACAGTCGCTCCGGTGCGGCATCCCATCCTCGGCCTGCTCCATGTGCAGGACACCGAGCTCAAGGACGACGCCTTGCGCGCCACCTTGCACGCGGGATGGCGCGAAACCGAGACCGGTCCTTTGGGTCTGTCCCTGGACGCGGCCTTCCTGCGCAACGGAAAAGATTACGTGAACGACGTGGCCCAGTCCCCGGAATTCCTGGGCCGGCGCATCCTCAACTCGGCCAACCAGGTCAAGGGCTTCGGCGGGTATAATACCTTCGACGCCCTCTACAACCATGTCTACACAGTGGATCCCGTCACCAGCGCCAACACCTCGGAATGGTGGGCCACGGATACCAAGACCTACAACGGCACCAACAATTGGTTCCGCGCGCCCCAGTTCAAGAACTCGTATACCAACGTGGCCATGACCCGCTCCGAACGCGTAGCCTCGGCCGGCGCCCTGGATCCGCAATTGCAGATGCTCTATCCCTACGGCCCCGCCACCCCCAACCGCCAGGGCATCGACGCCGCGCTCTCGGCGAAAATCCTGGACGGCAAAATCGAAGCCGGTATCCAGTTCGCCAGCCTCAAGGAACAGGACGGCCATGTTCTCGATTCGGCCACCGCCGCTCCGGGCCTGGCGTTCGGACGCATCGGCGCCGGCGTAAAAGTGCAGGCCGGCCAATGGCTGGGATGGGATAAGCGCATCACCGTGAGCGCCGGCTACCTGGCGGACAACGCCAAGCAGGCCGCGTACTCCTATAAAGACACCGCCTACGCCGAAGCCAACGTCAAGTCGGCGCTCCTCAATGCCGGGTTGTATGCCAACGTATGGAAGGGATTATCTTTCCTCGCGGGTTACCAGCAGATCAAATCCAACCCGTACCGGGGATACACCGTGGCAGGCAAAACCAAGACGGCCGATCAGGCGGATTTGACCCAGGGCAATTGGGCCGTGGGCCTGGAATACCGCATCGCCGCCGGCGTTTACGCCACCGCCGAATACGGCGCCATCTCCCTGGACGAAGCCAAGTCCGCAACCGCCTTTTCGCAGAAGCTGGTCAGTGGCGGCCTTGTAGTAGGCTTCTGATGCCCCGACTCCTTCGCCTTCCAACCGCCCCCTGGGCCAAGGAACTGGCGCGCCTTTACCCGGGCGCGTTCTCCCTGACCCGGGGCCTCCGGGTCCATCTCCATCCCGGCCTGGAAAGCGGCTATGCCGCGGCCGAAGAGGACGACGGCTTCCATATCGCCTATCGCGGGCTCGACGATCTGATGTTGGCGCTGGGCGATCAGCTTTCCGGAACGCTCCCGGCGGACGGCGCCAAGACCCCCGCCCTGGCATTCCGCGGCATCATGTTGGATGCCAGCCGCAATGCCGTCCCGCGCGCCGATTTCCTCAAGGACCGCATCGCCCGCATGGCCTTGTTGGGCCTCAACAAATTCTGCCTGTACACGGAAGATACCTACCCGGTTGCCGGTGAGCCCTTGTTCGGCTACGCCCGCGGCCGGTATACGGAAAAGGATCTGCGCGCGGTGGCGCGCCATGCCGCCGCTTTCGGCGTGGAGATGTTCCCCTGCATCCAGACCCTGGGACACATGGAGCATATCCTCAAGTACCCGCATTACTCGCCCCTCAAGGACAACGAGTACGTGTACAACGTATTCGCTCCCGACCTGTACGCCTTCATCGAAAAGACCATCGACGCCGCCATGGCGCCCTACGCCACCAAGCTGATCCATATCGGCATGGACGAAACCTTCGGATTGGGCCGTGGCCTGGCCTTCAAGGAAGGCGAACCCGTCTTTCCGCGCAAGCTGTACGTGGCCCACGTGGCCAAGGTGGTGGAAATCTGCCGCGCCAAAGGCCTGACCCCGGTCATTTGGGGCGATATCGTGCTGGGCCATGGCGGTGAGCAGTCCATGGGCGCCGAAGAGATGTCCGCGCTCCCCAAAGACGTGGTCATGGACTACTGGAATTACGCCTGGGACGATCCCGCCAAGTACGATCGCGAGATCGGGGATTTCGCCAGGCTGGGCTACGACCCGATCGTCTCCCCCGGCATCTGGTGCTGGTCGCGCTTCTTCCCGGCCTATTACAAGGCCGAGTCCAACGTGCGCACCTTGGTGGAAGCCGCCAAGCGGGCCAAGGCCCGCGGGGCCCTCAACACCCATTGGGGCGACGACGGCCACGAATGCTTCTTCGATTGGAACCTGCCGGCCCACACCTATTTCCTGGCGCAATGCACCGAGACGGCCGGCTCCCGTAACGTGCAGGCTACTGCCAAGCTGCGCTTCGCCGCCGCCTTCGGGGCCGATTTCGACGCCGTCCGCTCGGTGGAGGCCATCGATCTGGCGGGCACCAAGGCCGAGGCCCTCATCCCCGCCAATATCGGCAAATGCTTTTTCTACGACGACCCGGCCCAGGGCCTGTTCAGCGGGCTGCCCTTCGTGAAGCCGGCGGGCAAGTTCTACGCGGCCCAGGCCGCCAAGTTGGCCAAGCTCGCCAAGCCCAAGGGAATGTTCCAGACCCTGTTCCGCTTCGCCGAAGCCTTTTGCGCCTTCCTGGCGGTGAAAGCCGATCTTCGCCAGCGCGCCGCCAAGGCGTACAAGAAGAAAGACAAGGCCGGCATGCGGGCCGTACTCAAGGACATCGCGAGCGCGGAACGTCGCTTGGTGACCGCGCGGAACCTGTACCGCGCTTATTGGCTATCGGAACGCAGCCCATTCGGCCTGGAGATCGTGGACGGACGCATGGGCATGCTGGCTTCCCGGCTGGACCATCTGCGCGGCCTGCTCAAGGACCATCTGGCCGGGCGCCTGCCCGTGCTGGAAGAGCTGGATTTCGACCATTACTCGATGTACCACGATTCCCGCAGCCCCGACTACCAGCCTTCCATCTGGCCCGAATTCATGATCCATTACTCGGGCTTGGCCAGCCGTAATCCCATCAAATGGTGGTAAGCCTCTAAGGCTTTTTTTTCGGCTATTTTACCGCAAAATCGGCCCAAAAACGCCCATTCGTGGTGAACTGGATTTCATCACTTCTTGTTCCCGCCTTCTGGACAAAGCCCCCCTGCGGGCATAGGTTGTAACACGGAAGATCGGGAGAGTCTGTAGATGCCTATCATCAAAAAATCCTTGCTTGCCCTCGGCCTTTTATGTTTTTGGGCAGCATCCCCGGCCACGGCCGCGCCCAAGAAACCGGTGCTGGCCTTCTACGCCCAATGGGACGCGCCCGGCTCGGTAGACTTCTCCAAGATTACCCATCTGCTCTTCGCCTTTTCCCTGCCCAACAGCGGCGGCAGCATCAACGGTTACGTCCCGGGCGGCGTAGTCTCCCAGGCCCATTCGGCGGGCGTCAAGTGCATGATCTCCATCGGCGGGGTGAACAACTCCTACGCCTTCCCCGGCATCGCCTCCGGGGCGCGCCAGGCCTTCGCGAGCAACATCAAGTCCATTCTCGACCAGAACAACGTCGACGGCGTGGACATCGATTGGGAGTTCCCCGCCAACGCGCAGGACAGCGCCAACTTCACCCTGCTGCTCAAGGCCATCCGCTCCGCCATCGGCAGCAAGCTCATCTCCGTGGACGTGGCTCCGGACGGCGAGAAGGCGCAATGGATCAGCCGCTCGGCCACCGCCATCCCGGATTTCTGGAACGTGATGGCCTACGACTACACCGGCGACTTCGCGGGGTCCCTTATCGGCCAACATGCGCCGTACAACAAGGCCACCGTAGCCATGAATTACTGGCGCGCCAAGGGAGCGCCCAAGAATACCATCATCATGGGCGTGCCTTTTTACGGCAAGGATTTCAACGCCGGCGGTGGCGCGGTTTCCTACAGCCAGATCATCGGCGGCAATCCCGGCCTCTCCAATGACGCCGATTCGGTGGGACGCACATGGTTCAACGGCGTCACCACCATCACCAAGAAGGCCACCTATGTGGCACAGCAATCCTACGGCGGCATCATGGTCTGGGAAGTGGCCCAGGACGCCGCGGGTTCCCGCTCGCTGCTGGACGCCATCGGCAAAGGCTTGCAGGCCGAGCCGGTATCCATCTCGGAATACCGCAAAGGCGCGGACGAAGCCGCCGGCCGCATGGGCGTTCCCGGCAAGACGTGGATCGCCTTGACCGGCGCGCAATCCGCCTCCCGACTCTCGATATCCGTCCCGACGCATGATGCGCTGGGGCATGCCCGCGTTTCCCCGCAAGCGTCCGGCGCATATTTTTCCCATTGAGCCCATTCCAATGAAAGGCCGCAGCATGGCACTCCGCTCCGCATCCCGCACCTTCACCAAGCTCGCTCCCGCGCTGGCCCTGGCTGCGGCCCTGACGACGCCGGCGCAGGCGCAGAAGAAGATGAAAGTGGTGGGATTCTATCCCGACTACTCGTCGGGCGGGATTTCCAATACCCAGGCCTCCGAGCTTTCCTATACCATCTATTTCTCCATCAAGCCCCCGACCGACGGTAACGTCAGCGATGAGTACATCATCAACAGCATCGACGCGGGCCGCATGATCGACATGGTCGAGCAAGGGAAAAAGAAAGGCATGGGCGTGCTCCTGTGCGTCGGCGGCGCCGCCGAATCGGCCAACTTCCCGGCCCTGGCCGGCAACGCATCCGCCAGCGCCAAGTTCGCCAGCACCCTGGCGGCCTTCTGCACCGCCAACGGCCTGGCCGGCGTGGACATCGACTGGGAATTCCCCGGCGGAGGCGGATCGTACGCTTTCACCACCCTCTCCAAGGCCCTGCACACCGTCTTCGCCCCCAAGGGCCTGTTGCTGTCGACCAACGTCAACGGACCGGACAATTCGCAATACACCGCCGAAGCCCTGCAGCAATACGATGCCGTCCAGATCATGTCCTATGACAACGATTGGCCGCCGGGCTCCAGCCCCCATTCCACCCTGAGCGCGGCGCAACAGCACCTGGGCAATTACGCCGCCAAGATCGGTTCGGCCTATAAGAGCAAACTGCTGCTGGGCGTGCCGTTCTTCGGCAAAGGTTCGGGCGTGGAGCCCAAGTCGTACCGCGACATTCTCACCGCCACTCCCGGCCTCGATCCGACGCTGGATAATTCGGGCAGCTACAACTTCAACGGCACCAATACCCTGGCGCAGAAGACCAACTACGTCATCGAACAGGGATACGGCGGCATCATGATCTGGAACCTGGTGCAGGATGCGGTGGACGCCCGCCTGCTCACTTCCATCAACACCGCCATCAAAGCCAAGGGTTATGTGGTGGACCAGGCTCCCGTACCGATCAACAACCGCTTGCAGCGCGTGGCCCGCGACCTCTACGGCATCCGCCCCTGGGACGGCGAAGGCCGCGTACGCCTGCATAACGTCGACAATGCTACCCTGTCCCTCTACTCGCCGGATGGCCGTTCCCTGGGCGCCGCGCATATGACCTATGGCGCCAACGCTCCCCTGCCGCTGGCGGCGGGACGGGCCCTCTATCGTATCGAAGGCGAAGCCGGGGCCCGGGCAACCGGTTCGGCGGCGACCCTGGGCCGCTAGGCCGGATCGTTACCTTGGCCGCCAGGCCGAAGCGTCTTAAAGGAATCCCCTAACCGGGGGGAAGGGGTTGGGTTGTTGAGCGTGTCCCCTCCAGGCTCTACTCCTGCCCTTCCCCCTTTTTGAATCACCGGCTCAGCTGCCCCGTTCCGGATCCGAAGCCGGCCACCAGTTCCACTTCCCCGCCATCCGCATCAACGACGGGACCAACAGAACGCGGATGATGGTGGCGTCCACGAGCACGGCGACCGCCAATCCCAATCCCAGCATCTGCACCAGCACCACCCGTGCGAATGCGAAAGCGCCGAAAACGGCCACCATGATCATGGCGGCGTTGGTGATCATGCGACCCGTGGCGGCCACGCCTTCCGCGACCGCGCGGGTATTGTTACCCGTGCTCAGCCAACCTTCGCGTATCCGGCTCAGCAGGAACACTTCGTAATCCATGCTCAGGCCGAAGAGAATGCAGAAGATCATCAGCGGGATGGTCAGTGGCACCACGTCGGTGGGTCCGGGCGCCCCGAAGAGCGAAGCTCCGTAGCCCAGTTGGAACACGAAGACCACCATGCCGTACCCGGCCAGCACCGATAGCGCGTTCATGGCCAGCGCCTTGCAGGCGACCAGGGGGGAACGGAAGAAAGCCAGCAGGGCGGCGAAAGTCACCGCCAGTACGAACCCGATACTGGGCGCATAGGCCTTGCGCATGGAGCGATCGAAATCGTTGTAGTAGACGGCCTGCCCGCCCACTTCGACGCTGACGCCGGATGGGGCCAGCGAAGGCAGTTTACGCGCCAAGGTCTTCTGCTCCTCGAGCAGCACTTCGGGCTTGCAGAGCACCTCCATTAACAGGCTGCGGCCGTCCCGGCTCAGGTAGGCGTCGCGCACGAAGGGAACGGTTTCCCAGGCCGCGGCGGTGTCGGCATACAGGGACAGGTATTTGGCCACGGGCCATTTGTCGGAAAGATCCACCGGCCCCAGGATGCGCGCTACGGCGGGATCCTTGCGGATGGCCGCGGAGAATCCGTACAGGGCGGGAATGCGCGAGGAATCCAGGATGCCCCCTTGGGGAGCGGTCAGAATGACATTGATGGGTCGTACCACCGACTCCAATCCCATCTTCTCCAGCATGGCGTAACCCCGAGTGAAGCCCAACTCCTGGGGGATGAAGGCGCGCTCCGGGAAGCCGAAGCGGGAGTAGCGCGCGGGCCAGGCCAACACCGCGATACAGGCCAATCCGATGCAGGCGCACAGGGGAGCGCGGCGCATCACCCATTCCGACCAGGCCCGCCAACGGGCTCCCGACCCCGCGCCCGCGAAACGACGGGAAAATACCCGCGGCCATTCCAGCGCCCCTCCCAGCACTACCAGTAATGGCGGCAGCAAGGTAAGCGCCGCGGCCACCGACACGCACACCACTATGCAACCGCCCCAGCCGATGGATCGCGTTTCCATGATGGGCGTGAAAAAGGTCCCGCCCAGCCCGATCATCACGGTAAGGCCGCTCAGGAATACCGCCTGACCCGCCGTGGCCAGGCACTCCGCCATGGCCTCGCCCTGCAAGCGCCGATCGGGTTTCGCCCCCCGCGCGTCGCCCGCGCGCGCGGCCAAAGCCTCGCGGTAGCGATGCACGATGAGCAGGCTATAGTCGATGCCCACGGAAAGCCCGATCATGCTTACCGTGCTTTGCACGATGTTGCTGACCACCCAATGGCCCGCGCACCATCCCACCGCGGCCATGGCCACCGTGGTCGCAACGATTCCGAGGGAGACGGGAATGCCGGAGGCCGCCACGGAACCGAAGGCGAGCAGCAGGATGATCAAGGTCAGGGGCAGCACCTTGCCTTCGGCCGCGGCGGTGTCCTTGGTACTGAACAGGTTCAGATCGTAGGTCAGCGCGGCCCGGCCGGTCACGGCCCAATCCAGACCAGGTCTGCCTTGGCGCACGGGCAGGAGTACCGAATCCACCGCTGCGCGCACGGCCGGGATGGCGAGCTCCGTCTCACGCACTGAAGCGGCTTTGATGCCGATCAGGATCACTTCGCCGGTGCCGGGCGCGGGCAACAAGCGTTTGTCCAGCATGGTTTCCGTCGTCATCACCGCGCCCGTCCAAGTCAAGCCGGAGAGCGCCTTATCGAGGCGCCGGACCAGATCGGAAAGCGAATCGGCGGCTGCGGTATCGCGCAGGGTAACCACGAGCAATTGCGAATAAGGGTTGGCGAAATCCGCGTTGAGCAGACTATCGGCCCGCAGCGAGGCGCTGCCGGCGATGTCTCCGGAGCCGCCGAAAAGCCGCGCCGGGGCCCGCTGGGAAAGCGGAGCGGCCAAGAGCAAAAGCAGCAGCCAGGCGCCCAGCAGCCACCATGGCCTGCGCGCGGCGAAAGCACCCAGCTTCGCGAACCCACCCGAGGGCGGCTTGCCTGAGAAGGATCGCATAGGCTTAGGTCCCCGTCTCCACGAGCCGCTTCACGTTGTTCATGTTGCGGACGAAGATATCGTTCACGCGGTACGCCGACAGGTACATGCAGAAGGACTCGATCAGTGAAGGTTTCCGATCCTTGAAGAAGAAGGTGAAGGTCAGGCGCATCTTGCCGTTCCCCAAATCCTGGTACAGCTGTTCCGTGGCTAGGCCCTGGGCGCTTACGGGGAAATCCACGAAGGCGTAACAGATCAGTTGGCGTTTCTTCCCCGGAACCATTTCGGTGATGGTTTCGTCCCAACGCCGCCCGCTCTCATCGCCCTTGCAGAAGCAGCGCCGACGCGCGCCGGGCTGGCCGTCCTTGATGCTGTCGGCATTGAGCGGTTTGATATGGTTTACGAACACGGACCAGCGCCGAGCGTTGTCCGAGTTGCCCAGGAAGCGGAACACGGAATCCGGGGTGGCATTGATTTCCACGCTGGTCTTCATCAGGGGATACGCGAACCCCTCCTTTTTGCCGTATGGGCTTAAGGCGATCGCGGCCGCCAGGCCGAGTACCGATACCGCCACGATTGCGAGCAGGATTTTCTTCCCCGTCATGCTTGGAACTCCTCTTTGGTCACCGCCAGGAACATGGGCCAGAGCCCGTCCAGTTCCGGGTACTCGGCGAACAGGGCCATGGCCTTGGGCACGCTGCCGCGGCTGAAGGCCAGGTCATGGAAATCCCGACTGGTTCCCAACCCGATCAATTCCGAACGCATGGCGGGGATGATTTCCGTCCGCAGGCGCGGGAATTCCTCCCCCAGCATGGCCATCACGCCGCCGGGTATGTTCTTGGGATAGACGTATCCGCGCATCAACGCGGTAAACATCTTTCCCGCCAGGCGGCGTTTCCAGGCCGGCTGGGGATCGTAAAGCCAGGTAAGCAGATGCTGGTCGAGCTGGAAATGCCGGATCTCATCCTTGAAATGGAACTCCTGCACCTCCGTGAAGCTCTCGTCGATGCCGGCGGGATCTTCCTTGCGGGCCTTCAGGTAGTTCCGGCAATAGTCCACCGTGCGTTCCTCGAAAAAGATGGCCACCCAAATCCAGGCGATGAACAGCTTGGGCAGGGAGAGCACCGCGTTCACCAGCATGCGGGTCGCGCGCGGCACCAGGTAGACGCGGAATTCCCTGCGCTTATACCAGGTAGGCTCGGCCTTTTCCAGGGTGCGCCAGAACATCTCGGTATGCTTGATTTCCTCATCGATGAAGGTATCCAGGGCCGTGCGCAAGGGAGCGGGCACGTCGGCGCGCTTGAGTACGCGCCTAAGCGTCTTCACCAGGAAGTTCTCTTCCAGCCAGATGATCTGCTCGCAGATGCCCATGGCGTAGAGCTGGTTGCAGCGGCGCTTCTCCTCCGGGGAGAGCTTGGCATAGGAGGGCAGGTAGTACATGGAGATAAGCTGCTCGGGCGCCCAGAAGCGGCCCCGTTCCACCGGGCGGGCCCAGTCCAGGGCCTCCACGCCGAAAGCGTTTTCAACCGCCTTACGGTTGAGCACGTCCAAGGTGCCCACGTCCTTGCGCGGTTTCATTCCGCCTCCAACAGGGTTACCGTGCCCGCGCCCGCATCGACTTCCACCAGGTCGCCGTCCTTGATGCGGTTGATGAGATTCTCGATGCCCACCACGGTAGGGATGCCCATCTCCCGCGCCACGATGGCGGAATGCGAGAGCACGGATCCCTTTTCGATCAAGAGGGCGCTGATGGAAGGATATAAGGGGATCCAACCGGGATCGGTGCGGGGCGCCGCCAGGATTTCCCCGGATAAGCGCAAGTCGTCTTCAGGGGATTTGATGACGCGCACCTTACCCCGGACCTTGCCCGCGCAGCAGGATTGGCCGCGCAGCACGTTGCCCTCGGCATTCCCGATCGCGGTTTCGGTCGCGTAGGTCTGGCGATGGTACGGCAGGCCCACGGTATGGAAACGCTCCGCAGGCTCGCCTTCGGCCTCGAAGCCGGCGTATTCCTTTTTGCGCATCTCGGCCACGGCGCGCAAATCCTGGGTCAGGGAGCGGCCTTCGGCATAAGCCTGCAGTTCGGGGATGGACAGGAAGAAAACATCCTCGCGGCGATCGAGGACACCGGCATCGGTCAAAGCCTTTCCGTACGACAGCACCAGGCGCCGCACCAGCCCGTACAGGCGGCTGCGGGCGAAGCGCATGGCTTCGCGATTGCGGATGTTGCGGGCGGCTCCCTTGCGCACATAGTTGAAAACCAGCGCCCGCAGGGGATTTCCGCGCAATGCCTTGGCGGCCTTGGCTTCCGCGCCCTCGCGCAGGCCAGCGGAAGAATGTTTCAAGGTGGCCAACGCCATTTCCGGCGCGGAGAAATAATTCTTCAAGGTGGTGAAGATGAAGGCGGGGTCCTCTTCCAGCGTAGGCACTTCCAGCTTCAGTTCGTTCATCGATCGGCTGCCGTACAGGCGAAGGTACCCGTCCAGCCAGGCCAGGAAATTCCGCGCGCCCGGTTTTGACGAGGCGCGCACCGCTTCCAGCAGCTTTGCCGCCGGCGTCGCCTGGAACAAAGCCGCCAAGTCCGCATCCCCGCGGATTTCCGCGAAGCATTCCAGGATCTTGCGCGTAGGCTCGGTGCTTTCCACGTCGCCCTGGTTGGACAAAAGATCGTTGGGGAAATTGGGATCGTCCGGGGCCACCCATTTGGTGGAGAGGCCTGCCAGGGTCTTGTAGAAGATCATGGCCAGGCAATCGGCCAGAATGGGGGCCTGCCACCGCTTGGTAAACACCTGTACCATGCGTTCGTGATGCTCCATCAGGCGCTGGGGGGAAAGGCTGTCCCAGGGCAGCGCCAGGTAGGCCGCATGATTGCGGGCGAACTCGGCCTGGAATCGCCGTATACGCGCCTGGGCCCGGAAGGCGGACCATGCCACCAGTGCGAGCAGGCGCCCGGCCTCGTAGAGCTGCCCCGGCCCCATGCCGCGCTTGCGCTCCAGGGTCTTGATCTCCATGCCATGGCGTACGCCCATCATGGTTTCCATGGCCTTGCCGGTGAAGCGGAAGAAAGGCAGGAAGCTCATGGACTTGTACCAGGTCATCAGGTTGTAGTACACGCGCCCGCGGATAAGCCCCAGGTAGTTGCGCAGCAGCAGTTGGTTGGCTTCCTGCACTTCGCGGCGGATGCCCAGCATGCGGCCGAATTGCTCGTACACTTCCTGGTAGCCGTGGGTGATCACGGAGAAGGTGAGCGGCGAGGTGAGCCCGTTGTAGCTCTCCACGATGTTGGAATTGTCCCACAGGATCTTGCGGCCCCAGCGGGCCCGCTCGCCCTTGTCGCCCAGGGTGATGGGCCGCGCCTGCAACAGGTAGAGGCGCCCGGCCAGGAAGGTGAATTCCAGATCCAGGGGTTGCCCGTAATGGGCCTCGATGGCGAGGGCGGCATGCTTAAGCGATTCCAATTGCCCGCGATCCAGGCAGGGCTTCCCTTGCATGGCTTCGGCCACGGCCGCCTCGACGGTGCCGGAGGCGCCCGCGGCGGCCAGCCGCAGGGGTTTGGCGACCACGCGTTCCGCGTAGAGGCCCGCATCCCGGGACAAGGTGAATTGATCCCCTTCGTACCGGCCCGAGACGATGCCCTCGCCCAAGCCCCAGGTAGCGGAAACCACAAGTTCGCCGACGTCGCGCGTCACCGGGTTTGCCGTGAAGCAGACTCCCGAAACCTCGCCGGAAACCATGGCTTGCAGGACCACGGCCATGGGCGGCGTGGGCAAGGCGAAGCGTTGCCGATAGGTTACGGCGCGATCGGAGAATACCGAAGCCCAGCAGCGCAATACCGCGTCCAGCACGGCACCCGCATCCGCGGCGGGAACGTTCAGGACGGTTTCGAATTGGCCCGCGAATGAGGCCTCCGCCGCGTCTTCGCCCAGGGCGGAAGAGCGGACGGAGAGGAAGGCATGGCCTTCGGCGAGCAGAGCGCGGCGATGGGATTCGATTTCGCCGCGGAGTCCGGCATCGGTCTGCAAACCCTGGATGGCGGCGCGCAGGGCGGAGGCATCCGCGGTGGCGGCCTTGGCGTCCACGACCGGTCCCGCGCTGCGGCGGAACCAGCCGGCGTCCAATACCCGGAAGGGCGGAACGGTTACGTGAGGCAGGCGCGCAAGGATGCGCAGGTTGGCGGCTTTACCGCCTTCTTCCGCATTCGCGGCCGGGGTGGGCATCGCGGTCTCCTTCATGAGGCATATCCCTTCGCGATAAGCACGGCGAGCAGGCCGAGATAGAATTGCAGATAGAATAGGGCCGCCACCTTGTCGAGCTTACGGCTGATGCGATCATCCATGCGCGTACGCAGAAATGCGAAAAGCCCGGCGACTATCAGCCAGGTTACGGCCGTGCTGATCAGGAACCAGATGGGCAAGCCCAAGGCCTTCCGCAGCAGGAAGGTGAAGGCCAGCACGGCGGCCTGGAAACCCGAAGACAACGCCAGCGATCCGGTGATTCCCAGTTCCTTGGAATAACTGTCCGCTCCGGGCTTTTCCTCCTCGGGCACGCGAATCTTGCGGGCCACTTCCAGGGAGAAGGTCATGCAGAAACCCAGGAAGGCGAAGAGGATGAAATCCGGGATGCGGATCAAGGCCCCATGGCCCGTAGGCATTTGCAGGATGGTGAAATCCATGCAAGCCATGATGAGCATATGCGAGATGCCGTACCAGAACAAATGCCGCTTGAGCCACTCGCGGATGAAGAATTCCTTGAACATGAGCAGGGAGTAGGCCAAGGTGGCGAAATGCAGGATTAGGATCTTCGAGCCCAGATACCCCGCACAGGCGGTTTCCACCGCGATGGCCAGGAATCCGGTAACGGCCAATTGACGGTAGCTCACCAACCCGCGGCTAAGGACGCGTTCGGGGTAGGTGGCCACGTCGGCCTCGCGGTCCTTGATATCGTCGAGTACGCGCAGATGGTAAAAGAGGCAGACCATCCACAAGTACCCGGCCAGGTACGGTAACGGACCGGGTACGGGAGTCCCGAACATGCGGGCCGAGGCCATCAGGGTGCAGGAATAGAGCAGGAAGGCCAGGAAGCCGTTCAATGCCAACGGGAACCGTTCCGCCAGGTAAAGCCGGTATGCCGGGAATGATGGAAGTGACGGGAATATACTCACGCTTGCCTCTCCGCGGAGCGTGCGCGGGACTTGGCCGCGACGCCGGGTTGCTTCGCCAGCCAAGTGCGCAGGCGATCGTATTCGACCTTGGAATTGTGCCGGGGATCCATAGGTAACGCCGGAGATACCCGGATGCCGTCCAGGGGAAAGGCTTCCAGGGCCCGGGCCAGCGCGGTCTCCAGACCCGCATCCCGGGGACCCGGCAGCAATTCCACCACCAGCCAATGGGAATCGTTGATCGCCAGGTAGGCCGATTTCCTCACCCCGGGGAATTCGTCCGCGATGCATTCGGCCTGATAGGGAAACAGGAAGGGCCAGGCGGAGGGCTGCGGGGATTGGGAAGCCTGCGCTTGCCGACCCTCGCCGGCTGCCGCCCCAGCGGCGCGCGGATTGGCCATGGCGGCATGCACGCGACCCACCACCCATAGGCGCCCTTGGGCATCGAAGTATCCCGCATCGCCCATGCGGTGCCAAATCCCCTCCGAGGTCTTGATCTTGTTGGCGGCTTCGCCCGCGGCATTGTTCCAATATCCGGTATTCACGTGAGGACCGCGGGCCACGATTTCCCCTACGCTTCCCTGGGGCAAGGCGCGCGCGGCCAAATCCCGGGCCTGGGAATCCTGGTTGCCCAACGGCAAGATGATCACCTGCAGGGATGGCACGGGCCGTCCCACGCAAAAGCCGTATCCCCGCGCCGACAGCGCGCGGCATTCCCCCAGGGCTTCCTGGGCCGCGATATGCGAGACCGGTTCCACCTCGGTGGAGCCGTAGACGATGGTGATGGCGGCATTGGGCCAGGCCCGGGTCAGCTTGTCCATGGCCCGGATGGTGATGGGCGCGCCGCCCGTGAACAGATGCCGCACCGAGTCGTACGGGATCGCCGCGGCTGCGGCCTCGTCGGCCAAGGCTTCGAGGTAGGCGGGTGACCCGGACATCAATTCCGGGCGCCAGGCCTGCAATTGCCGGCGCACCGCGCCGCGTCCCGCCTCGCGTACCTTTCCCGACTTGAAGGCGGGCACATAAGTGGTGCGGCCCCAACCCAGGTTCTCCAACGGCAGCACGGGGAAGCCGGGAAAATCGGTCGTGAAGGCGGCGCGTTCGGGATTGTACAGGGCCATGCGCTGGGCGCGGATGAATCCATGCGTGCGATTGCTGCCCTTGGGGGAACCCGAACTGCCGGTGGTAAAGGAGATCAGCGCGGGCGCCGTCGATTCCACCAGGGTCAGTTCGGTTTTCGCGCCAAGATGCCGGGCCACGAGTTTGTCGAATGACAGCGCCAGGAATCCCGGCAGGCCTCCGGTGGCGATGCGGATGCGGGCCTTGCGCAGGTTGGGGCACAGCGCCAGGAACAGGAATCCCTTGGGCACGCCGATGAATGCCTTGGGTTGCACCGCCGCGCAACACGCGTCGAAGCGTTTGGCGCCCATATAAGGATCGACGAATACGCAAACCGCGCCCAGGCGCATCACGGCCAGGATGGACAGGTACAGGGGCGCGCCCATTGGAAGCAGCAGGAGCACACGATCGCCCTTGCCCACGCCCTGCCCGGCGAGACCCGCCGCCAATGCCGACATGCGCCGCCCGAATTCGGAGTAGTCCATGCGGGTTTCCCGGCCGCGCGCGTCCCATTCCACCAGAGCCGCTCGCGAGCCGTGCTCGCGGACCATGGCGTCGACGTCGTCTACCACGTTCTCCAGGCTCACGTCGCGCCTTTCATCAAGGCATAGGTGCGGATGGATCTGGCCACCACCTTGGCCGACATGTCGCGGGAGGTATTGTCGGTTTTCATGTAGGCATGCAGGATGGCCTCATGTCCCCGCTCCAGCCAATAGCGGTGGAACCGATAGGCGAGCCCGAAGCCCAGTCCCAGGCGGCGGAAGTCCGGATGCACCCCGACGGTTTTCAGGGAAGCGGTCTTACGGGCGGGGCCATCCGGGCGGCCGCGATAAGACCCGATGTCGTACCCGTAGGCGAACCCGGCATACCTGCCGCCGGCCCGCGCCATCACGAGTACGGCATCGGCGCCTTTGCCGTCCCCGGCCAGGGCCAGGAATTCGTCGAGAGCGATGGGCGTATAGGCGAAGTTGCCAGGGAAGATTTCCAGGGACATGCGGTGGATTTCCGGAAGCAAGGCGGGTAAATCGCGCCCGGCCAGCACGGTCAGATCCAGGCCCCGCATGCGCGCCTCGATGGCCTTGGCCACGCCGGTATCCATGGTGGAGGCCGCGTCCTCGACCCAAGTGGATTCGTATTCCCCGATGTCGGCGAAACCCGCGGCCAGGAAATCGGCATGGTAGTTTTCCGGCAGCTTCTGCTCCCCGGGAAAGTAATCGGTGTCCCCCATGCGGCTGATGAAGCGATAGGGATGCCAAGTGGAGAATTGCATGGGCCCGGTGATTTCGGCGATGCCGCGCCCGCGGCACCAAGCCTTGACCGCGGCCAGGAAGGCCGCCACCACGGCCGCATCCAGGCCGGCGTCGCGGGCATACAGGCAGAACAGGGATTCGCCGCCGCCACTCGGCAGCCAGATCGCCATGCGGGCCTCCGGGCCTTCGCCGCCCGTCCATACGAGCAGGCGCAGATCCCCGCGCGCGCGTTGCGGCGATTCCGGGCCCAGCCAACGCGCCTCGTAACCCGCCTGGGACGTATCCCATAGGTTACCTAAGAGGCGCTCTCCGGCGGCCGTGAACGCGGGTTGATCGGTTTCCTCCAGGCGGGCAACCGTCACTTGCCGGGACCCCGGGCCATGGCCTTGTGCGCCTGGGCGAAATGCCCCGCCGCGATGGCCGCGGTAATCGAGATTTCCCCCGCCATGATCATGCCCGCGCAGATTTCCGCCAGCTTGGAGGCTTTGCCCGGTCCATAGCAATCCATCAATTCCAGGCATTCGCGCTGGGTGGGCAGGCTGGTGCCGCCGCCTACGGTGCCTAAGACCAGGTTGGGCAGACACACGCTCACCAGCAACGAGCCATCGTCTTCCACGGCGTACTCGGTAAGCCCGACCGCGGCTTCGGCGGTGCAGGCCGCGTCCTGTCCGGTGGCGATGAACAACGCCGTCAGGCCGTTGGCGTAATGGCTTTGGCTGCCGATGGCGCCGCTCTGCACCGATGCCACCATGGAAACCTTCCAGGCATCATACAGATCCTTGGGCTTGGCCTTGAGTACGCCCACGCAAATGTCCTCGGGGATGCGCGCCTCGGCCGTCACGCGCTTGCCGCGGGTATGGATGAAGGAAAGTGCCGTGGCTTTCTTGTCGCCGGACATGTTGGACTCGATGTACCAGCGCTTCATGGGGACCGGCGTGTTGGCCGCCAGCCAATGGCCCACCGCATCCGAGGCGATGGTCACCATGTTCTGGCCCGAAGCGTCGCCGGTGGAGTATTCCAGGAAAAGCACCACGTCCTGGCCATTGAGGGTGATGTTGACGTCGACCAGCTTGGCGTAACGGCTGGTGCTCTCCGCGACCTCTTTGATCTTGGGTTCCTGGGAAACCACCCAGGCGCCGAACACCAAGGCGTCGCACATATCCTTGAAGATGAAGATGGGCGCGCGCCCGATCTTTTCGATGATGCAGGCCGCCGCCACGCCGCCGCTTAAGGTAATGGCCTTGCAGCCGCGGTGGAAGGAGGCGACCAAGGCCGCCTCGGTGGTGGCCAGGGGGATGAGGAAATCCCCTTTGGCATTGAGGCCGTTGACGCGCAGGGGCCCGGCAAGCCCGACGGGGATGGTGCACAACCCAACGAAATTCTCGATGTTGCGCGCGTAGACGGCGTCGTCCATCACCGGGGGCTGATCGCCCGTGACCTTGGGTAAAGACTTGCCCTGCTTGGCCAGCGATTGGCGCAACACGCTCGATCCCCCCGCGGCCATTTCCTTCATGGCCGGCAAGGTCGCTTCCAGGGGATGATCCTGGAGGGAGCGCGGACGCAGTCGCGAAGCCAGCTCCTGGATGCTGGTGGTTTCCAGGTACTTCTCGCGGACTTGCTTAAGGTATTCGATTCGGGTGGTCATGGGAAATCCTTGGTTCAGTACTGGAAGGGATGGCAATAGCGCACGGCGATGAAATACGCGGGCCCGAGCCAGAGCAGGCTATCGGCGCGATCGAGCATGCCGCCTTGGGCGCCGAGCAAGGCGGAGAAATCCTTGATGCCAAGCCTGCGCTTGACCCACGAGGCGCTGATATCGCCCAGGAAGGCCAACGCGCCTACGCCCAGGCCGATTTCGATAGTCGATTGCAGCAGGCGCCCGATTCCGTCGGGAGGCGTGGCGGGAGGAAAAGGAGTAGGGAATACCAGCAGCGAACCGGCGCAGGCGGCCGCGGCGCAGCAGGCCAGGCCGCAGAGGAATCCGCTCCAGGTCTTGCCGGGGCTTGTCCGCGGCGTGATTTTCGGGCCCCGCAGGATTTCGCCCCAGATTTGCGAATAGCCGTCGAAGATGGCGACGAGCAGGAAGAGGAACGCCAGCACGGGGTTTCCGCGCATCGGGTCGGATGAAGCGGCGAAAAGGTAGCCGACGATGGCGAGGGCGAACAGGACGAGGATCCCGTACGCGGGAAGGGGCCGGAATCCGTATCCCGCAGGGTACCCCGTAGAAACCCGCAGCGCGCGGATTTCCATCAGGGAATACGCGAACAGGATAACCAGGAAGGTCGCGAAGCCGATCCAGGTCCAATAGGCGAGGGTAAGCAGCAGGATTTGGAAGCCGGCGAAGGCCTTCAGCTTCTGGGCGATGCCGGCCTTGAGGGGACGCAGGGTAGCTTGCGATGCGGTCGTTTCCGCAGCCTGCGCGCTTCCGGCGCCCGCAGCGTGTCCGGTGGTCAAACCGCGCGCGACGCGTTTGAGCAGAAACCCCGCCGCCACCGTCACTACGAAAAAAGCCATCATGCGCAGATAGCCGCCCAGGCCTGGATCCAAATCAATCATGGTTGGACGGCCGCGTCGCCTGTGAAGGCAACGGGCACCCGCATGCGCACCGAGCCGCGATGGCAGATCAAATCCCAACGCGCCGCGGCCGGGAAAATCTCACCGTCGCCGTAGCAGGGCACCGGCCGATCGAATTCAAGCTCGGCCCTTTCCGTCTCCACCCGTTCCAGCAAGGGTTCGGGCTTAGGGGCTTTGCCCTTGAGCCGCGTCAGCGTGGCCAGGATTCCGCGGGTATCCTTATGCATGAATTCGATCAGGTGGAATCTGCCGTCCAAGGCCGAGGTACCCGGGGCCAGCAGCACGCGGCGCCCCATCAGCGGCTGGTTGCAGAACAGGATGCTTTGCGTGACCGCCTTGCGGGAACGGCCGTCCACGCGGCACAGGTAACCCGTACGTTGCGGGGGCGAGAACAGACCGTGCCAGGCCAGGGTCACCAGGTAGATCTTGGCGCGTAGCCCTACCCGGAAAAGCCGGCCCAAAGGCCCGGAACGCAATTTGTTCGCGCTATCCGCCGCCTGGAATCCCAATCCGAAGCCGCCCCCCGTGATCACGTGGCGGCCATTGGCGGCGATGGTATCGTAGGCCAAGGTCCGTCCGTTCTCCAGGGCGGTCAAGGCCTCGGGCAAGTCCACCGGAAGGCTAAGGGCATGGCAGAGATCGTTCGCGGTGCCTGCGGCCACGGCGTGCAATTCGATGTCGCGGAAAGCCGCATGCTGGATAACATGGTGCAAGCTACCGTCGCCGCCAATCACCACCACCTTGGCGAATCCGTCCAGCAGGCCGGGCCATACCTCCGGAGGACAGTCGGGAAGCGCGCGGAAGGAGACCTCTCCCCAGTACGGGCGGCCCCGGAAAGCGGCCTCGAGCACTTCGCGTTTACAGCGACCGGCCTTGGGGTTGAACAGGCAAAGGGTTTTCACGGATGCAGGCTTTTTAAAAAGAAAGCGGCCGCGATAGCCGAGAGTCCGAGTAGGATTACCGCCATCACGATGGGATTCTTCGGTTTGAAAAAGGGCCGATTGATGATGAAGGCCACGGACATGACTCCCCAAACCAGCGCGCACGCGGAAAAGAACCAGGCGGAAGCATACGCGAAGACCAGGTACAGGGGAACGAAGAGCAACTGGGACCAGAACACGGGGAGCCCCAGATATTTCTTCTCACCCTTGTCGGTGATGTTCCCGATCATGTTGAACTTGGAAAGCCTCAGAATGCCGCAGGCGATCATCAGCATGATGAGGGCGCCGGCCGAGGTGCCATGGAAACCCAGGCGCCACAAGGCGAGGTTGGGAATCACCAGGTAATTGAAAACGTCGACGAATCCGTCCAGGTAGCGCCCGAACTCGCTCTCCCAACGGAACCGGCGCGCGATGAAACCATCGAAGGCGTCGGCCAGCATGCCGAGGTACATCAGGGAGATGCCCAGGAAGAAACGATTCTCGCCGGCCAAGGCGGGCGCAAAGGAGTGGCCCGTAGCCAAAGCGGGTACGTCCAGCAGGAGCAGGAATGCCGCGACATCAACGGCCAAGCCGGCCAGGGTCAGGGCCCCGGCAGGATTGATGCTGACGATGAAGTATCGATTCGCGGAGTCCGGCACTTTCGCTTCCTTCGCTGGAAAAATGCGTTTACCCATCGGGTTCGTCATGGATACGACGCACCTGAAGGCGCATATTGATAGGAAGAAAGGGCGGTGTTTACCGGAACAAGGTCAAATGCCCCAAATTGAGGACGGAATCAGGGAATAAACGCGGAGGGCGCGGGCTTCGGGGGAGCGCCGGGTTCGACGTTTTTGGCCCAGCGGATGACGGGTCCAACACCCTCCTCCTCCGCCACGGTAGGCAGGAAACGTCCCGACCCCACCGAACCTACGCGGATCTCACGACGATCGGCGGGCGCCGGCCAGGCAGCGGCTTTTTTGACGGTCTTTACGGCCTTTGTGACCGCTCTTTTGACTGCGCTTTCCATAGGTACCTCGTGTGTTACCGTGGCGCGGCGGACGGTTTCAGGAAGAACAACCCCTCGCCCAGACTACTCTCCGGCGGGAGCGCGCCCGCGCGGGTATTCCAGATCTCCCGGCCGTCGGCGGCCAGCACCGAGAAGGCGGGGATGCCCGCAGCGCTCCGACGCAGCTCCGGGTATCCCGCGATCAGCCTGCCCCCAACGGAAGGGCGCAGGGCGCGGCCATCGCGCAGGCGCACGGCCTTGACCGGACCCGTGGTCGTCGCCAAGCTGCGGGAGGCCACGGTAAGCGTAGTCCCATCATCGAAATGTACGGTACGGGCCACGGCATCGGGATTGTAGGCCGCGTAGGTACGCACTGAGGCCTTGTCGAACACCGCGTAGCACGGGAAGTCGGCCAGCACGCCCGGCTGCACCGTGCCCATGGCGTCGAGGTTCTTCACCAGGTGATAGATATGCGCCTTGCTTTCGCCGTCGAAGGCTCCATAGCCATTGAAGCCCCCGAACCGTTGCAAGGCTGCGGCGGGATCGGCGAAGGCCAGGGCTCCCCAGATCACGTCGTCCCACGAGCCGGTCTTTCCCTGGTAGCGGTAGGGATGGTTGTACATCCAATCCACATTGGCCTTGATGTTGGCGGGATGCCAGCCCAGGTATACCGACCCTGAATTCAAAGGCAGGAAATTGATGCCATGGATGTAGTTGGCCGAGGCCCCGAAGAAGGTATTGTAGGCGCCGCCCGCCCCGAGCACCTGGCCCACGTTGGGATTGGGGAAGAGCGGCGGGAACACGGCCTTGTCGGCGTCGAACCAGTATTGCTGCACGGCGTTGGCTTCCGTCGCGTACATCCAGATGGCCTGATCCCGCAAGGCCCGGTTGCCGGTATGCAGCGCCCACAAGTACAGGCCGGTATGGAAGTTCATGGCCTCGGAAGAGCTTTCCTGGTTGTTGCCGCGCCCGTAATACTCGCTGCCATGGGCCCAACTATGCCCGGCGTAGGGATCGAAATTGCGCAGGCGCGGGAAGCGCGCGTCCGCATCTTCCACGTTGGCCACATCGCGGATGAGCAGGTCGACCATGCCGCCCCAAGCGGTCGGCGCGGCCCAAGCGGGATCGAATTGGGCGACGGCCGAAGCCGCCAGGATGAAATACCCGTAATGGAAATGGTGATCGTTCTCCTCATCGTCGGAATGGAAAGAGGCGGGATACCCGAACAGGCTGTTCCATTTTGCGCTGTAATGGAATACCTGGTTGGTCTTGCCCGGCTGGGCCGTGAACCAGTTCTCGAGTTTGGCCTTGAGCTTGGCGACGCAGGCGTCCCGGGCCGCCGTGTTCCCTATTTGGTCCGCGATAGGCGCGAGCAAAGCCACACGACCGAGGCTCTTGCCCGATCCGTAGGTATCCCCGTCCGCGATGGCGTATCCGGACTCCCCATTCACGTATCCCTGCAACGCGGCCTTGTCGTAGCCCTTGTCCGGGAATACCGGAAGGATGCCGTGGAAAGGCATGACGGTGGTGATGAGGTTGCCCGCCATGAGTTTCATGGCCCCGCGCGGGGAGGCGTACAGGTATCCGGTTTGCGGATCCGCGCTGTAAATCCATTGATGCCGATAGAGGGCCTGCAGCGTGCGCGACTCGGTCCCCTCCTTGGCTTGGGTCTCCGTGGTCAGGGTCGTGGTCACCAGGGATGCCTTCTCGTCGTACGCCCAGGCCGCGCGGGTGCGGGTGACGAAGGCGTAAGCATGGGCCCGGAACAGGGCCAGGGCTTGCCGACGCGCGGCGTCGTCCGCCAGGCCGCTGGGGAGGATGGCCACCGAGAGGTAATCCTTACCCGCGAGCGAGGAAACCCGCGCGTTACCCGTGCCGGTCCAAGCCGATCCGGTGGGCGCGAAGATGCCGTAGTGGTGGCCGTTTACCGTAACCCCCAGGACGGCGCCCTCTTCCAGCCATATCGCCGGGTCCGCGGCGAAGCTAAGCTTGGCGCTTCCCCCTTTGATCGCGAAGAAGGCATAGGGGTTGCCGTGGGCCAGTGTCGCGCGCAGGTTCATCGCTCCCTGGGTCCAATCCGCCGTCACCGCCCAATCGGAGTAACCGGCCGTTTTGGAGAGGGGAACGTTAAGGCCTTCGATGCCCACGGTGAGATCGGCCGCATGCGGGTACTCATAAGTCCCGCCGGTCCATTCCCATTCCCAATCCATCCCCTTGGTGGCCACGTCGGGATAGCCCATTTCCAATCCGGTGGGCGCGCCCCGGATCGACAAGGGATGGGGATAGCTTTTCCCCGAATTGCCGTGCTGGTTGGGCACGCGTTTATACAGGAATGAGGACCACCATTCGTTGGTGGCGACGGGTTGCTTGAAATCCGGGGTAACTTGCGGGTCAACGGGGACCCCCAGGGAATCGGCCGGAAGTTTGCGGCCCGCGGGCAGGGAGGCGGTATAGCTCCCTTTACCCACAGTTACGATTTGCGCGTGGGTGGCCGGGGTGGCTGCGAACGACACCCCCATGGCGATGGCAAGATACTGGCGGCGGCCGCGCAAAAATTGCGGCATATCCGTTCCCTCCAATCTCTTCCCCACGCTTAAGTTACGGCGCCGTCACCTTTCTTTCCGGGCGTTAGGGTTTTCGCGCGGGGTCATAACCGACCCGGCACTTTCCCTCCCGGGTCAGGGAATCGTATAATCCGAGCATAGGGGCCAAGGGGAACTTTTGTTGGACGGGAATACGAAGGACCGGACGGGGCTGACCCAGGAACAGCTCGAGACGGTGCTGGAACGCATCGACGAACTCGTGGGCGTCATGCGCGTCGACGCGCCGGGCAATTACCGCATCATCGCCGCCAATCAAGCCTATTTCAAAGACTCACCGCTGCAACGCCACGAAGTGATCGGGCGGCGACTGGACGAATGGTTGCCGCCGCAGGGCTTCAAGATCTGGGACGCCAAGGCGCGGGAGGTACTGGCCTTCAAACGCACCTTGCATTTCGAGAACATCACCTACACCCTCAAGTCGCCGAAATGCCTGGAACAGCATTGGACCCCCATCCTGGATAATGACGGCCGCGTAGGCCATATCCTGGTGGTCGCACGCGACGTGACGGAATTGCGCAACGTACAAGATCGCCTGCGGCAATCGGAGAAGATGGAAGCGGTGGGCCAGCTCGCCGGCGGCATCGCCCATGATTTCAACAACCTGCTGACCGCCATCAACGGATTCGCCTACCTGGCCCTGGTACGCGAGGACATGCCCCCCGACCTGCGTGAATTCGTGGAAGGCATCCGCCGCTCGGGAGAAAGGGCCGCGGCCCTCACTTCGCAATTGCTCGCCTACAGCCGCAAGAGCGTGCTCATGCCCAGCCTGGTCAATCTCAATCACGCGGTGTCCGAAATGGAGAAAATCCTGCGGCGCCTGATCCAGGAGAACATCAACGTGGTGGCCCGCCTGCAGCCCGACCTGGGTGCGGTCAAGGTGGACGCGGGCCAGATGAGCCAAGTGATCCTCAACCTGGCCGTCAATGCGCGCGATGCCATGCCCAAGGGAGGAACCCTTACCTTGGAAACCGCCAACGTGGCGCTTCCCGGCGCCGCCGAAGAAAGCCCGCCCGATGCGCCGCCCGGCAATTACATCATGCTGTCCGTGCGCGACACCGGCGTGGGAATGACGCCCGAGGTCAAGGCGCGCATCTTCGAGCCCTTCTTCACCACCAAGGATGTCGGTCTGGGAACCGGCCTCGGCCTTTCCAGCGTCTACGGTATCATCCGCCAGAGCGGCGGCCGCATCTCGGTGCACAGCACGGTGGGCGAAGGATCCGTTTTCCGCATCTTCCTGCCCATGGCCGAAGGCTCCGCCTCCGCGCCCTCGACTCCCATCACCGAGGCCTCCCCGTCCGGCCGGGAATCGGTGCTACTGGTCGAAGACGAAGAACCGGTACGCACTTTCATCCGTCGCGCCTTGGAAATGCTGGGCTACGCGGTGCACGAGGCTTCCGGCGGCGATGCGGCCATCAAGGCCCTGGAAGCCGGCCAAGCGGCCGACATTCTCATCACCGACATGATCATGCCTGGGCTCGCCGGCACCGGTCTGGCCGAAAGGGCCCGCGCCTTGCGGCCGGGTCTACGCGTCCTGTACATTTCCGGATACGCCGATCAATCCCTGGTGCGTCAGGCCTTGGATGATCAGGACGCCCAGTTCCTGCAGAAGCCATTTTCCCCGGCACAATTGGCCCAGCGCGTGCGCAACGTACTCGACCGCCGCTAAGCAACCGCGAAGCGCGGCTTGCCGCCCGGCGGGCCGAACGGCGTTTGCGTCTAAATCGTCCCATACTCCCCGGAAAACGCCACGTATCTCCGCTCCCGGCCTGGGTAGCTCGATGTAGATTAGCGGTATGCGAATCGTCGCTCTCCGAACCGTCCCTATCCTGCTCGCCAGCCTGTCCTTGGCGCAGGCCGCGCCGGGCCGCATCTATTGGCTGGATTTGAAAGCGGGCGGATCGGTATGGGGCGCCGATCAGGATGGCGCCGGCGCCAAGGCGCTGGTGACCGGACAAGGCCTGGACGGACCCGACGGCTTGGCCGTGGATGCGCCGCATGGCAAGATCTACTGGACCAACATGAACGAAGGCACCGATCAGGGCAGCCTGCAACGCGCGGACCTGGACGGATCGCACGTCGAATACGTCATCAAGCCCGGTGGGGCGCATACTCCCAAGCAATTGCAGATCGACGCCGTGCACAGCCGCTTGTACTGGTGCAATCGCGACGGCTTCACCATCGCCCGCGCCCATCTCGACGGTACGCAACCGGAACTCTTGATCACCGGCGGCCTCCAGAACCCGGTGGGCATGGCTTTGGATCTGGAAAACAGCCTGTTCTATTTCTCCGATAAGAATGCGCAGACCATTCAACGCGCGCAAATGAACGCCGCCCCCGGGACCCTGACCGGCCGTAAGGACATCGAAACCCTTTTCTCCGGATTGGCGCGGCCCATCGACCTGGCCTTGGATTTGGAGCAGGACAAGATTTACTGGACCGATCGGGACGAGGGCACGGTGCATCGCGCGCCCATCGAGATACCCGCCGGAAAGACCGCCGCCAATCGGGGCGATATTGAAACCCTTGTGAAGGGATTGAATACACCTATCGGCATGGCGCTGGACCTCAAGGCGGGAAAACTGTATTGGACCGAAGGCGGCAACGGAGCGGTGGGCCGGGCCAATCTCGATGGTACCGGCAAAGAAACCTTGGTGCCTGGCAAGGCGGGTTCTTTCGGCACCGGCATCACCTACGTCGCCTCCGACGCGGGCGTAGCCATCAACAACCCCGGCTCCGCGCCCAAGGGGAAATCCGTCCCGTTGTCCCCCGACGCGGACGCAAGCAAAATCGCCACTTTCCCTGGTTGGGATGCCCTGGGACTGCCCGGTGCGCCCAAAGCCCCGCGCCTGCGCTTTCCCGCCTTAAAAGCGCGTTAAAATACTCCTTTCGGGGTTGCGCTCCCCCGCCCCGCGATTTTCTTTAAGCCCATGATCCGGCTGCCGCTTTCCACGTATCGCGTACAATTCCACAAGGGTTTCGGCTTCAACGCCGCGCGCGAGATTGCCCCTTACCTGGCCGAGCTGGGCATTTCCGATTTATACGCTTCCCCCATCTTCAAGGCGCGCGAAGGCAGCGAACACGGATACGATGTGGTCGATCACGGCGCCGCCAATCCCGAGTTGGGATCGCAGGAAGAGATGGAGGCCTTGTCGCGGGCCTTACGCGAACGTAGCATGGGCTGGCTGCAGGACATCGTGCCCAACCACATGGCCTACCATCCCGAAAACCGCATGCTCATGGACGTGCTCGAGAACGGGCCGCAATCGCGCTTCCTAAACTTCTTCGACATCGAATGGAACCATCATGACGAAAGCCTGAAGGGCAAATTGCTCGCGCCCATCCTGGGGGGCTTTTTCGGGGAATGCCTCGAGAACGGCGACTTCACCCTCGAGTTCGGATCCCAAGGCCTCTCCATCCGCTATTTTTCCCATGTATTCCCCTTGCGCATCGAATCGTACGCCGATGTGCTCGGCGGCGATCCGCCCGGTCTGCGCAAGCGCATGGAACGCGGGCATCCCGATCATGTCAAGTTGATGGGCGTGTTCTACGTCCTCAAGAATCTGCCCGATCGCAACGACAGCGGCGAGCGCTACGATCAGATCAATTTCATCAAAGCCATGTTGTGGGAATTGTACGAGGCCAATCCCGTCATCCGCTTGTTCCTGGACGAAAGCGTTCGCGGCTACAACGGCTCCAAGGGCAACCCCGCCAGCTTCAAGCGGCTCTCGACCTTGTTGTCCCAGCAGAATTACCGCCTGGCCTATTGGCGCGTAGGCGTGGAAGAGGTCAACTACCGGCGTTTCTTCGCCGTCAACGATCTCATCTCCCTGCGCGTGGAGGATCAGGAGGTCTTCGATCGCGTGCATCATCTGCCGCTGCGCTTGCTGTCCGCGGGCATCTTCACCGGGCTGCGCATCGATCATATCGACGGCCTGTACCATCCCCAGCAATACCTGCAGCGCCTTCGCGAAGCGGCCCCCGAGGCTTTCGTGGTGGTGGAGAAGATCCTGGCCGGCGGCGAACCCCTAAAGCCCAACTGGCCCATCCAGGGGACCACGGGCTACGATTTCCTCAACGCCGTCACTGGCCTGTTCTGCATGGGCGCCCATGCCGATCGCATGGACGCCGTTTACCGCGAATTTACCGGCGTCAACGTCTCGTGCGGGGCACTCGCCAACGAGGAGAAGCGCCTGCTCATCGATAAGGATCTATACGGGGGGTTGGAGAACCTGGTATACCAGCTCAAGGCCATCGCCAGCCGCTTCACCCACGCCTCCGACTTCACCCTCTCGGGTTTCCGCAAGGCCTTGGAAGAGGCCTTCGTGCATTTTCCCGTCTACCGCACCTATATCAACGAGGATGGCGCGGACGATCGCGATCGTCAGGTGATCGCCTGGACCATGGAAAAGGCCCGGGCCGGCCTCCCCAGCCACGTGCACGAAATCGATTTCATCGAACGCATGCTGCTCGCCCAGGGCCAAAACGATTACGGCAGTCAGGAGAAGCGGGACGCCCTGGAATTCGCCATGCGCCTGCAGCAATTCACCTCGCCCCTGATGGCCAAGGGCATCGAGGATACCTTCCTCTACGTATACAACCGGCTCATCAGTCTCAACGAGGTGGGCGGCAATCCCGACGTGTTCGGATCGACCCCGGAAGAGTTCCACGCCTTCAATCGGCAACGGCTGGCCGCCTGGCCGCATACCCTGAACGCCACGGCCACCCACGATACCAAGCGCGGGGAGGACGCCCGCGCCCGCATCAACGTGATTTCGGAACTGCCCGCCGAATGGGAGGCCAAGGTCACGGAATGGCACCGGGCCACCCAGCCGCTGAAACAACGCCGCGCCTCCGCCATTCCCGATCGCAACGACGAGTATTCCCTGTACCAGGCCCTGCTGGGCTCCTGGCCCTTCGCCGAAAGCGAGCTCTCCGCCTTTCCCGGGCGCATGCGCGACTACCTGGTGAAGGCCGTGCGCGAAGCCAAGGTGCATACCGTATGGGTCAAGCCCGACCGCGAATACGAAGAAGGCTTCTTGGCCTTCTTGGATAAAATCCTGGATCCTGCGACGGGCAAAACCTTCCGGGATTCTTTCCTGCCCTTCCAGCGCAAAGTCGCCTGGTACGGTATGTGGAACGGGCTGTCCCAGACGTTGCTCAAGATCGCTTCGCCCGGTCTCCCGGATTTCTACCAGGGCAACGAGATGTGGGATCTGGACCTGGTGGACCCGGACAACCGCCGCCCCGTGGATTACGGGACGCGCATGCGCGCCCTGCAATTCATCCGCGCCCGCGAAGCCGTCGACGTCCCCGGCCTACTGCGCGAATTGCTGGAACGCCCCCAGGACGGCCGCTGCAAGCTCTACCTGGTCTACCGCGCCCTCAAGACCCGCGCCGCCAACCCCTCGGTATTCCAATACGGCGAATACCTGCCGCTTACCGTCGAAGGCGCCCGCAAGGAATCCGTCATCGCCTTCGCCCGCAGCTTCGGCCGTAACTGGTATGTTACCGTAGCCCCCCGCTTCCTCTCCGCCTTCGTCCCCGAAGGCCGCCTCCCCTTAGGCCGCGACCTCTGGTCCGACACCCGCCTCCGCCTCCCCGGCAACGGCCCCCAACGCTGGACCGATACCCTCTCTGGTTCCGAACTGGAAGTCGAAAGCGGAGCCCTCCTACTAGGCGACATCCTCGTCCGCTTCCCCACCGCCCTGCTGGCCGGCCAAACCGGATCTTAAGACGAAATCCGAAGGTCAGAGGGCGGGAGGGAGGGAGTGGTCCCGATCCGGAAGGAGCTTTCCCAGGGCATCGCGTAACCCGGCGGTTTCCCCAGGCCCGGCGGGGCTAAATCCGATCCGGCCCCTCGATGCGGCAGGGCCTCGGGTAAGGGCGCGCCCACGGGAACCGGGGGGCCGCGGAAGGATGCCGGTGGGACCGAAGTCGGCCAAGGGACGCTTCCAGATGCCGCCGAGGTAGATCCCTGCGTATAGATATCCATCCTGGATACGCATGCTCTGCACCTGATGCGAAACCGGTAGGCCGGCATTGGCGGGCGTCCAGGTCGCGCCATTATCCCTGGACACGTGGAAGCCGGAATCCGAGGCGACGAAGGCCACGTCGGCATGTTCCAGGAATCCGGAAATGCGGTGAATCCCGGTGCTGTCGAGGGGATGCGTCCAGGTACGGCCCCCATCGAGGGACCGGAACACCCCTTCCCCATAGGTACCCGCCAACAAGGCGGGACCGGACGCGCCCACCGCAAGCAGCTCGCTGGCGGCCAAAGGGGCCGGCACGAGTTTCCACCCCGAAACGGTATCATAGCGCGCGACGCCGTATGAGGTAGGCGCGTAAATGCCATCGGGCCCAAGTGCCACCATACCGATTCGTTCCGGATCGGAACCTCCCATAGTGAGACCGAAAGTGCGGCCCGAATCCAGGGAGACGAAAATCTGACCGGCGTTGGTCTCCAAGAAGAGACGCCTCCCGATCGCGGTGAGGCTATGCGCTTCGGTGCCCGGAAAGTCGGCCCGTTTTTCCCAGTGCTTCCCCAGATCTGCTGTACAGAAAACGCCGCCATAGTTTACGAAGGCCAAGACCGACACTCCCATGACGGCCAGCGCACGCGCCGGGCCCGCGGTCGGTGAAGGATCCTTCTCGAGAGTCCAATGCGCGCCCGAGTCGGTCGTGGCGTAGATCCCGTAAGGGCTCGCCGCCAGCATACGTCCGGCGCCAAGCCCGGCGAAAGCGTTAATCGGGCCAATGCCGATGCCGGTATTGGCCCCGGCCCAGGTCGCGCCTTGATCCTGAGACCGGTAAACGCCGTGGAAGCAGCCCGCGAAGAGGTACCCATCCAGGCCGATGATTTCCGTAACCGTGGAGGTGTTCCGCAGGTTGAAGAAAGAGGAATCCCGCGTCCAGGTCGTGCCGTCGTCTGCGGATATCCGCAACCCATCGATGGCTTGCGCGAAAAGGCGCGTCCCCACGGCGTCGAAGGACCAGTACCCCGCCGAAACGGACTCGCCGAAAGGCTCCAGCCGCGTCCAATGCGCCCCGCTGTCAGCGGAGCGGAACAAGCGGGATTCGGTGCGCATGAAAAAGTACCGATCGTTGCGGCTGAGCCCCCGTCCCAGGGAATCGCCGGGCCCGGGATCGGACCGGGTCCAGTTGGCCCCATTATCGAGAGATCGGTAGAATCCCCGGTAGGTGGAAGCCAGGATGGTTTTTCCGGATACGACAATCCCGAACACCATGCCCGCCATGCCTGCCGGAGTGACCCTTTCCCAATAGGCGCCCCAGTCCGCCGTCCGATAGACGCCGCCATGGTCGGTCCCCGCATAAAGGGTATCGCCCACGAACTCCAAGGTACGGACCGCACTGTCGGCAAGCCCGGTATTGGATCGGATGAAAGGGACACCCTCGCTTAGGCGCGCATATATCCCCTGTTGGCAGCCCACGAAAACCGCGCCCTTGCGCGCGGCAAGGCTCATTCGCAACCCGCCCCCATCCAAGCCCCAACCGTATTCCTCCCAAGTGGCGCCCCGATCCCGGGACCGGTTCGCCCCATGGTTATGCACCACATAAAGGTCCGTCCCATCCCCGGCAATCCCTTGAATGCCCTGGCCCGTAGGCCCATTCGTAGGCGACCAAGCCCCCATGGCCAGCACAGGCAACAAAAGCAGAAGCCGGATCATAAGCGAAATATAGTCACCCCCCGGAAGCCAACCCTCACCAAGGTTCATGGTGATCCTAAACCCTCACAACATCGCCGACCACCCCCAAGCCTCCCTCCGCGCCAACAGACCCACCTCTTGCGGAAGCCCCCAGGTAGCGCCGGCAGAACCTTGAGAGTGCGCCCAAGGCGCCCATCACCTTATTCATTTTCGGGATTAAATAGCGAGAGGGCGGTCGCTATGGCCGCCCTCTCATGCGAGTTCGACGCCCAGCTATAGGGCGCCGTCGCGAGTGTCCGCTCAAAGACTTTAGTTGAGGACCGTGCCCGGCACCGTACCGTTCACGATGACTTTGCCCACCTTGCCCAGGGTTACGGTCAGCTTGCCGGTGCCCGTGGTCGGGCCGACCCAGTTCAAGGTCACGGCGCGGGTGTCGTCGTTGCCGGCGGTCACCGAGAAGGTGGAGGCGCCGCTGTAGAGGATGCCGGAGTAGGTGTGCAGGCTGCCGTAGGCTTCCAGGGTCACGGTATGCGAGCCGGGGGTGATGTAATCGAAGTACAGGCTGACGTTGGCGCCGCCTGCGAAAAAGGTCGAGGCCAACACCGAGTCGCCGCGGATGATGCCGTCCACCTTGAGCACTACCCGGTTCAGGTTCAGCTTGTCCTTGCCGGTGCCCGAAGTGGAGGAGGCGATGCTATCGGGCAGGGTGTTGAAATTGGCCTGGTACATGGCGAAGCGCGAGGTGAGGTTGAGGCTGACGGCGGTGGTATCGGCAGGCTTCACGAAAAAGGAAGCGGTGCTGCCGGTGTGGATGACGGAATCCTTGGCGTCGAGGCTCTTGGCCGTCACCACCCAGTTGCGCAGGGGCTTGAGGGTCAACGTGCGGAGCACGGTAACCACGTCGTTACCCGAGACCGCGGCGGTATCGCGCACGGTGTCGGCGGGGGTCGCGGAAGAGACGGCGGTGAGGATGAGCTTGGAGAGGTTGATGGTCGAGGACTTCGACAGCGCGCCGACCTTGCCCAGCAGAACCGTGGACTTGACCGTGCCGTCCGCTTCCTGCGTCGGCAGGACGCCGTTGTCCGCGGAAGCCGAGTTGGGGTTGGCGCCGCAGTGCATCAGCACCGGGGTTGCGAGGGCGATGAAGGTCTTTACGAGGGTCTGCTTATCCAGGCGCATTTTTATTTTCTCTCCGTTGTTCCTTTCCTATTATCGACCCTGGCGCCCCCGGCTTAACATCAAAGTTGAAGTAAACCTTTAACTCGTGCGGCCTATCACTCAGGCATTCCCCTACCCCGGTTTGAGGCCTTCTAAAAAAAGCGGGGTGGCCTCCCGACCACCCCTCCTCTGGTCCTGCGGGACCTTGCGAACTTTGATTTTGATTCTTAGAGGACGGTGCCGGGAAGGGCTCCGTTCACGATGACCTTGCCAATCTTCCCAAGCGTCACGGTCAGCTTGCCGGTGCCGGTGGTGGGGCCGACCCAGGCCAAGGTCACCGACTGGGTGACGTCGTTGCCGGCGCTGGCGCTGATGACGGCCGAGCCGATGTAGAGCAGGCCGGAGAAGGTGTGCATGTCGCCGTAGGCTTCCAGGGTGATGGTATGCGAACCGACGGTCACGTAGTCGAAGTACAGGGGGATGGTGGCGCCGCCGGCGAAGTAGGCCGAGGCGATGGAGTCGTCCATGGCCACGCCGTCGACCTTGAGCACGACCTTCTTAAGGTCCAGCTTGTCTTTGCCGGTGCCCGAGGTGGAGGAGGCGATGCTGTCGGGCAGGGTGTTGAAGTTGGCCTGGTACATGGAGAATTTGGAGGTGAGGTTGAGGCTGACGGCGGCAGTGTCGGCGGGCTTCACGTAGAAGGCCGAGGTCGAACCGGTGTGGATGACCGAGTCCATGGCGTCCATGCTCTTGGCGGTGATGGTCCAGTTGCGCAGGGGCTTGAGGGTGAGGCTGCGGACTACGGTGACGGCGGCGTTACCGGTAACCGTCGAGGTGTCGCGAACGGTGTCGGCGGGTGTGGCGCTCGAGACGGCGGTGAGGATGAGCTTTTGGAGGTTGATGCTGGAAGTCTTGGAGAGCACGCCCACCTTGCCCAAAAGCACGGTCGATTTCACGATGCCGTTGGCTTCCTGCTGCACGGGTTCCTTGTCGGCGGAAGCCTGCATGGGGTTCTGTCCGCAAGCCACGAAGGCGGGGACGGTGAAGGCGATGAATGTCTTGATGAGGTTGAGCTTGTTGTTGGTGCGCATTTTTTGTTTCTCCCGGTTCCATTCCCTATATCGAGAGGGCCGGGAAAAATCTTGATGCAAAAGTTGAAGTAAAACCTGAAGGTGTGCGCGAAGTCACACGGCGGGGAAATTTGGGGCGCGGGGACGGGAATTTGAGGGTGCCGTTGGAGTACGGAGCCCTGTAGCGCTTTCTCCCTGCGTGTAGCCGTACTATACGGATATCGGCCTTAAAGGCCACGGCTCCAATCCTCCTCTCAATAGATTTCCGCCAGCGATTACAACATTCCGCGGGGGGGGATTATGCAGGGTGGGCGATTCGGTTCGTGGGGGATGTGCGTGGGGCTAGGTGCGGTGTGGACGGGACTATTGGCATTGCCGGGGACATCGCAAACATGCCCCGATCCCAAGCCCGCGGATTTCAAGAGAGAAGCGTTGGTCGTGCCCGGCCAACTCAAGGAGCCCCACGAAATGGCCGTTGCCCGGGACGGGCGCGTGTTCGTGGCGGAACGTTTCGGCAGCCTGCAGCTGTACGATCCGCAATCCCATAAGACCACACTCGCCGCCAAGCTCGACGTATACATCAATACGGGCAACTACGATGTGGGCGGCATCCTGGGCGTGGCCGTACCGGACGCCTTTCCCACCAATGATTGGGTGTATGTCTACTACGCCCCTAAGGCCTCCTTCAACGGGTTCGCCACCGCCTTGGCGGGCCGGCTCACCTACCGGCTGTCCCGCTTCCGTTTCGTATCCGACCATCTCGACCTGCCTTCGGAGCAGATCTTCCTGGAAGTCCCCTCGACATGGGAGACGCACAATGCCGGGTCGATGAAATTCGGCCGCGGCGGCGATCTCTACCTGTCCATCGGCGACAACAGCTGCGCCTCATGCAACGACCAGTACTCGCCCATGGACGAGCGCGCCGGCCACGAGAACGCGGACGATCAGCGCAGCACCGCGAACACGAACGACCTGCGGGGCAAGATCCTGCGCATCCACCCCGAGGCGACGCAACAGGCCGGAGGCAAGTGGTACTCCATTCCCAAGGGCAACCTCAAGGAGAAGTACGCCTCGGTATGGCCCACGGCGGAGCTGGCCGCCAAGGTACGCCCGGAAATCTTCGCCATGGGCTTCCGTAACCCCTACCGCATCTTTCCCGATCCCGTTACCGGCCGCCTTTACATCGGCGAGTTCGGGCCTGCCGCGACCGCGGCTTCGGACCGGGGACCGGCCGGCGCGGACCAGATCAAGATCCTCGACTCGGCGGCCTACTTCGGGTATCCGTATTTCCTGAAGGATAACCAGCCCTATTGCCATTGGGACTATGACCAGAAAAAGTGCGTGGCCATCGTGGGGCAGACGGGGCTGAAGTACGATCCCCTGCATCCCATCAATACCTCCCCCAACAATACCGGCGTGTCCGTGTTGCCTCCCGTGCATGCGGCGGCTTTGTGGGAACATGATGGTGCGACTCCCGACCCCATCGCGGGGCTTAAGACATGCGGGTTCGAGGCGGGTCCCGTGTACCATTACGATGCGGCCTTGAAGTCCACGATAAAGTTCCCGCCCTTCTTCGACGGCAAGTGGACGTTCTCGGGATACGGCAATGGGGGATGGACCTCGAAGCTGGCGGCCTTGTCTTCGGATGCCTGGCCCAAGGTGACCGCCGCCGTGAATCCGCCTTGGCTGGGCGCGCCCGGCGGGGATTTCAGCCGCGGCCTGCAGGATATGGAATACGGGGCCGGGGACGGAGCCTTATACGTTGTGGATTACGGCGGGTCGGACTATAGCGACAATGCGAATGCGGGTCTTTTCCGGATTTCCTATACGGGCTGCATGCCCGTTGCCCTGGCGCAAGTGGGACACGCGGGCAGAGCGCAGCCGATAAGGGAGCGCGGTCGTGGCCCGTGGACCCTGACCCGGCCGGGAGCGCAACCCGTGCAGGCATATGATGCGGCCGGGAAGGTGGTTTGGGAAGCGCGCTGACTCAGCGAGCCCGCTTCGCCTTCGCCTTTGTTTTCGGCTGGGGCTTGCCCTTGCCCGTCGCCGGCTTTTTTCCCGCAGAGGGAAGGGGACCCACGGGCCGATAGGTGCTGACCACTACGCCGCCGGATCCGGTCTGCGAGTGTACCAGCTTGAGTCGTTGCGGCGGAGCGCCTGATTCGAACAGGCGTTTGCCGTATCCCAGCACGACCGGGAACGTCCAGAATTGGTATTCATCGACGAGCCCGGCGGTGATCAGGGACTGCAGAAACGCGCTGCTGCCCCAGACATGCAGGCTCGGACCCTTCGATGCTTTCAGCTTCTTGATGGCCTTGACCACATCCCCACCTACACGCAGGGATTTGTCCCAGGGCAACGAATCGGTCTTGCGCGTAGCCACGTATTTGACGGCCTTGTTGAATGCCTTGCCGATGGAGTTGTCCCCGTGATGCGGCCAATAGCCCGCGAAGATATCGTAAGTCCGGCGGCCCAGCAGTATGTCGAACTTGCCCGACATCAGTTTATCCACGGACGCGAGCACGGCATTGTCCTGGAACAACATGGCCCAACCGCCATGGGTGAAGCCGCTTTGCGTATCCTCGTCCGGTCCACCGGGGGCCTGCATTACTCCGTCCAAACTGAGCTGCGTGATCGCGACGATCTTCCTCATGCTGCATTTCCCTTTCCGGACCTGCGCTCGCAAGTCCGCTTTATCGGATCGGTCCGTTCGACCGGAAAATAGCCTTTCTCATCCGTAGTGTACTTTGGGAATTTTTTCTCTCTTTTAGAGAGCATTAAGTAACATTTCTCGCTTTTTCATTCGTTTTCCGTAGTGTAACTTGATCCATAGTTGCACCCTAAAGGAGGATTTCGATGAAAAAAGCCCTGTATTTAACCGTTTTGGCCGGTTTTGCCCTGTTCGGCTGTATGCCGGACAACACCGCCCCTGATCCCGTGGGGCCCAAGGGGTCGGCCCGCATCAAGCTTCCGCAACTGCCCGACACCTTTCTGAAAACCGGCCCCGCTGCCGAATACGCTTTGTCGGTGACGGTTTCGGGACCAGGCATGGCTCCCATCACCCACGGATGGAAGCTTTCCGAGTTCGGCGGTAAAACGGTAGCCTTCGAAGGCATACCCGCGGGGAACAACCGCGTCTTTACCGGCATCCTAATGCGCGGCATGGCCAAGACCCATGAAGGCGCATACACCGTAAACATCGGAGGCGGCGAATCCGTCTTCGTACCCCTGGTGTTACGCGACGTCGGCACCGGCCGCGCCGAAATCTGCGTCGAGGTGGATGGCTGGCCCGGTTCGCTCAATTGCAATCCTATCGATACATTGCCGGTGGACACCTTCGCCCTCTCGGGGTGCTGGCATATCGAAGCCAATGAAGGCGCCACCCGCCTGAACGGAACCCTTTCTTTCATAGGGATGGAAGGGAGCGTGTATGGCCAGTTCACGCCCGATGCCGGCGAACCTCTCTGGGCGAATGCCGAGTTCGTGAACGGCGCCTGGCGCATCACCCTCCACCCGAGGGTCATGATTGACGACATGGGCGACTCCGTGGCTCTTGACCCGCGGTATCTTCTCAATATCGAGAAGCCCTACGGCGACGCGGTCGACACGGTCTGGTATCGCACCTACCAGTTCCGCATCGATACGTTTTCGTTCGGTCCCGCGGACCAACCCAACGGAACTTTCTGGGGCGTGACAATGGACCCGTCTTTCCAGAAGGTGCTCGGTAAGGTGACCGGGTTCGTGACGCCTTGCATTACGCCCACTCCGATCGGAGTGGATACCACGATTTGCATCTTTCCGCGCCCGGAGCCGATGATCAAATGAATATCGGACGGGGGATCGCACCAGGCGGTCCCCCGTTACGATGCCGCGGCTACCGCCTTTGGCGAAGAACTTCACGTTTTTGAAAAAGATTTCGTTCATCGCGCCCATGCCCTCGCGGCCATACACACCGAACTTGTTATAGAACACGCTGTTCGCTGCGTTGCTGAAGGCGGCGGTATAGATGAGCTTCCCATCCAGGTAGAGCATGAGTTTCTTCGTGGAGGGGGAATGGATGGCGTTGAAGCGCTGGTATTGCCACATGGGCACGCTCCCGATGGTGGAGGCATTGGCGTTCCCCCTTCAAAGTGTACTTCCAGACATTAGTGGATAAATACGGCTTGCATGGCTGGATATTTTGTAGTACTTGGCGTGGTGACTGGCTCTTTTTGTGCTGCGAAAACCCTAATTTTATCGGCATAGTCGGCTTCCCGTTCTAGCGCCCCGTGCCCGGGAAAATTCCGCGCGCTACCGTAACCTCGGTGTTTCGGGTATTTCTCGCCGCGGCATAGGCTCGCGCCCAGGCAAAAGTGTTTTCCCATGATGCGCATTTTCTACCGGAATATCGCTTGGATTAAACATGCAAGGCCCGATCCCGTCCGGTAGATTGCCTACTCTGGACAGGTGGCGATGGAAGGTTGCGGAAAGAATGAAACACCGATTGAATATCGCGGCGGCGTGCGTCGTGTCCCTGACCGTCTCGGGATTCTCCCAGACGAAGTCGACGCTCAGCCTTAAGGTCGCTGGCAAAACGCGAAGCTGCGCACTCTACGTACCCAGCGGGATAGCCAAACCCGCCGTGGTCTTCTTCGTGCATGGGGCCAATGGGAGCGGCGGGAACTTCGAGAATGAAACCAAAGGCGATGTGACGGCGGACAAGAACAAATTCATCGCCCTCTACCCCAGCGCATCCGCCAATGGGGCGGGTGGAATATGGGAGGATATGTCCGGCACCGGCAATTTCCCCTTTTTCATGGCGCTCCTCGACAGCCTGGACGCCCGCTATAAGATCGATCGCAATCGCGTCTACATGACGGGATTTTCCCAGGGCGGGTTCATCAGCTTCGCTGCGGCCTGCTATTACTCCGATGTATTCGCCGCCGTGGCGCCGGTATCCGGACATTCCAATACGGCCTGTACGCTCAAACGACCCGTCCCCATGTTCATGACGTTCGGCGCCCAGGAAGGCGCGGCCTCGTTCCTTAAGGACCGCGACTCTTGGCTCAAGTGGGACAATTGCCCGTCCCAGGAAACCATCGCGAAGCCGTATCCCAGTTCCAACCCTAGTTCCAAGGCCGTGCGCGTGGCTTATGGTCCCTGCGGGCAGGGCACCCATGTGCTGGTCGACTCCATCATCGGGCAAGGGCATCAATGGCCGGGTGCATCGAACCTTGTCCAGGCCGACGAGGTCTGGGCTTTTTTCCAACAGTATACCCTCAACGAGTCTTCGGCCATACCGACGGCGGGATACGATTACCGCCCGCCGCGGAAAGCCTTTCCGGTTTCCTTTGCGGGCGGCACGATGCGTCTCGAATGGAAAGGGAACGGGGCCCTGAATGTGGAAGGCAAAGTGATCGGAGTACGGCAATGACCCGGTTGGCGGCGCCCTTACTGCTCGCATCCGGATTATTTGCGGACCCGGATCCCGACTTCCATATCTACCTGGCCTTCGGCCAATCCAATATGGAGGGGAACGCGACTCCGGAAGCGCAGGATAAACTCGGGGTGAGCAACCGATTCAAAATGATGGCTGCGGTGGATTGGCCCGACAAGAGCCGCGCCAAAGGGACCTGGTCCACGGCCATTCCCCCTCTTTGCCGGAACGGCACCGGGCTCAACCCCGGCGATTATTTCGGCCGGACCCTGGTCGATAGCCTTCCCGCGAACATCAGGATCGGGATCATCAACGTTTCCGTGGCGGGATGCGCTATCGAAATGTTTGATCAGGAAAAGTACAAGACCTATGTCGCCGGGCAAGCCGATTGGATGAAGTCCATCGCCGAAGTATACGGCGGCAATCCCTACGCGCGCCTCGTCGAGGTCGCCAGGCTGGCGCAAAAGGACGGGGTGATCAAGGGAATCCTTTTTCATCAGGGGGAATCCGGATCCTCCACGAACCAATGGGCCGCCGAGGTAAAACTCGTGTACGGTAATCTGGTAAAGGATCTGGGGCTGGATGCCAAGACCCCTTTTCTCGCGGGCGACCTGGTCAATCCCAGCAAGATGGTGCAAGACCTTCCCAAGACCATGCCGAACGCCTACGTGGTTTCTTCCACCGGTTTGGAACAGCGCGGGGATGGTTTGCATTTCAGCGCCAAGGGCTACCGGGAATTCGGCAAGCGGTACGCAAGCACCATGCTCGGGATTCTGGCGAAGACCACCACGGTGCGGAGCGAGCGGACTTCCGCGCAACATTCCCACATGCGGGAAGCCCGGGATGCGAACGGCAGGCTTTCGACCCCGGTCAATACCCGTTTCTCTTCCCGGCTACTCCTCCGGTAAGGGATCCTGTCCCAGCGAAACACCATCCGCCCGGTATATCCCTGGCATTCGCGGGCGGCTTAGCAGAGGTCCACTCCGCCGCGTGGACGAAGCGCGCGCGCCCGCGTGCCTGGCCGAGAGACCCGCCCCCGGAAAGAACTCGTAATGATCATTCCCTTCCAGCAGCCATACGTTCCGGAACGCGCCCAAACTGTCCAGGCTTTGCAGACCGATATAGGTCCGAGGTCCCATGTTCGACAAGGTGCGACCTGGATGGATCAGGATTCCATTCAGCCATACCGTGATGACGGCGTTTCCGACAAATGGCGTATCCGCTTGCGGCGGCGTCGTAAGTTGTACGTCCAGGGTCTGCCAGGCTAGCGGTGGGAAAGCCGCCATGACCAGGGGCGCGAATTGGCTTTCGAGACCGCCGCATTCTTCCGAACCGGGAAGGCCCCCGAAAGAATCGAGGATTTGGATTTCGGCGAAGAAGTGATGGTCATCGAAGAAACGGAGGCCGGAATTGCCGCGGGCGGCGCTGATCATGAAAGGCAGAAAGGGCATTTGGTATTCGACATGCAGGGAGAAATCGGAGAACAGCTTGCGGGTGACGCCTTCGCGTTCAAGGGGCTTGAGGTTGCCATTAGTGTCGCGGATGGCGTTGGTCCATTGGTCGAGGCTGGTGCCATCGAAGAGCACGACCGCGCCCGAAGGCCGCGGAAGGCCCAAGCTGGGACTGGTGCGGTGTCGTTTGGCCAGGCGAAATCCGTCGCCGGCGGAATTAGAGCCTATCAAGGAGTCGCCGTCGATGCGGCCATGATAGGGGTCACCGGCGATTTCGGTGCGATCACCGGCGGTATGGGCTTCGGTTTCCGTCCGGTCCTTTCCGCTCCAGCCGGCCCCAGGGAGGCCTCCGGGGTAGAAGACCACTTTGAAGTCGCCCTGGTCCAAGGCTACCACCTGTGCCGCGAGGGACGATTCGCTTCCCGAGGGCGAAATGGATGTGCCCGTGTATTCGCCTTGGATCTTCAGGTCGCGCGCTTCGTCGCCCGGGGCGGCGGCCGGTAGGAGGTTAATAGCCAGTGCGAACGCCGAAGCGATGCGGAAAAAAAACATATCGATATTCCCCTCTTGAACCCGAAGGTAGATGAGGAATGCCGTT
Source organism: Fibrobacterota bacterium (assembly GCA_023249635.1). Classification (GTDB taxonomy): domain Bacteria; phylum Fibrobacterota; class Fibrobacteria; order UBA11236; family UBA11236; genus Chersky-265. The sequence goes on from JAHFCH010000007.1 coordinate 45,271, forward strand.
CCGGGTTGGTGTCCCCGGGTGGCTTGCAATAAAAACCGTATTCTAACGTATTCCGGCGTTGGCGGTTTCCCGCTTACCTCCGCATCAGGCTATAGGCGTATCCCACCCGCACCATCGCGCCCTCCGGCTTGATCGCCCCCCGCATCCCCTCCATCGCGGACTCATCCGCCCGTTGCGTTTCCAACCCTACCACCAACTCCCCGCGCCCTACGCGGTAGCCGTATTCCGTGGTCAGCATCCAGCCGCCCACCGATTCGCGGATGATCGGGTTCGGGCGGCCGCCATACGGTTCGCCGTCCACCGTCCATACCACCGAACCATAATTGTAGAGGGCCGTGTAGGGACCGAGTTGCACTTGCACATGCTGGCGCGAGGTGAACCACCCCATTCCCGCCAGCAGCGGCCAGACGGTATAGTGCAGCTCCGTGTTGGACTTTAGCTGATGCGGGAAGGGATTGCCCGCGAAGGTCACGGTTTCTTCCTGGGTGCGTTCACCGTAGGTTTCCGAGCGCGGGGCCAGGGAGAGGCTGAAGCCGCTGCGCCAGCGGGCCGAGACTACGACGCCCCAACTCATGGCCTGGAAGGGACCCTCTTCCGCCGCGGTGGGTTCTATCAAGGAGCGGTAGTCCGAAGTGGCGTGGAAGCGCGAAGCTTGCCAGCCGACTTGCAGACCGGCCTGCAGTTCATTGGGGATAAGACCGGAAGCGAAATGGATCTTGGGCGACGGGGTGCTGGGAGAACTTTCGTCTTTCGATGAGGAACTGTCGCCGGCATCTTGCGCGAATGCGGAAAGGCAGGAACCGACGATGAGCAGGGCTGCGAGGGTTTTCACGAATGGCCTCCGAGAACGAGGGTGAAGGGCTGAACGCGGCCGGCGCCGCGCAGGACGATGACCAGGCGGGAGGTCCCGTAGCGCGCGAAGCGATCCAGGGGAATCGCGAAACCATCGCCCACCCGGAACGCGTCCAGCTCCAGGGAGCCCATCAGGCGGCCGGCGAGATCGTATAGTTGCAGGCGCGCATGGGCGCCGATGCGTTGCGAGGCGTCCAGCCGCAGCATGCCGCCTTCCAGCCGGAAGGTGCGGCCAGCGGCGACGCGTACCGATTTCGGCAACACCGCCACGCCGCCATCCGGGAGATGGGCAATGCCTTCGCCCACCCCGGCCGCCAGGTAGGTGCCCTTGGTCAAGATGCCGTAGCGCATGCCGATATCCACTTCACTGGCTTCGGCGATGCGATCCACATCGGCGGCCCACAGGCGGGCCAGACCCGAATCATTGGGGACCGCTTGCGCCCGCGGCTTCAGGGACAGGATACGCGTCTTGCGGCCAAGTACATCGATGCCCTGCAGTTGCAGGGTATCCGCGAAAGCGGTCGCGCCCTTGATCATCGCCTCGCGCTCCGCTGAAGCGCTGAAGGCCATGACCACGGCATGGCTGCGGCTGGCCGTGAAAGCGCGGTATTCGACCGAAGTAGGCTGGTACACGGGAAAGAGCAGGGGCGGCAGGCCGATTGCGAGGGGGGATTTGATCTCCAGGGCCCGCAGCTCCCGGTTCGCCTTGTAATCCATGACGGCGTCCAGGTCCACGCCCAGCCAAGAGACGAGGGCATGCGCGAACGTCACGCTGTCGAGGACGGCTTCCACTGCCTTGGGGTCGCGCAAATCCACCACCGTAGCCGGCGCCGAACCGATACCGACCAATTCGATATGCTTTAGCACGCCTTCGCGAGTACTGAATCCGCCTTTGATTGTCTTCAGATCCGCCAGGAATTCATTGCGGCTCTTCTCCACTTCACCGGTGTCTTTCTGAATCGTGGCCGCCCAATCCGGCTTGTCGTTTTTGTAATCCTTGTAGTCGGCGTACAGGCGCGACTCGGTGAATCCGCCCAGGTAGTCGAGCAATTTCCTGTATTCGTCGTTGCCGACCGCACCCGCAGGGAATAACGTATCCGGCTTGCCCGCGACGCTGTGCAGCAAGCCGAAGCGATGGCCATGGGGCGCCATCTCCAGGATGATTTCCCTCAATGCCCGCGCCTCGGCCGCAACCAGCAAGCCCTGGGAAGAAAGCGTCTTGAGGCCATTCTGCAATTCCACGAAGTTGAAGGGCTGATTCCAGCGCCACAGGAATCCCACTTCCAGCGGCCGCGACAGCCCATCCATCAGGGAATCATTCAATCCCGCCTTGATGAGCAGGTACTCTCCCTTGAGCTTACCCGCTGCGATCGCGGTAGTCTGCAGGGAGGCGATGGTTTTCTTGTCCTCGTCGCGGCGAAAGCTGTATTCGCCCTGGTACCCGACCGTATGCGTGCTCTTGTCCTCCAGGGAAACGCGGCCGCTTTCGCTCAGCCATTGCACGGCAGGCAGCCCTTCGGCCTTCTCGAAGAAGGTGATTTGCGCCTGGCGCGGAGGCGTTCCTGATGGATGGAAGAGGATGGGGACGGTGATGGCCGTACCCGGAGCCCCCGGGAAAGGCAAATCGTATTCGATGCGCACCCGCACCGGCTCGCCCAGGGAAAGCTTGGTGAAGCTGGCTTCGTAGGAAACGTCGGTCAGTTGTTGCAGGAAGGCGACCCGAGTATCCAATGTGTTCTTGAGCATGAGGGTATCGAAAAACTGATCATCGAGGGAATAGACTTGTTTCTTCAAGGTCGCCTGGTACAGGGTATCCCCATGTTCGGCCGAAAGCGAATGCACCGCGGCCAAGCGCGGGATGGGGAGGCTCCCTTGCAACATGAAATCCTTGGTGATGTCATGGGGGCGTTCCTCGGTATTGCCGGTCAGGGTGGCCTCTTCCACCACCGACAGGTAACTGCCATGGGAGGTCAAGGTCAGCGAGGAAGCTTCCAGGGACGACGAACCCAGCCGAGTCAATTCATAGCTGATGCTCGTGCTGTCGGAATACTTGCCGTCCTTCAATACGCGGGTCACGTTCTTCTGGATGCGGTAGGTATGGAAATCGAGGGCGGCATCCGCCGGGAACGAGGCCAGCAAGACGGCCGCGCATGGGATGAGACTTATTGCGTTAAGGCGCAGCATGGGAACTCCATCGCATTGGGTAGGTTCGGAAAGTCGTGGCCTGCTAAAAGCCAGGCTACCCACCGAAAAAGCAAAGGGTATGCCAGAGCGGAAGCAGCCAATAAATATGGGGATTATACAGCGGAGAATCGGCGCCGAATGGCGCAGACGGTCAAAGCCTGAGCAAGACCCAATGGCCCGAGCCGGGATTGACCATCGGTACGACGCGCCGACCCAGGACAGAATACCCAACGGTGGAGGCCATGGCGGAAGCCACGGGCTTCGCTTTGGATCGGAGGTGGGTCTTTCCCGCGGGACGATAGCTGGCCTGTACGGCTACGTCGACCGCAGGCATGGTCAAACGCGCGCTGGCCGATACGGCATCATCCGGGAGTACCGCGCCGGAAGTCACCACCCAGCGATCGAATACTTGGCCCTCGGGAGCCATGGTCGCGGTCAGGGAAACCGGCGCACCCTCAAGATAGGACCCGCTTCCCGCGCCCCCGGTTACCGTCAATACATGCGCCACGCCCGGGGACCAGGTGTGGATCCGGATCCAGTCTACCCGGAAGTCCACGGGGAAGGGGGTACCGGAAGGGTCGCCCCCTTGATTGCCGCCGATGGCTTGGTTGAGGATGAGGTAACCTTGGTGTCGGAAGGGATTGCTTCCATTGGGGCCTGTTCCGTCGGCCTGGGAGAGCGGGAAATGGTTGATGAGAACGCCGTCGAGCGACAGATCGATTTTCAGGCTGTCCCAATCCATGGTCCAGGTATGGAAATGCTGCGACCAACGCTCGCCGCCCAACGAGGCCACGGTTTTCCGCGGCGAGTACCATTTCCCGTTGCCGTCCATGACGTTGAACAGGCATTGGCCCTGGTAGAATTCCATCATGTCGATCTCGCCGCCCTTGGGCCAGGCGCCCGAATCGGGCAGCCACCACCAGGCCGGCCAACTTCCCGTGCGCACATCGATGCGCGCGCGCATTTCGAAGCGACCGTATTTGAAGGATTTCTTGCCGTGGGTGGTACGGCTGGCGGAAGTATAAGCGTGCCCGTTCCAGTTATCGCGCAGCGCGCGGATAAGCAGACTTCCGCTGTCGGGACGGGAATTCTCACTGCGGTTGGAATAGAATTGCGCTTCGTTGTTGCGCACGTACCCGTTCTCGAAGCCCCAGGTACCGGCATCGACCGCCTGCGCGTTGAACTCTTCGCTCCAGGAAAGCTTCCAACCGGCATCGGCTGCGCGCACGGTGTCGGTGGCGCCGATCGCAAGCATGGCCAATGCCATGGGCAATAGAACCCGCATTCCCCGCTTATGCATGTTGACCCCCACGGCCAATATAAGGAGGGAGGGATGGATGGAAGTTGGATTTTTAAGGGGGAAACATGCGTGTTCCCCCCTAGTTTACCGCTGCGCCGAAATCAATCCTCAAAAGCCTGGCGGACGGGCGGCGGGGTACCTTCGGAAAATTCCTGTACTTCGACGATATGCCCGTCGGGGTCGGTCAGGCGCACGATACGCATTCCCAAGTGGGAATCCATGGGGCCTTCCACCTTGACATCCTTGCCTTTTATGGATTCCAGGAAAGCCTTTAGATCGTCCACTACGAATCCGATGCGGGTATTGCCGGGATGGTGCTTGGAGGTATCCAGATCGATCCCGGGCTGGGCGCTTACGTTTCGCTTTTTTCCGGAAAGCGAAAACCGTAACGGAGGCGGCATTTCCCCAACCGGCGCCAAGCCCGCTCCGGTAGACTCGTGCAAACGGGCGGGGTGGTATGAACGGTTCCAAAGCTATCCGGATCGCATGCGCATTGGTTGGGATGGGGAGCGCGGCGCAAGCATTCCCGGATCGGGTCTGCGCCCCGTACGTCGCCTGCTGGACTAATCTCTCCGTGACCGCCTTGGCCAAGGCCACCGGCAACAAGCATTACACCCTGGCCTTCGTCATCTCGAACGGATCGGCCAATAGCGCGCCCTTTTGGAACGGAACCATTCCGATGAGCGCCGACAAATACCTGACCGACATCGCGGATCTGCGGGCCTTGGGCGGAGATGTGATCGTCTCCTTCGGCGGGCAGGGGGGATCCGAATTGGCCCTGGTGCATAAAAGCGTATCCACCTTGCAAGCCGCCTACCAGCAGGTGATCACCAAGTACGCATTGAAATGGATCGATTTCGATATCGAAGGCGACGCCATCTTCGACACGGCGGCCAATACCCGGCGCAACCAGGCGATCCGCAACCTGCAAGCGGCGAATCCCGGCCTCATCGTCGCATATACCATTCCCTCGACCTCGCCCGACTCGGGAATAACGCAAAGCACGGTGAAGTTATTGGGCAATTCCAAGGCCAATGGAGCCTCAGTCGGCATCGTGAACATCATGGCCATGAATTACAGCCCCGACTTTTGCGGCGATATGGGCCCGGCGGCGATCACCGTGGCGTCCCGCTGCCGTTCCCAGCTCGGAAACCTCGGGATAACCGCGCGGGTGGGCATCACTCCCATGGTCGGCGTGAACGATTTCGCCTGCGAGAAATTCACGCTCGCGAATTCCCGAACGGTGGCCGACTACGCCATCGCTAACGCGTACATCGGATTGGTTTCGTTCTGGGTCATGGATGCCGACCCAGGGTACGCCCACCTGGATATCTTCAAGGCCTTCACCGGTTCCTCACCGGCCGGCATCGGGCATGCGCCAATCCGGCCCGTATCGCGAATTCAACTTGGAAGCTACGACCCGGCCGGCCGAACCCTGGACGCCGCCATCGGCTCGTTCAGGCTGCGGGCGGCATGGAGCGCCCTTCGGCCCGCGCCGATTCCAGCACTTCGCGTGCCGCGTCAAGATTAAGGACCGCCACCCCCAGCCCTACGATCAGATCGGGCCAAGCCGAGGGTAGCTTGTAGGTTACCAGACCGGCGGCGATGATGGCCAGGTTGGCGAAAACATCGTTGCGCGCCGAGAGGAAAGCGGCCTTGGCGAGGCTGCCGGCGGTATGCCGGTGCCGCGCCAGCATCCAGGCGCAGGCGGCATTGACGGCCATGGCTCCCAAGCCGGTCAGGGAAAGCAGAGGGGCATCGGGGGCGGAGGGATGATGGAACTTGAGCCATGCGGTCCACAGAGTCGCGATACCGGGGACCAGGATGAGGGCGGCCAGGAGCATCCCTACGCGACCGCGGGCGCGGGCGCTCCAACCAAGGGCCGCGAGGATCAGGAAGTTGACGCTGGCATCCTCCAGAAAATCCACGCTGTCGGCGAACAGGGAGACGGAGCCGATTCGGCGGGCCACGCTGAATTCGATCCCGAAATAAGCGAGGTTGAGGAGGCAGACGAGGGCGACGACGCGTCTTAAAGTCATCGGAATCGCCCTTTACGCGTGATTGCCATTCCCCAAAGATACAACCGGCGGACCTCGCGCCGCGGAAACCCCACTTGGGCCCCTCCCCCCGGGTCTATATTCCTTAGGTCATCGGGGGAGTCGATGCGTTGGTCCATACCTTTGTTCCTGGCCGGGGCCGCTTTCGGCGCCGCGCCCACGCCATACGGAATGGACGATGGGTTCGATCGCGGTACGGCCTGGGGAGCCAACGGCTACTCCGATACGGAAGTGCGCGTCGCCATCGCCAAGCTGGGCGTGTCCGGAGCGCAATGGTACCGGGGCATCGCGACGTGGGGCGACGTGGAACCGGCCAAGGGCGCCCCCAGCAAGACCTATCTGGCGCGGCAGGATTTCATCTACGAAATCCTGCAAACCCATGGCATCCAGGAGTACATGCAACTGGGCGGACAGCCCAAATGGGCTTCATCGCGACCCGACTCCGCGGATTTCTGGGCCTATCCTCCCGTCGATCAAGCGCAATGGTCGGCGCATGTCACCTTCATGGCCAACCGCTTCAAGGGCAAGATCAACTACTGGGAAATCGGCAATGAAGAGGATTGGATTTTCTGGAAGGGCGACCTCGCGCAATACGTAGCCTACCTCAAGACGGCTTACACCGCGCTGAAAGCGGTCGACCCCGCCAACCAGGTTTTACTGGGCGGCCTCGCCAGCGACGGACTCACGCATTGGTCGCCGCAAACCCCCGGCGCCAAATCCAAAGCCATCCAGCAGCTCTATGCCGCCGGCGCCAAGGGCTATTTCGATATCATGAACCTGCACGCCTACCCGGCCACGTACAAAGAATGGGAAGACCATATCGCAGTCGCTTACGGGGAGATGGCCAAGTACGGGGATGCGGGCAAACGGCTATGGATTACCGAGACGGGATTCTCGACCCTGGGGGACGCAGCCGATAAGCTCAAGGCCCAGGCGGCCTTCGTGCGCGCGGTCTACGCTCCGCTGGTGAAGCATCCCAAGGTCGACAAGGTTTTCTGGTACAACCTGCGCTGCAAATCCGGGGAAGGCGCCAACGAGGATAATTTCGGATTGCTGGCGAACGACTTTTCCGCGCGCCCCGCCTATGATACGCTGGTCGCGGTTATCCGGGATGGTTCCGCGCGCCTGCAATCCCGTGACGCCAATGGCATCACGGCCTGGCGCTTGTCGCGAAGGGTATGCGATGCCTTGGGGCGCGCAAGCGCGCGGCCGGGCCGCTACCGGGCACCGGCGCTGCTGATTAGCGACTAAGCGGAAAGGCCCGGCCGGCCGCCGTGAAAATCCTTCCCTCGCCCCGCATCACCCGCAAGGCCCCTTGCTGGAAACGCAGGTTGGGCTTGGCCGCCGCCTTGGGCAGGATGCGGTAGTCGGTGGTTCCCACCGTGCCGTATAAGCTGGCGTAGAGCGGGTCTTCCTTGAACAGCTTGATCTGGATATTGCGGTAGCGCACCGGCACGCCTTCGGATTGCCAAGCGATCTGGCCGCTCTTCAATACCTTCTCCACCTGATTGGGATTGGTCGGCGGCGCCACGTGCGGGTTCGAGTACTTGATCATGGTTTCGCCGCGCACGAAATGCGCAAGGCTGTCGGAGCCATGAACTTCGGCCTCGACCAACACCCATTCATTCAACTTCTGCTCCGGCTCCTTGATGCCCAGAATCTGGCGGGAGCCATCGTCCTTGGCGCCATAGGTGATGAGAGGTGCGGTGGGATTATATCGCGGCGTACCGCTCGAGGTGGCGTGCACGGTAACCCACACGTTGCTGATGCACCAAATCTGGCCGATACCCTGCTTGGGGTCTCCCTGGCATTCGATCGATCGGGGAAAGCTGCCCCATAGCGCCGGGTCGTTCAGTTGCACGTGCACGAGCATGCCGCAATTACCGATCTTCTCCGGCTGCATCTGCTCATAGCGTACGCGGTAATGGGAAAAGGACTGCTTGAAGATGATATGCCCGGTCGGCGTACCCGTGACGATTATGGTGTCGTCCTTGAAGCTGAAGGTCTTGTCAGGAAAAGTATTGTTGGGGCTGCCCGATCCGTAATAGGTAAAGAAGTCGGAAGCGTTGTTGCCCCGGAACAACTTGATCCAGCCATCCGCATCGGGCTTGGGAAGGTTAACCACCGCGCCTTGGCCGCGGGCCGAGACGGCCACGATCGCCGCCAGCGCCAACGCGCTCAATAAGGCTCTTATCGCCCCACCATCCGATTTCATGCACCCCCCTTTGGCTCCCCCATAAGCTAACACCGGGGGGCAAAAAAGGTTTAGTAAATAAATGATTTTTTATGCCATATTCTACCCGGACGGCGAGAAGTGGATTTCGACTTTTTCTCTTATTTTAAAGGCTTAAAACCCGTTTTTGGCAAGATCGACTCCTGCCCATGGGTTTACTAAATCATTGTTTTTTAGAGTTTTTCAGCGATCTTGATGCCGGCCGCGATCTCGGACGCCTTCACGGCGGCGGTGGTATCGATATGGCCCAGTGGCATGTAAACGATGTCCGATTCCACATCCCCCTTGTACATGGATATCTTCCCTACGGTCGAGATGTAAATCGCATCGGAGCCGACCCCGGTCACGTCCACCCAATGCCCGGCGGTAAGCGTGGTACGTAAACCCGCTACATACGACTGGGCCGTGACAGTGGGATTCTTGACGTGGACTCCCGCATTGGTGAAGGCCAGGATTTGCAATCGGGAGGCTATCACCGCACCGTGGGCCGAATCGATTTTTCCGAGGTAGGTACAGGAAGTGATGTATCCGCCGCTGGTATCCCGCGTGGTAGTCAAAGGTGGCTGCCCCATGATGGCTTCCGCTTCGGTTGCGGTCAGCAAAGTACATGCGTCCAGGAATTGACCGTGCGTCGCTCCCGATCCGCCTGTCCCCGTTCCGCTGTTGCATCCCGCGCACATCAAAGCCGTCGCCGCCATCGCCAAGGTTCTTATCCGCATCAGCTTTCCCTTTCTCCGGGGTTGCGTACTCATGTAATCGGCGCCGTAATCCGGCGCTCCTTAAATATGCATTCAGGGCGCACCCCGGATGGAAGCACCCGGCAACGCGCTTGAAATTTCCCAAAAGACGTCCAGCCCCGTCCGCATGCTTGGATCCCAAGGGTGATTGGCATAACTTGGCCTCGCCTTAACCTCCGGAGCCTCCGCATGTCTTTCCGTATTTCCAAATCCGCATCCGTCTCGGCATCCGTATTCGCGATCATGGCGAACGCCGCCTTCGCGGGATTCACGGACCATCAGCGTATCGACGCCCGCCAACCCGATGGATCTTCGATCCCACTCGTGGTCACGGGAGACGAGTTCCATCGGCGCTTGGAAAGCCCGGAAGGGCAAACCCTGGTCCGCGATGGCAAGACCGGCTGGTACGATCTGGCGCGTTACAATAGCGCCTCGCGCAAGCTGGAAAGCCGCGGTATCCATTGGTCCGGCAAGTTGGCCGCGGCCGCCAAGGCCCCTTCGGCCGGAGTCGACCTGCCCGCGGAGGAAATCGCCTCGGTACGCGCCCAGGGACGCAACCATCGCTCCTGGTCCATGTCCCATCCCCCCGCGCCCCTCGCCATCCCCCGCGGATTCTCCCTCGCTCCGGTCGCCGGCAATATCAATGACGGGTACACCGGCGCCATCCTCGGCCTCACCCTGCTCATCGACTTCCAGGACGACGTGGCCAATTGGAGCCCGGCCATCATCGATTCGGTGATGAATGCCGAAGGCTATAGCCGCCAGGGCGTGGAGACCTCCATCTACGACTTCTACAAGGAAGTGTCCGGCAACAAGCTGCGCTACCATAACATCGTCATGGACCATTATTACCGCGCCCCGCAGCCCAAAGCCTATTACCAGGATTTCTACCATATGCTCGGGCTCATCCGCGAAGTCTTGCAGCATCTGGACAATGGCGGCTTCGACTTCAGCCGCCTCACCACCGGGTCGGACGGCCAGGTACGCGCCCTCAACGTATTGTACGCGGGCGGCACCAACAGCACCGAGTTCGGACTCTGGCCGCATACCGGCGTGCTTGAGGACGGCAGCTTCGCCGCCGACGGCGTGTGGTTCTCGCGCCATGAAGTATGCTGGCTGCAGCATGACATCCCCTTCGACGGCACCATCGCCCACGAGAACGGCCATCTGGTCATGGGCTGGCCCGATCTCTACGACAATGACGGCAGCAGCGCAGGCGTCGGTCCCTATAGCCTGATGGGCTTCGACAATTGGGCGGCGCCTCAGCGTCCCGACGCGTCCCTGCGCCTGCAGGCGGGCTGGGACGAGATCGTCGATCTCAACGGCATGCCGGCCGGATCGCATCTCTCCATCGGCTCCACCCAGAACCGGATCTTTCGCTGGAACAATCCCGCCAACCCCAATGAAACCTTCCTCATCGATGCCCGCCCGACCATCTCCCGCCATTGGCCCCATGCCCACGGCGGCCTCGCCATCTGGCACGTGGACCGCGCCAAGGACGTGAATGTCGAAGAGCAGCGGACGGACGAACTGCATTACCGCGTCTCGCTGGAGCAAAGCGACGGCACTTTCGGATTGGAGGGCGGCAACGGCGAGGTTTGGCGGAACATCTTCTTCCATAGCGGGACGCAATCGGAGTTCCATGACGGCACCCTTCCCAACGCGCGTTGGTGGAGCGGTGACGAATCGGGCCTGCATCTGGTGCACATCAGCGGCGAACCCACTCCGCGCGGGGCCAACAGCGTCATGACCTTCGACCTGGGCGCCCCCCCGGTATTGGCGCGGTATAACCTCGCCACCACTCCGGGCCAACAGGGCCAGGTCGCGACTCTCCCCGCCAATTGCAACCTTGTCAATGGCGCCCAGGGTACCCAGCCCGCGGGCAGCGTCAGTTTCGGCAGCGTTCCCCACGTCGGCGATCGCGTGTATCTCAACGCGGACGGCAGCAGCTACGCCACCGCCATCACCAGCGCCTCTCCCTGGTGGCTGGGCTTCAACTGGGCGGCCCCTTATGTCGGCCCGGGCAGCCGCAACGGCGCCTGCTCCGTGCTGCGGGGACCGGGCGCGCGCGCCAACGGCAACATCGTGCCCCAGGGTCCCTTGCAGGTTACCCAAGGCCGCACCCAGACCTTCCGCTTTTACCCGCATGCCGGTTTCATCATCGGGGACGTGCGCGTGGACGGCGTTTCCCAAGGACCGGTGACGGAATACACCTTGCATGACATCGCCGCCAATCATTCGGTGAACGTGGACTTCGTTCCCGGACAGGTCGCCTACCACCTGGTGGTACAGGGCGAGAACGGTCCGGGAAGCTACACGGGATCGGGTGATTGGCCCGCCGAGACCTGGGTCAATATCGGCGCCACCCCTGGTGCGGGCTTCCGCTTCGATCATTGGCGCGTGACGTACGGTAAGGCGCGTATCGAGGACGAACGCGCGAACCCCACCCGGGTTTTCCTGGACCATGTTTCCGTGGTGCTGGCGGTATACACCCAGGGAACGCCGCCTTGCGGCGGGACCCCGGAATATCGCGAAGGTTCGACCTATGCGACGGGAGCGGTGGTTTTCGCGGGAACCACCCGCTATGAATGCCTGGTGGGCGGCTGGTGCTCGGCCGGGGGTCCGTACGCGCCCGGAACCGGTTGGGCCTGGCGCAACGCCTGGAGGGCGACCACGTCCTGCCCATAAACTAGACTTTACGGGGTAATCACCCCGGAAAGGCCCGCTCAAGTGGCGGGCATTTAGGCTTCTTCGGGGGGATAATGGCTGATGCCATGGCGCCCCCGAGGAGGTCCCGATGCGTACTTTACGATTCCGCAAGCCCGTCCTCCCCTTTTCCTACGCGGTGATTTTCCCCGCCATGATTTTTACCGCCGCGGTTCCGCCTGCCGCGGCCAATCCCGATCTCGTGCCCGGCGTCTGGAAAAACATCAGCCCGCCGGCCGCGTCCATCAATGAAGCCGAACATATCTTCTGCCAAGGCATGGCCATCGACCCGACCACGCCTTCCACTTTATACCTGGGCGTTTGCGGATACGATGTCACCAAGAACGTCGGGCTCTACAAGAGCACCGACGCCGGCTCCACCTGGAAGCGCATCGGCATCCTCGATGAACCCGTGCACGTGGTGGTGGATCCGAGAAATTCCAACCACCTGTATGCCGTCGATGGCGTGCGCGGCAATACCCTCGGGTTCTGGATCTCCAATGATGGCGGCGAGAACTGGAGCAAACCCGAGGGCTTCATGAAGGCCACGGCTGCTCCCGTCGGCACCCAGGACCTGTATTCCATCGCCACCGAACCCGTCAATTTCAATCATGTGCTGGTGAGCTTCCATTCGCCCTGGAGCACCGGTAACAACGCGGGGGTACTGGAGAGCACGGACGGAGGCATGACCTGGACCGCGCGCAATCCGCCGCCCGGCTCGGCAGGCGGATACGGGATGGCCATCTTCTTCCTGGATTTCCCCTACGCCGGCCAGGGGGACAGCAGGACCTGGCTCTTCACAGCCCAGCAAGGCGGCTTCTTCCGCACCACCGACGGCGGCACCACCTGGGCGCAGGTCTATACCAATCCCATGACCCATGGCGGCAACCAGATCTACCGTTCCAAAGCCGGCGCTTTATATTCGGGCGGCTACCAGTACCCGTCGCGCAGCACGGACAACGGCGCCACCTGGTCCCAGGTCAAGACCGGCCTCGACTACAGCTGGTACATGGGAGTGGCCGGCGACGGCAATTACATCTACCTGGCGGGCGTGGGCGAAAACCGTCCCTTCTTCGTCTCCCCGGAATCGGACGGGACCAAGTGGGAACCCTACGAAGGCGGCGCCCAGACCTTCAGCACCCAACCCTTCGAAATGTTCTTCGACGCCAAGAACGGCATCCTGTACTCGGCAAGTTGGGGAGGATTATACGCGCTCAAGGTGACGGGGAAGCAGAACGCGATTCTGCCGCGGGTCGCCCGCCGGACCCGGGCCCATACCGGCTTGATCGATATCGGGAATGGGATCGGCGTCGGCCTGCCGCAGGGGAACTACACCCTGCCCGGCCGACTGCTCCCGGAATAATCACACCAGCCTGAGTATCCCCGCCATGGGGATATGCGCCCAATCCGGCCGGTTGTTCAGCTCGTAACCCAGCTCGTACACGGCCTTTTCCATCAGGTAGGCCCGCAACAAAATGCCCCGGTCCTTTTCACCCGGCACGAAAGGCGCGTCCTTGGCCGCTTCCAGATAGGCTTCCAGGAATGCGGCCCCCATCGCCTGGGGCCAAAGCTCGGCCCGGACTTCCGCCGCCGCCTTCGCCTCTCCCGTTAGCCCATGATCGGGGGGCCATACGGAATGGATGGCATAGTGGAACGACCGTAACATCCCGGCTACATCCTTCCAGGGGGAGCGCTTGAGCTTGCGTTCGCTCAAGGGCCGCGCGGGCTCGCCTTCGAAATCCAGGATCACGACGTCGTCCCCGGTAATCAGCACCTGACCCAGATGGTAATCGCCGTGGACGCGGATCTTGACCGTCGGGATCAGGCGCTCCAGCAGGCCCGCATAAGCATTCATCACCTTGGCGCGGCTCTCCAATACCTTGCGCCCCAGCTCGGCGCGCTCGGCGGGCAACCGGTCGATGGTTTTTCCCAGCCGTTCGAAGATGCGGGCCGATTGGTTGCGCATGCTCTGGTAAAGGGAGCGCTGGTACAGTCGCGAGAAGGCCTCGGGGGCGAAGGCGGGCAGATCGGCGCGGGAAGACAGGGCCAAATGCATCTCCGCGGTGCGGCGCCCAAGCAGACCGGCGAAAGCGCGCGCGGCGGCATCCAGGGGATCGTCCGTAGCCGGCTTCTGCGCGGCGGGTTTCAGCAGCCTTTGCATATAGGCGCCGGCCAACTTCAAGGTGTGGCTCCAGGCGTCACCCTGGTTGGGAACCAGGCCTTCGGCGATGGCCAGGGAATAGGTGGCATTGGCCGCGGACACGTATTCGAGGTGGCCCGCATAAGGCGGCACATGGCGGAAGGCGGTGTGCTCGTCGAAGAAGCGCAGGATCTCCAGCTCGGGGTTGTCCCCTTCTTCCAGGCGGCGCAGGAACTTCACGAAATGCCGCCCCGGGAAGATGATGGCGGAATTGCTCTGCTCGGCGGCCAACACCTTGGAGTCGTCGACGGTATCGGCTATGCCCGCGAAGGCTTCGGCGCGGCCGTGACCGCGCAGGATGCCGGATAGGCCGTGGGAAGCGGTGCCGCCCGCCATCATCTTGCGCATGGCGGTACGGAACCCGGCATGATACACGGCTTCGAGGATGGCGGCCTTTCCGTTGGCGTCTTCCACTTCCATCAGGATGGCGCCGGGGACTTCCTTGCGGATCGCTTCGGCGTCCGCGCCGGATGCGCGCGCCAAGGGCAGCAGGTATTGCTCGGGGGCCCCATCCGCGTACTCCACGCGCACGAAGACCAGGGCCCATTCGGGAGCGTCGCCGCCCTCGGGAGGCAACACGCGATCCAAAATGGCCACGCGCACGATGGTGCGTCCCTTGCCCCCGAACCAACGCCGGCCCGGCAGCCAGGCGGGAAGCGCTTCGCGTTCCAGCGCTTCCTTGCCCTGACCTTGCAGCAACTCCACCAGGCCAGCTTGCTTCATCCGCACTATCCTTTCGGGCCTCCGCGAGTCGGCGGCTCCGGCGGGTTTACGCGCCGGTTTCAAGAGCAGCCAATAGTACCCATACGGGCCCAGCATTATCGGGTAGCTCCCGCCCGATACCGGCGGAAAGGTAGACAGACTGGAGAGTTCTTCCACGCTGCGCCCCGCGAAAGCGGAAAGATCCAAGGCGGCGGTTTCGGGCGAGGGGGAAAGGTTGGCCGCCACCAGCACCACGTCCCCATCCAACCCGTGGTGGCGCAGGTAGCACAGCAGTTTCGGATTGTCGGGATTGAGGAACTCCACCTTGCCCGAACCGAACACGGGAAAACGGCGGCGCAGTTCCAGGCGGCGCCGCATCCACCAAAGCAGCGAGAACGGGTTGCGCTCCTGGTTCTCCACGTTCACCGATTCGTAGTGGTAATCCGGGTCCAGGATAAGGGGCAGGAAGAGGCGCTGGGGATTGCCCAGGGAGAAGCCCGCATTGCGATCGGCGCTCCATTGCATGGGCGTGCGCACTCCGTTGCGATCGCCCAGGAAGATATTGTCCCCCATGCCGATTTCGTCGCCGTAGTAGATGACGGGAGTGCCGGGAAGCGAGAACAGGAGGATATGCAGCAGCTCCACGCGACGGCGATCATTGTCCACCAACGGCCCCAAGCGGCGGCGGATGCCCAGGTTGATGCGCGCCTCCTTGTCCCGCGCGTAAGTGCGGTACATGTAATCGCGCTCTTCGTCGGTCACCATCTCCAGCGTGAGCTCGTCATGGTTGCGCAGGAACAGGGCCCATTGGCAATTGCCGGGGATGTCCGGAGTCTGTTCCAGGATATCCGTGATGGGGAAGCGCTGCTCCATGCGCAGGGCCATGAACATACGCGGCATCAGCGGGAAATGGAAAGCCATCTGGCATTCATCCCCCTTGCCGAAATAGGCCACCGCATCCTCGGGCCATTGGTTGGCCTCGGCCAGCAACATCTTCTCCGATCCATGGCGCGCGCGGATATGCGCGCTCACCCGCTTCAAAATCTCATGGGTGGCCGGCAGGTTCTCGCAATTGGTCCCTTCCGCTTCGAACAGATAGGGCACCGCGTCCAGCCGCAGGCCGTCCACGCCCATATCCATCCAGAAATCCAACACGTCCAGCATGGCCTTTTCCACGGCGGGGTTTTCGAAATTGAGATCGGGCTGATGCGAATAGAAGCGATGCCAGTAATACGCCTTGGCCAGCGGATCCCAGGACCAGTTGGAAGATTCGAAATCCTTGAAGATGATGCGCGCCTCGCTGTAGCGATCAGGGGTGGCGCTCCATACGTAGAAGTCGCGCTCCTGGGATCCTGCCGGCGCCCGCCGCGCACGCTGGAACCAGGGATGCTGGTCGGAGGTATGGTTCATCACCAGCTCCGTGATCACGCGGATGCCGCGCTTATGCGCCTCATCCAGGAAGGCGCGGAAATCATCCAGGTTGCCGTAGGCGGGATTGACCGATCGGTAATCGGAGATGTCGTACCCGTCATCGCGCAAAGGAGAAGGATAGAACGGCAGGATCCACAGCGCCGTCACCCCCAGATCGGCCAGGTAACCCAACTTGCGCGTCAAGCCGGGGAAATCCCCCACCCCGTCCCCGTTGCTGTCCAGGAAGCTTTTCACGTGGGCCTGGTAAATCACGGCCTCGCGGTACCATAGGGGCTTTCCCGATCCGTCCGTATCCTGTTGGGCTTCCGCCATGGCGTCTCCCCTCCGAGGCAATGGACCCGGCATGCGGGCCCCTTCCGGAAAATAAAACCTGGCCCGGCCCCGGGGAAAATAACGCGAGGCGGGATGATTAGGTATTTTATACCCCATGAATCCCACTGAAAAAGGCAACGGCCCCCCCAAAGGGGAATGCGACCATTTCCAGCCCGCCGATCTCGCGCGCCTGGCCGAGGAATATCTGACCGGCAAATCCCTACCCCCCGAAAAATGGGAGGGGACGCGCTTCGGATACGGGGCCGGCGGGGGTACCGGGCCCTTCAAGGCCGTCATTACCGAAGTCGAAAGGCGCCAGGGTAATTGGGTCGTGGTCCGCCTGGATCGGCGGAAAACCGAATTGGAAACCGCCGACGCGGGATTCAAGGTCGTGCGCGACGCCGCGTAAGGCTTATTAAGGCCCGCTAAGCATTGTTAAAGCTGCCGCAAGCCGGGGTGAATGCCCTTGCAAGGCAGCCTAACCCTTGATAAAATGGGAACTTGCGCGTCCCACATCCCCTTCCCGTATTCTTTACCTTCCTGCTCGCCTTGGCAATCCCCGCCAGCGCCCTACGCCCCGGTATCCCGCGTGTTACCTGGTTCACGGAGCATTTCAGCCTCACCATCGACGAGAGCAAGCAGGATCTGCTGCCCAAGGCCGCCGCCATCGCGGAAGAGTGCTGGGCCAAGGAAAGCAAATTCTTCGAGTTCGCCCCGCCGGGCCGCATCCAGATCGTACTGCTCGATGAGCAGGACTACGCCAACGGCTACGCCTACTCGACCCAGGAATGGGTCGTGGTCTACATGCACTCCGCCGAGCATCTGTTGCGCGGCCGCACACGCTGGCTGCAAGGCGTGCTGGCCCACGAAATCGGCCACGTCTTCACCCTGCGCAAGATGGGCGAAGACTCGTATTTCCTGGGCGCCGATCTCTTCCATCGCTGGAACGGCAAAGGCCCTTCCTATTTCCATGAGAGCTTCGATTGGCGTTACGGCCAAGTGCCGCCCTGGCTCGCCGAAGGCTTGGCGCAATACGCGGCGGGGGTATGCGGATACGACACCCTGGATACCCATCGCCAGATGGTCCTGCGCGTCGCCGCCGGATCCGGACAACTGCTCAGCCTGGCCGAACTCAAGGCCTTCGCCTGGGACGGCCGCCGCAACGAGATGATCTACACGCAGGGATATGCCCTGGTCACCTACTTCTACAAGACATACGGTCCCAAGGCCATGAACCTGTATCTCGACAAGGCCGGCCGCGGTGGCTGGCGCGGGGCTTTCAAGGAGGCCTTCGGTAAGGACCTGGCCGACCTGTACGCCGATTGGCGCAAGGCTCTGGAGGCGGGAGTGCATTGGGAGGAAAACGCCGACGGCGGATACGTGCTGCCCGAACCTGCCGGCCCCTGGTCGGTGGAAACCTTCCCCACCCCGCTCCGCGAAGGCCGCTTCCTCTATCTCTCCGCGCGGGACAATGATCATGGCGCCACCGATCTCTGGCTCGGCGATGCCCAGGGCCATGCGTCCAAGCTATACCAGAACGTCACCTCCATCAACGCCGACGGGGACGGCAAGTCGGCCTATTTCACGGCCACGCGCTACGCCTTTTTGCAAGGTGAAGAGGTTTCCGATCTCTACTTCTACGACGGCGAGGAAGGCTCCATCGCCAAGCTCACCTCCCACGGCCGCATGCTCCGCGGTTGCGCCTCCGCGGGCATCGTCTACGGATTGCGCAATGACCTGGGGCGCACGAGCATCGTGAAGATCGCGAAAGGGGAATGGACGACGATCTTCACCGCCCCGGAGACCTTCGAGATCACCGACCTCGCCCCCGGCCGCAACCCCGGCAGCCTTACCCTGGGAACCACCTCCGGGTTCGGCAATGACCTGCGCGAACTCGAGCTCGGCAGCCTGGAGCTCAATCCCCTGGCGGCTTCGCCGCAGGAAGAGGTCGACCCGCATTGGAGCGGCGACACCCTATACTTCTCCGCCGATTACTCGGGCAACTTCGAGGCTTACGCCTTGGCCGGTGAAACCATCGCGCGCCTCACGCAAACCCAGGGCGGCGCCTTCCATCCCTTCCCCACCTCGGAGGATATCTGGGTCTCTTCCTATGGGCCCGCGGGCTTCCGCCTGGCGCGCCTGCAACCGCCGCAATCGCCGCCGCCGTTCGTGATCGAGCTTCCCATGTCCGGTTGGAAAATCCCCGCGCTGCTGGAATCGGAACCGGATTCCTACGATCATTCCCGTTTGGGACTGCTGGGGTTCAACGTATTCCTGGGCGTAGAGCGCAATGCCGGCTATCGCGACAGCAGTCTCGACACCGCCGCGGGGTCGGTTGCGACGGTATTCTCTTACAAGCCCGGCAGTCGCCTGGTCACCGGCGTGGGGATTTTCTGGCATAATCCCACCGGAGTCATGGACGCGCAGGCGAATCTGGGGCTCTCGCGACCGCTGGACTACGACGGCCCCATGCATCTCGATCAAAGCGAATTGGAAACCCGGATTCGCGCCTTCTTGCCGGAATTCGTGGTGGGGATAAGCTACTCCGGCATGGATTTCCCGGGCGCGCGGGTGAATGGAACGGGCTTCCAATACTACCAGACCGCCTTCGGGGGCCATTTGGGCATGGAACTGCGGCTTGCCGAACATTGGTTCCTTTCCGGGCAAAGCCTGATGGGCGAAGACTTCGCCTACTCGGGAAAAGACGCGGAAAAGACCTTCGATTCCGATCTCAAGTTCGGCGGTTACGGCCAATTCGCGTTCGCGGACATGCAACCGGGCAAGGACGGCATCATCAAAGGCCTGCAGGTTTTCGTGGACGCCGGTAAGCCGCCGCAATTGCACAAGAGCGTCCCCGATCTCGCCTTGAATGCCGGCATCTCCGCCTACGCCAGCCTGGCCCGCACGATTTACCTCAACGGCAACGTTTTCCACAGCGAGGAATATTCCGAAGGGACCAAGGGCTGGGTATACGGCAGCGCCGACGCCTATTGCGCCGTTCCCTTAGGGCTCCAATTGGGAACGCGGGGCGGAGCGGGACTTTATCTCGACAAGGCCTATCCCATCCTGGAATACCGGGAGATGGCGCGCATCCCCATCAGCGAGGCCACCTCCACCCCTTGGCAACCGGCCTCGGCCCCGCGGACCTTGGGACCGCTCCCCGCAGACTACGGTTTCTATCCCCGCATCCAAGGCTTTTCGGCGATGATTGATCGGCAGACTTCCCACGAAGTCGGGATGGGCTTCTCCCTGCGTACGGTCACCTTCTTCCCCCGCCCGGAAACCTGGGCCGCCTTCTTGCGCTTCGACGCCACCGACTGGAGCCGCGAACCGGCCTGGACGGTGAGCGTGTCCCTGTAACGCGCGAGGTACGGAGGCGCGTCGGTCAGGCGGCTTGGGCCTGCATAAACGACCGTAGGATCGCGTTGATCTTGGTCTGATAACCGGGCCCTTGCTTCTTGAACCAGGCCAGGACCTCCGGATCCAGGCGGATGCTTACCATCACCTTCGACGTCGGGTAGCGGATAATCGCGTTGTCCCAGAAATCCTTTCCCAGCGGAGGGATATCGGACGTATCGATTTCCGAATCTTTCATCCGCGCGATCCTGTCCCAATCCGTTTTTCCTTTTAATCGCTTTCCTTTCGAATTCCTTTCTTTCATTCTTCAATGCCTTTCTTGCAGATATGATTCGTATAACGCCGATCGCTTCTTCCGTAAAAACCACCACGAGGATGGCGTTCCTAAGGATTCCGGTACCTATCCATCGGTCTTCCCCATAATCCCGTCGTGAGTCGAGCCTGATGCTTACGGGAAATTCGAAGATGCCCAGGGCATCCCGGAAATCAACCCCATGTTTGAGCAGGTTAGCGCGTCGTTTTGCTTCGTCCCACTCGAACTGATCTTCCATAATATATACCTTTTGTATATACACCTGCAACTCGTATCGGCTTGGAAGATCCGAAATTACGCGGAGCCCGGCTGTGGAATCGGTCACGGAATGGGAATGAGATGGGTCGCCCGTCACAGGGCGGAGAATCCGTACCGCCCTGAGAGGCCCTGACTACTTCAACGCCAGCGTACCTTTGAGGCGCGCCCAGTCCACCGGCTTCCGCAGCATCCAGGTTTCGCGCGAGGTTAGGCTCGCGCCCGGCAGCACGGTTTGGCTGGTTCCCATGGTTTCCATTTCCAGCATGAAGTTCTTCTTGCCCGCGTAGAACGCGATGTTGCAGCCCATCGGGTAGGCGGCGCCGTCGACGTATTCGCAATGCTTGATGAAGCTGAGCTTCTCGCCGGGATCGGTCATGCCGATGATGCCTTGGGGAGCCTGCACCATGCGCTTGCTGATTTGCCCTTTGGGGGTCACCAACATGCAATGCTCGGTAAGGCGTACGGCGGGATCGACGACCTTGGCGTGCTGCGCCCCGGCCCAACGCTTGGGATAACCGATCAGGAAAATGTCCCAAGCGCCGTCGCGGCCCAGCGGAATGCCGTAGCGCGTATTGGCCTTCGGCAAAGTGCAGGTGAGGCCCCACACGCCGCCGGACCACACCATCTCCGAGGTATTCGTGATACGGTTGTCGATGATGAAGGTATCGTCGGCGAGGACCTTGATGCCCAAAGTCATGGCGGTCTTGAATACCGGGTGGGACGCGCCGCGCACTTCCACGCCGCGTGCGGTAACACGTACGCTACAGGCGCGGTTGTCGTCGGCGTAGGTCTCCTCGGCTTCGTCGCCGAGCGGACGCATGGCCCACACGCGGTGGCCGCCCATCAGCTTCCATTGATCGCGGTTGTATTTGCGGGGGAAGTCCCAGAACAAGAGGTTGCGGCCGTCGCGGCCCGCGGTCTTGCGCGCGCCGAAAAAGGCGATGCGCGGACCCATGGAGGTGATCACGACCATGCGGGCCTTGGAGGTGAGAATCTCCACTGCCGCCAGCCCGTCGAATTCCGTTTCTTTGATGGATATTGCCATGGGCATTTAGTTAGCGAAAACCGGCCGGAAGTTCCAGGCTTGAAAGCGGCGTCAAAGGCGGTTATGCCGCTTTTTTGCCCACCAACCAGAAAATCCCGGCGATAAGGATGACCACGCCGAACATGAGGAAATCGCTCCCGATGCTGCGCGAAAGCGCTCCCGTGAGCGCATATAGGACGCACATGGGCACGCATCCCAGGAATCCGGCCAGGGCGGCCTTGCCCCAGCCCATGGGCGAGGCCCCGGCCAGGATGGCGGTGGTTTCGGCCATCAGGGGCAAGGGGCGGGTGACCAAGATCGCCAGGGCCCCCCATTTGGCCAACAGGGCGTCGGCGCGGCGTTTCTCATCGGCCGAGACCAGGCGTTCCAGCGTGGGCCCGCCCCGGCGGCCGACCCAGAAGCCGAACAGGGTAGCGCCCACGCTACCCACCAGGGAAAGGGCCGAGCCGATGGCGATGCCGAAAAGGGCCCCGTGGGCGATCATCACCAGGCTGGAAGGCACCGGCAGGAACACGTCGGCGATGAGCAGGGCCACCCCGGCGACCGCGGCCACCGCGCCGCCCTTATGATCCATCCAATGCGTGGGGTCTTCCAGGAACCGCACATGCAAGGCGGTCATGATGCCGAAAGTCGCGAGGAAAAAAACGAGCATAACGCCCGTGAGGATCCAGTATCGTTTCATGTTCGGGAAAGGTAGTGAAGAAGGTTTAAGGTTTAAGGTCTAAGGTCGGGAATATCGCATTCCCTTAAACCTTAGACCTTAAACCTTGTCTTCGGAGGGGGCCTACGGCCCTCAGCCCTGCTGGGCCGGGGGCAGGTATTCATCCTGCCATTCCTCGCTCGACTCGGCGGCATGGGCCGCCAGCTCGGCTTCCAGGCGGTGGATTTGATCCTGCGATTGCGCCAGGCGCCGTTCGTAGGCCAAACGCACCTGCTGCGCTTCGCTGCCGCCTTCAATCCACTTGGCCAGGCCCTGGAAGAAATTGAAGATGGGGCGATCAAGCCTGCGACCGTGGTTGATCCAATCGTATTCCATGTTGATGCGCACCCATACCAGCCACGCGAGGGCCGGGGCCACCGCGAAGAACAACCAGGAATACGTCCACAGGGATTCCCGCAGCGGGCTATGGCTGAACCATGACCCGATGCCGAAAGCCTTGATGGTATCCATCCGCCGGAACAGATTGGCGTCGAAATGATCCGAGAAGAAACGGCCGAGGGCGAGGATGCCCGCCAGCGGCAGGAGGAAATCATACAGACAGAAGTGCTTTTTGCTCATAGCGACCTCTCGTTTGGGGGGGACGTAAGAGAACAAAGATCCCCGGCGTTGGCAAGCCATTGTAATCAAGGGGTTATGGGGTGTTTCGCCGCGGGCCCACCACGGCTTACCGGCATATCATCCGGGGGTAGCATACGGGTTTCGGGGGCGGATTCCCTAATTCAGCCCGGCGCGGATCTCCGCGCACCAGGCCAAATCCTCCAACCGGCCCCGTTTGCGGCAGCCTGCTTCGAAAATCCCAAGCTTCTCCTCCAGGGCGGCCACCGTGAGTGACTTCCGGTCCGTGTCCAAGCGATTGCCGGCCAACAATAGAGCTAAGGCGTGGATGCGGAAGCGGTCCTGCGCGGGGTAGCGGGTGGAGAGTTGATCGGCATGTCCCCCGTACTTGATCAGGTAGGGTTTCGGGATGAGACCTACGTGGTGGTCCGGGGTGATGCGCAGCCAGAGCTCAAAATCCTCGCAGGCCGGGAACTCGGGGTTGAAACCGCCTACGGCTTGGTACAGGGCGCGGGTCATGAGCACCGACGAGGGCGTTATCATGCAATGGCGCAGCGAGAGGGCGAAAATATCCCCTCCCCGTTTGACGTAATGGGCGGGCGGATTGACGCGGGTGCCGTTGCGGATCCAAGTCTCTTCCGTCTGGCAAATCTCCAACCCGAGCGTGCGCAGCATTTCCGTTTGGGCGAGGAGTTTTCCGGGGAGCCATTCGTCGTCCGAGTCGAGAAAGGCGAGCAGCGGCGCGCTCGATTCCGCGACGGCGGCGTTGCGGGCCTTGCACACGCCCCCATGGGTCAGGCGCAGCACGCGCACGCGCGCATCGCCCGCGTATCGTTCCAGTACTTGGGTGGTGTCATCGGTGGAACCGTCGTCGGCGACGATTATCTCGAAATCGACCCCGGTCTGGGCGAGCGCCGAATCCAGCGCCCGCGGCAGCAGGGCCGCGCGATCATGGGTCGGGACGATGACGCTTATCTGGGCCAAGGCAGGAAGGCGCCGATGAAGATCACCTCGCGCTCCAGGGTGGTGCCGCATTGATCCTTCACCCGCCGGATCACCTCGGAGGACAAATCATGGATGTCCTGGGCGGTCGCGCCTCCGGCGTTGACGGTGAAGTTTGCGTGCTTTTCCGAAATCATGGCGCCGCCCATGCGGAAGCCTTTCAGACCGGCCTGCTCGATAAGTACGCCCGCGAATTGGCCCGGCGGCCGCTTGAACATGCTGCCCGCATTGGGCAGATGCAAAGGCTGCTTCTCCTTGCGCTTGCGCAAGGTCTCGCGCATCTCGGCCTGCATGGCTACCTTATCGCCGGGGATAAGTTCCACGATGGTCTCCAGGATGATTTCATCCAGCGCGAAGAAATGCGAATGCCGGTAGGCGAATCCGCACTCCGCGTTCGACCGCGTGATAAGGCGCCCGTCCCGGGTGGTGGAAACCACCGAGACGATCACTTCTTTGAGTTCCTGCCCGAAGGCGCCGGCGTTGATATAGGTACCCCCGCCCATGGTCCCGGGAATCCCCGCCAGATGTTGGATTCCGGCCATGCCTTTGTTTACCGATTGGGTCACCAGGGTATGCAGCAAGGCGCCCGCCTGGGCCGTGGCCCGGTTCCTGTCCCAGGCGATATGCGTGAAGGCGCGGCCGGTATAGACCACCAGCCCCGGAAATCCCTGATCGGAGAAGACCAGGTTGGTGCCTTTTCCCAGGATGAACGTTTCCACTCCGCGTTCTTTGGCCCAGGCCATGGCCTCGGCGAAATCGGCGGCATTGGCGGGTTCCGCGAACCAACGGGCGGCCCCGCCGACCTTGAAGGAAATCAGGGGCGCGAGGGGAACGTTTTCGCGGATGGCCAGGGACATGGGCTTTGCAAGGTAGCAAACCCGGCCTTTTTTACCTTTAACCCATGGCCAATGCCGACATCGAGGCCGTAAAAGCCGCCCATCCCATCCTGGACGTCCTGGGCGCCCTCGGCATTCCCGTATCGCATGGCCGTATCCGTTGCCTGCGCCCCGAGAACCATTCCCATGGGGACCGCACGCCTTCGGTGAGCATCTGGACCGACCGCGGGCAATTCAAATGCTGGGTGTGCGTGGACGTGAAGGGGGACGTGATCGACCTGGTCCGCCTGGCGCGCAATTGCGGTTTCCGCGAGGCCCTGGAATTCCTGGGCGGGGCACCCGCGTCCTTGCCAGCGGGCAGACCGCAGTCCTCCGCTCCCGTAAACCGTAACCTTCCCGGTACCGAAGCTCCGGCGTTACCCAACCAGGCCACCGAATCAGCCGAGGCCGAAGAGGAAGCGCTGCGCCAAACCCTATTGGCCGCCTTACTGGATGCCTGCCCACCGGTGGGCGGCAAAATCGGACAGTATCTGGTCAAGCGGCGCATTTTCAAGCGCACCTGGGATAGTCAACGCTTACGCATGGTGGACGACTACGCGGGCATCAGCCGCAAGCTGGAAGCCGCCCATGGGCTGGCGGATCTGGAACGCTTCGGCATCTTCAATCCCGCCGGACATCTGCGATTCTACCGCCACGTGCTTTTGTTCCCCTACTACGATCCCACCGGACGCGCCGTATACCTGCAGGCCCGCGCCATCGATCCCGAAGCCAAGCCCAAGGAATTGTCCCTGGCGGGGCATATCCCCTTGCCGTACAACAGCCGACTGCTCGACGGCGAACCGGGACAGATCTACCTGTGCGAAGGGGTCATCGATACGCTGACCTTGTTGGAGCAGGGGTTTCCCGCCGTGGGCGTTCCCGGGGCGGCGAATTTCAAGGCGGCCTGGGGGCCGCTGTTCCGGAACAAGAGCGTGCACGTGGCCTTCGACCCCGACGCTCCCGGGGAGACCGGAGCGGCCAAGGCCATCGAAAGGCTGCAGGCGGCGGGCATCGAAGCGAGGCGGCTTTCGCCGCCCGCCGGAATGGATCTGAACGATTGGTTCCGGAGGGGTTAGCCCGCCACGGCTGCGGTTTCCCGCGTGAGTCCTTCCGTTGCAAGATTTTCCTTAGCAAGTTCTTCCCGCGTCTTCCAGGTGAGCACCGGATTCACGAACGCCGCCAGGTCCGGACCCGACATGGTATCGCCGGAAAACGCGTAGATGAAATACGTCTGCACCAGGCGACCGATGGGAGCCAAGGCGCCCAGGTCGAAACAGAAATGGCCAGTGGCGAAGGTTTCCCCGCCGGCCTTTTCCAACGGTGCATAGCTGGGTACGGTCACATTCAGGACCACGGGATTCGGGTCGACCGATCCCGTAAGCAAAATGCCGATGGAAACCAGCGCGGTCACGGCCTGGCCCTGCGGGGGCCGCACCGAGTTGATCCCGGGCTTGGGCGGCAGCGCCCTGATCGGCAAGCGGTAGCTGCCTCGGAGCAGGCAGGGTCGATCGACTCGGATAACGGTGACGCGTTGCACCGCCAAGGCGACGTCCGGCTGGTTGGGGATGTCCGGCGAATCGGGCTGACGAGCGTAGTTGGACTGGGCCTGGCCCGGTTGCGGATACACGGTGGGTGGTCCCATCTGCTCTTCGCGGAAGGCGCGTACGTAGGCCTCGGCTTCGGCATCGTGGTACGCGGAGGAATCGACGAGCCGGGTGTTCACCTGGTTGGTGGTCTGATCCAGGCAAAGAAGGGTCGCGACGTACTCCCCGGACGCCAGGGGCAACCCGAGACGCGCGGCCAGGTCGAGGGTGCTCGCTTCGCTGATCATCGCCGAATCGTCCCCGGAAAAGCTGTCGGCCTTGCCGCCGGCGGAGCCCGCGGGCTTTTTCAGCACGGGAGCCGGAGGCTTGGGGAATGCCAGGCGCGCGCTCAAGCGCTGGGACTGCTTGTCCCAAGCCGCGACTACGGCCATGGCCCGGAAATCCACGGGCGAACCGCCCTGGGCCTTGCGTACGCGCAGGACCGCTAGCGGCACGGTTTGATGCCTGTCGAGGGCGACCCGCTTGGGCGCGCCTATCAGGAAGTCTTCCTGCCCCTTTTGCATCAAAGGGCCCTGGACCGCCTTGCGGTTGGCCCAGGGGTCGGTCCAATAGGCCTCGTCATCCAACGCGAAATTGTCTGCGAACATCTTTAGGCTTCTCCTATTTGAACGCCGGAAGGGGAATGTACCAGTGGTCGGGAACGATGGTGATCCAGAGGCGGAAGAACTTGCGTACCCCACCCGATTTCGCTCCCGGTACGAGCAGCCCGGTCTCGATATGTTTGCCTTGGTCGTAATGCGCGCTCATGCGGCGCTGGATACGATCCACTTTGACGTGGGGCTCGAACAGGTTCAGGATATCCTTCGGCTCCGCGGGGAATTTCCCCTTCATGATGGTGGGAAAGCTCACCCCGGCGTGCATGTACCGCGGCTGATTGGCCCAAGGGACATCGTGGCGGTGAGCGGCGATGGGCGTAGCGTGGAAGATAAGTTCGTCCACGAACGAAACCAACCCGTCTTTAGGGAGCACCGACGAAGCGAGCTTGCCCGTGGACTCGTCGTTAGGGGGAAACCGACGAACCTTGTTCAGGGCTTCGAGCAGGGGTTGGGGCCAAACGTATTTATCGTCCCCGATTTCCGCCCAGGGAGCCCCGGACCGTTTCCACTCCACATCCGTTTTGAAAGTCGACCATCGATCTTCCTTGTAATAGCCGGGATTCACGGTGCGGAAAGGCGCTGGGTCGTCGATGTATTCGGGACCCAGCATGGGATCGTCATTGATATAATTGAGCACCGCGAAAAGGTTGTTCCCGGTGGTGTCCTTATGCAGGCCCACCTGATCGACGGCGCGGGTGGCGTAATAGTCGAGATGCACCAGGGCCCGGAATCCCGGATCCGATTTCAGCGCGCGCTTCACGAGCTCGGATTGGAGCTCCAGGTCCACGGTCAACAGGGAGCGAAGGTAGTCCTCCATCAGTTTGCGCAGGACGGGGGTGAAATGTTCCGCGACCTGGTTCACCGAAACCATGTGGCTTACCATGGAGTCCCGGTCGGCCACGGTCTTCCAGAACATGGCGGTTTTCTCCTCGTCCTTGAGCTTCGCCATATCTTCGGAGCGCATGTACGTGATCGCG
>JAHFCH010000306.1 GCA_023249635.1 Fibrobacterota bacterium
AGGGCGTGGCGCCGAAGCCTTTCTTGAATCGGCGCTCGAATTGGCTCGCGGACATGGAAGCCATCGAGGCCAGCGAGGCGAGGCTCAGGTTCTCGGCGAAGTGGGCCAGGATATGCGCGATGACGCCGGACATTTCCATATAGGGCATCACCGTCGATAAGGTCTTCTTGAGATCCCGCGCGAATCCGGCCGTGCCCCACACGGCGCCGGAAGGGCCGAAGAGCGGGATCTTGGTGGTGCAGAACCAATCGCTGCCGCCTTTGGCGTTGCGGCTCAGTTCGAGTTTGTTCATCACCGGTTTTCCGGAACGCATCACGCGCCTATCGTCCTCGCGATAGCCCGCGGCGAGATGCCGCGGCCAGATATCCAGATCCGTCAAACCGAGCAACGCCGTTTCGGTAACCGCTCCGCAGGCTTTGAGGAATACCGAGTTGGCAGCCATGAAGCGGCCCTCGCGATCCTTCATCCAGAATTGGGTTTCGGGGAGGAACTCAAGCAAAGCCAGCGCGGGTTGGCCGCCGATGCCTTTCAGGAATTTGCGTTTCAGGGACGCGACCTCGGTCTTTTCCATGAAAGGGAATATAGGGCGTGGCGGCTCCCGGCGCACGTGCCGAAATCGTACACCGGACAGCCGATCGCGTACCCTCCCGGTTCCGCGGTTCCGCTATTATCGGCGTACGGTGGGCCTGGGGGCATTTATGCCGAGCAAGAAAATCGTCTGGATGGTCGTCGCAATCCCGCTGTGGGCGGGGGCGCAGGCCAAACCGGGATGGAACATGGTATGGTCCGATGAGTTCGCGGGAACCGCCATCGACGCCAAGAAGTGGAGCCTCAGCAACGGGGCGTCCAACGTCAATTCCGAACTCGAATATTATTCCAACAGCGCCAAGAACGCGTTCCTCGATAGCGGGGCGTTGGTACTGCGGGCCATCAAGGAAAACGTGGGCGGACGCAACTACACTTCGGCCAAGCTGACTACGCGCATGAAGGGCGATTGGCTTTACGGCCGCGTGGAAGTACGGGCGCGACTGAACAAAGGCAAGGGCATGTGGCCCGCCATCTGGATGATGCCCACCGATGACGCCTACGGAGGCTGGCCTTCCAGCGGAGAGATGGACATCATGGAGCTGTTGGGCCATGAGCCGGCCAAGGTGTACGGGACCATCCATTGGAGCAGCGGGGGCCATCAGCAGCAAGGATCGTCCAAGAGCCTGGCCGGCGCCACCTTCGCCGACGATTACCACGTGTTCGGCTACGAGTGGAGCGCAGGCAAACAAAACTGGTTCATCGACGACGTACAATATTTCACCACCGCCAAAGGCCAACCCTTCGACAAACGGTTCTACCTGATCCTGAACGTCGCCGTGGGCGGCGGCTGGCCGGGCAATCCCGACGGGACCACCGCCTACCCAAACGACATGGCAGTGGATTGGGTGCGCGTATATGCCAAGGGCGACGGATCGGCGCTCGGCGGGCGGGATGCGGGTACGGGAATGCGGATGCCTGGGGCCTCCTTCACGGATGCGGCGGCATTTACCGCCGGGACCGCGCCAGCGGAACTAAAGGTTGCCGACGTAACCGGCCGGGTACTCTGGGAACGCAGGCTGGCGCCCGGGGAAACCCTGGCTTTCGGGAATGATCTTAGAGCGGGGATTTACCTGTTCCAGGCCCGTAGCGGCGGGGATGCACGCAGCGTCCGCCTGGCCAAGACGCGTTGATTCAGACCTGTACGCTTCGTTCAGACCTGAGCGCTTCGTTCAGACCTGAGCGCTTCGCTCAGACCTGAGCGCTTCGCTCAGACCTGGACGGCCAACACGCGGGAATTGCGATCGGGATTGTAAGCGGCCTGCAGGTCGGCAGGCAATACGGTCAGCGGGACCTCGCGGAAACCGTTGCGCATGAAGAAATCGCTGGTCTGGGTGGTCAACAGGAATACGTTCTTTACCCCGGCTTTGCGGGCCTTGTCCAACAGGTAAGAGACGATTTTGCGGCCGGTGCCCTGTCCCGTATAAGCGCCGTCCACCACGACCGCGTACAGCTCAGCCTTTTTATCGGGATGGAGCTTGAGGCCGGCGCAACCATGCACGGTCGCATCCACCTTGAACACCACGAAATTGTCCAGTTCCGCCGCCAGCATTTCCGCCGACCGCTGCACCAGTATGCCATCGTCCACATAAGGCTGCATGATGCGCAGGATCTCAGGGATATCGGAAGGCTTGGCCGAACGGATCTTGTCGTATTGGTTGGCATAGAACATGGTTCCATGCCCGGCGCTGGAGAAGACTTCCTGGAGCAGAATGCCATCCAGGGATCCGTTGATGAAATGCACGCGATCCACGCCGGCCGCGCAGGCGTCCATGGCCAAGGCCACCAACTCGCGGTGATCGGATTTCAGCGATGAGGAAAAATCCTTGAGCAACAAGGCGCCTTCTTCCAAATCCAGGTTGGAGAAGAAACCCGTGGATTTCTCTCCCGCGTCCGCGAATCCGGCTTCGGCTACCACCGGAATACCGGTATCCCCGCCGATGAAGAACAGCTTGGTGGCGCGCAGGGCCTTGGCGATGGCTACCGCCAGCTCGCTACTGTTGAGATTGTAATCCTTGCCCACCAGGTTCCAGCCGATGTTGGGCACGATGGGAATGAGGCCGTCCTCGAGCATGTTGTTGATGAGGTTGACATCGACCTTTTCCACGCGCCCGGTATGCTGGTAGTCCAGCCCGTTGAGTACGCCCATGGCCCGGGCCCGCACCCAGTTTCCCACCACGCCGTTGGCGCCGTTCTCGGTCAGCAACGAAATGAGGGTATTGGTCACGTTGGAGGCGCCCAGCTTCACCAGGGGCATGGCCTCCTCGGTAGTGATGCGCACGTCGTCCTTCATGGTCGAATTGACCTTGTAGGTTTTGAGCACCTTGTCGATGGAGTGCTTTGCGCCCGGCACCAACACGATGCGCACGCCGATCTTCTGGAGCAGCACGATATCCTTGATCAACAACGAGAAGAGCGGCTTGCTCATCAACAGATCGTCGATCTTGAAGACGAATACGTGATCGCGGTAACGCCGCAGGTACCCGAATACCTCGCGTATCGCCTGCATGGGGAATCCCCCCATGCCCGCCTGGGCCTGCCTCGCCGCTTTCGCGGATATCTTCTTGCCGTTGCCTTCCATCGCCATCGCTCCTAAGCGAATAATCTAGGAATTCCGCGCCGTGCCGCGGTCAATCCGGCCCGCGCGTCCGGGGCCGCGCCCGCGGCCCAGAGCAGCATCCCCACATGATAGTGTATCGCCCTGCGGAGGCCGTTGTCCCGGGCTTCCGGGGTTTCCGCGGACATTGCCCCGATCCATTCGGCCCATTGGGGGAACTTGGCCAGGGAGTAGACGTCGGAGGGGATTTCCAGGTCCAGGCCCGCCGGCGATAGGGTTTCTTCCACGATGGTTCCCGCCGCGGCCACGGATACCATTTCGGTTTCCTTGTGCAGCACCAGGTCGACGGTGCCGTGGTTGCCGAGCAGGATGCGGCCCGCCATGCCCTGGCGCGCCAGGGTGGCTGCCATGCGCAAGGCGTAATGCTTATGCGAGATGCCCAGCAGGACCGGCGAGGCCGGCCAGGGATTGATCAGCTTTTCGGCGGTATGCAGGCAGGAGCGGAAGCCGAGTTGCCCGCGCAGACCATCCAGCGCGGAAAGGCCGCGCACGAGCGTCCCGCATTCCGCCAACACCGGAGCCGGGCCTTCGCCCGCTAATTTCATGGAAAGGTTCATCGCCAAATCCCGACTCAGCTCAAAGGAGGCGCGGTTCCCCTGCAATACGGGTTCGCTGCGGACGATGCCGACCGACACGCCCAGTCGCGGCAGCAAATAGGCCGCCAGCAGGCAGGCCAGGCCGCCTTTGCGTTGGGTGTCCGAAGCCAGATTCAAGACCAAGGAATGCGGGCCCGGCAGGGGCGGGAGCGGCGCCATGCGCCCGCGGAATACCTCGGTCAGGGCATCGAGCTCTTCCTGGGTAAGTTCCTTGATGCGCAACGCTTGCAGGAAGGCGCCGAATTGCGCCGGCAGGAAACCGCCATCCAACAGCATCGCGAAGGCCTCGCGCGCTTCCGCGGGCGCGAGATCGGCGGAGAGGGTCTTGCCCTTCCCGACCTTCTTGACGAACTCGACTGCTGACGCGGACATGCGGCCTCCGAAAGGAAATCTAGTTCCCCGGGCCGCCATTGCCATGACCCGGATACTTATCCATTTTGTCTCTATGGATAAAGCCCACGAAGCCGTTACGCCTGCAGCCTCGGCGGACGAGAGCACCCCGTTCCAACGCTCTTCGTTCCTGTTGTACCTGCTGGCGGTGACCTCGGCCTTCCTCTACCTGGTCGGCAATTTCATCATGCCCTGCCTGCTGGCGGCCGTCTTCACCGCCCTCACCTACCCCATCTATACGGGATTCCTGGCCAAGGTCCGCAAGCCCGCCTTGGCCGCGCTGTGCACCTTGCTTTCGGTCCTGGTTGTGCTGGTGCTTCCCCTGATTGCGGTGGCCAGCATCGCTTACCAAGAGGCGGCCGGATTCTTCGGGCACCTCAATTTCGATTCTTGGCGGGAACACCTGGGCCGCATCATCCAGGGATTACAAGACCGCTTTCCCGGACTTCTCCAGCGCGTGAATACGGGCAACCTCACCCACATGGCCATCGGCGGTTTGCAGAACAGCTTCCAGTTCGTCCTCAAGCACAGCGCGGACATTTCCCTTTCCGTCGCCAACAACCTGCTCAGCTTCTTCCTCATGCTTTTCATCATGTTCTACT
>JAHFCH010000307.1 GCA_023249635.1 Fibrobacterota bacterium
GCCTGATACCTGCCGTAGCAGGCTAATGGTAATGGATCGGCGCATAGGCGCGCGCCGCATCCACCTGCAGGAATCGATCTTCTTCCGGGCACCAGCCCGTAAGCTTTCCCCCGTACACGCATGCCGTATCCAAGCCCTTGAATTTCGGGAGGTCAATCAGCCCGCGTTTGGCCCAATGGCCGAACACGATGGTTTCCTTCCGGACCAGGCATTCGAACCAGGGCGGATCGCCTTCCCGGTTCAGCTCCTCGCCCTTCCCGTCCCAGGTGCGGATTTGGGTGAGGATGCGCGGCGCCATGCGGGCGGGGTCTTCGATGTCGGGCTGTAGGCCGGCATGCACCAGCAAAATATCGCCGAGATCGAGATGGTAGGGCCAAGAGCCCAGCCAGGCGATCCATTCGGCCGCTTCGTCCCCCAGTGAGTCGATGTAGTCGCGGTACTTGGGCTTGCGTCCGGACCGCTCCAAGCGGGCGGACTCCAGCAAGGCCACGTCATGGTTGCCGAGCACGGCGCCCGCGCCGAGATCGCGCAGGCGGCGCAGGGTTCCCGTCACCTCCGGTCCCTTGCCGATGATGTCGCCGACGGAATAGAGCCTATCGATGCCGGCCCGGAAGCCGAAGCGTTGCAGCAATTCGTCAAGTTCATGCAGGCAACCGTGCAGGTCGCCCACGAACAGGCGCCGGGGTCCGCCGCTATGCGCAGCGCTTGCTTCGGTAGGGGAATGGGCCATGGCTCTGCTTCGGAATATACATCCTGCCCCATGAATTTATACCTTCTCCGGCATAGGCCCACCATGGCGGAAGACCGGAACCTCATCCATATCCTCAAGCTGCTCGACGACGAAAGCCCCACCGTGCGCAATCGTGTCTGGGAGCAGTTGGAAGCCAACCTGCCGGCTTGGGAGCCGGACATCCGCGCGCGCCTGCCGGAATTGGCCCAGGCCCCGCGCCGTCGCCTGGAGGATTTGCTCTCCGGCCGCGCCCGCCGCGGCTTCCGCGGATCCTGGCTGCGCTGGCGCCATTTGCGCGGGGATATGGAAAAGCTGGAGGCCGCTCTCGCCGGCCTCTCATGGTATCTGGCTGAGGATCGCGCGGGCCGCAAGCGCGTCGGCGACGGCGATGGTCCGGTCAACAACGAACGCCGCGCCCCTTCGGGCCGCGATTCGGGACTACCCCCGCGCCATCCCGCCCTGGCTCCCTTGTTGGACGGTCTGGCTGGCGACTTCCGGGCGCATGCGGCGGCCAACGGAACCGGGCAGACGCCTAGCGGACTGGCCGCGTTCCTCTTCACCAACGAAGGTTTCGGCGGTTCGGAGAGCGATTATTACGATCCCGGCAACAGCGATCTGGTTGAAGTGATCAGGAGACGCAAGGGCATCCCCATCAGCTTGGCTTGCGTCTTCATGCTGGTGGGCCACCGCTTGGGTATCGCCATCCATGGTTGCGACGTACCGGAGCATTTCCTCACCCGCGCTTCCGAGGGCGGCCGCGAACTGATCATCGATTGCTTCGACGGCGGTAGGATCATCGAAGGCGAACGCTTGGCCCAGTTGGAACAGAAATACGCGCCCGAGTTCGCCCGCCTGGCGCGGACCCCGGCCGAACCGGAGGCTATCGTGGCGCGGGTGCTGCGTAATCTCATCAACGCCTACCATCTGGCGGGCGACAGGCCGGCCAGCCAATTCATGTGGTCATTGGCGGAAGATCTGCGAGGCGAACGGGAAGCTTCGGCGGACCCGGAAAGCTCCGCTGGGCGCGGATTGCCGGAGCTGGGCGAAGCGGATTCGGACGGTGGCCCTGAGGGACCCGCTGGCCTTCAAGGCCCTGAAAGCCCTGAAGGCCCGGACGGGCCGGAAGCGGATCTGGAGTAACTTCCCGGTTACTATAGGCCGGGAGACCCCTTCACCAATATTCCTCGGTATGCAGGCTGCCCGGCACCTGGGTGGTGTAGGCCGTATATCCCTTGGGTTCCAACGCCTTCTGCACTTCGTGGATCATCGCGGGATTGCCGCACAGGAACACCGAGGTCTTGGCGGGATCCAGTTCCACTTCCAGCCTCTCTTTCAGCAGATTCCCCTGGAACCATTGCGTGATGCGCCCGGATTCGCCGGTCCACCAGGGATCTTCCTTGGTGCGCGTGATGGAGGGGATGTACGCCACGCGCGGCAGATAGCGGGATTGCATGCGCAACTCTTCCAGATAGCCCAGCTCCCAGCTTTTGGGCGCGCCGTGCAAGATGACGAAGCGGAAAGGGAAGGGGTGCACCGCGTGACGGCGCATCATGGAGACATAGGGTGCGAGGCCGGTACCCGTGGCGGCCAACACTACGTTGGTATGCTCTTTGGGGACCGTATCCAGGGTGAAGAAACCGCGGATCTTGTCGCCCACCATCAGGCGATCCCCGGGTTGCAGGGAAACCAGACGCGTGGTCAGGGAACCGTTTGAGACCACGGAGATGTAGAACTCCAGTAGACCGGGCTCATGGCCGGCCGAGGCGATGGAATAGGCCCGCAGGACCATCCTGTCGGCCTTGCTTTCCTTGAACTCGGGCTCGCTCCCCGCACGGCGCGGAAGGTTGGAGGAAAGCCCCAGCAGCACGTATTGCCCGGAGATGAAGTCGGCCGAAGGCTTATCCGGTTTCACCTTGATGATGAAAAGGTCCGGTGTTAATGCCTGACGCGCGACCACGACGGCATTGTACTTCTCTGTAACGGCATCCATTAGGTACCCCAGGCGTAAATGTAGTATGGGTCCCCGCAGCAGGCGATTCCGTTTCTTGTTACTTTAACGGAAAACCCGATTCCCGGGCCGCCAAACCAGGCCCCTACGCCTATGTCCACCTACGTCATCAACAACCGCATTCCCCGATTCCCCATTAAACCGGACTATCCGGACCGGGACGTATTGCGCAAGCGTCTGGAAGATGTCTTCCAGGTATGGCTCAAGGAACGCTTCATCTCCAACCTTTCGCGGCGTAAGATCTGCTCCCAGATCTACGATTACTCGGTATGGCTGGACGATAAGGGATTGGTGATCGAAGAAACCACCGGTGCCGGTTTCCTGGAATGGTGCGCGGGCGTCTCGCAAGCGGCCCTCTCCGATTGGGGCGATTTCCTGCGCTATGCGCGCCTGCGGATTCCCGATCTGGCCTGGGCCGCCCTGGCCTAGCTCACTGGCGAAGCCATTCCGCTACCCGGCTTTCCCCGTCCGGTTGTCCGCTGACGGCGGTGTTGAGTAGCTTTACGCCAACACCATCGGCAAGGGACGGGGTCCGGAATGACGTATGCGGAAAAGGTATCGGCGCGGGTGCGCGAGGCAGGGAACCCGGTTTGCGTGGGTCTCGATCCCGTACTCAAGAAGATTCCCGGTAACGCTTCCGCCGAGGAGCGCATCAAGCGCTTTTACTCCGACATGCTCGACGCCATGCTGGCCCGTGATCTGCTCCCGGCCGCGGTCAAGCCCAACATGGCATACTACGAGGGCGTGAGCCTGGGCTGCCTGCAGGTGCTGCAGAATCTCATCCAGGCCTATCGGGACGCGGGCATGCTCGTGGTGCTCGACGCCAAGCGCGGAGATATTTCCTCGACCTCGGGCGCTTATGCGCAATCCGCATTCAAGGTATTCGGCGCCGACGCCGTGACCGCCGCGCCCTACATGGGCATCGATACCATCAAGCCTTTCCAGGACGTATCCCAGGGCCATGGCATCTACGTGCTGGTGCGCACCTCAAACCCCAGCGCCAAGGACTTCCAGGATCTGGTGGTGGGACAGGAAGGCATTCCGCTCTACCGCAAGGTGGCCGAAAAGCTAGCTGATTGGAACGACGGCAACCTGGGGGCCGTAGTGGGCGCCACCGCTCCCAAGGAATTGCGCGATCTGCTCGCCTATTGGAAGGGCCGCGGGCGCGAAGTGCCCGTCCTCATTCCCGGCATCGCCATCTCCGGGGTTTCCGGCGGCCAGACGGGCAGCGTAGCCGAAGTCTATCAGGCCATCCGCGACGCGGAAAGCGACGCCTCGCTGCATCTCATCAACAGTTCTTCGGGGATCAACTACGCCTACGAGAAGTACTCCGGACTTTCCCCGGCGGAGGCCTCGGTGACGGCATTGGAAGAGTTGTGCGAAGAGATTGCCCGCTTCGCTCCTTCGGCGCCCTCGGCTCCGGAGCTCGAAGCCTAGGCTGCAGGCGAAGGCTTGGCGGCCAGACCCGGCCAGTCCGGGAACAGCTCCACGATTTCCCGCGGCGGACGGATGGCGCGGCCCTCGGGATGCATGAAGGCATGGGCGGTATGCCCGCGGGCCAGCAATTCCTCCCCTCGCAGGACCTGGTACTCGAACCGGATGCGCGCCGGTCCGCTGCGCCAGCGCAAGGTGCGGATGGTCAGGTTGTCCCCGTAACGTCCCGGTTTCAGGTATTCGCAATGCGACTCCAGTACCGGAATGAGCACGTTGCGCTTTTCCATTTCCCAGTAGGGATGTCCCAAGGCGGCCAAAGCGGAAGTACGGGCCACCTCGAAATACACCAGGTAGTTGGCGTAATACACGAACTTCATGGCATCGGTCTCGGAGTAGCGGACCTGGATGCGGATTTCGCTTTGGTTGGATCCCGCCTCCATGCCGGTCTCAGGCCGCCGCGGAGGCGGCTGTGGTTCCGGCAGGCACGATGGGGATGGGCGCGGGACGGTTGCGCAAGCGCGCGGTCACGGTGAGGATCCAGACTACGGCGATGAGCGCCGAGCAGCCGCTGGCGATCAAGGGCGCATAATGCAGGCCGTATTCGCCGC
>JAHFCH010000141.1 GCA_023249635.1 Fibrobacterota bacterium
GCGATGCGCGCCAAGCGCGCGGCCCCGTAGGCCGGTCCCGATTCCCCGCCCTTGCGGTACAGCAGCGGACGCTTGAGCACGGTCGCGAGGATGCTTCCCCACAAACGACTGCGGGCCCCGCCGCCTATCACGGTCACTTCCTTCAGTTCCGCCTTGGCGTCCTGCAGGGCGCGCTGCCCATCGGCGAAGGCGAAGGCCACGCCTTCCAGTACCGCGCGGCCCATGGCGGCACGGTTGGTCTCATGGGTCAATCCGAAGAAAACGCCCTGGGCATGCGGATTGTTATGGGGCGTACGTTCGCCGGAAAGATACGGGAGGAATACCGGGGTTTCCACATCGTCGCCCGCGGCTTCGATCTCGGCGATCAAGGCGGCCTCGTCGGCAGCGCCGGTGATGCGGGTGACCCAGGTGAGCGAAGCGGCCGCGCTCAAGATCACGGACATCTGGTGCCAAGCGTTGGGCAGGCAATGGCAGAAAGTATGCACGGCGCCCTCGGGATTGGCCGAGTACGATCCCGCCGCCGCGAAATAGACGCCGGACGTGCCGAGGGAGAGAAACGCATCGCCGGGCCGTACCACGCCCGCGCCCGCGGCGCCGGCGGCATTGTCGCCCGCGCCCGCCGCCACGATCACGTCGGTGCCCAGGCCCCAGGCCGAAGCTACGGTAGCGGTAAGCTTGCCGGTGGGTTGGGTGCCTTCGCAGAGTTCCGGCATGGCTGAACGCTTGAGCCCGGAGGCTTCGAGCATGGTGTCGGACCAGGCGCGCTTGGCCACGTCCAACCATAGGGTGCCCGCCGAATCGGACATGTCGGAAGCGTAGTTGCCGCACAGGCGTAAACGCAGGTAATCCTTGGGGAGCAGCACCTTTTCCACGCGGGAAAAAATCTCCGGCTCGTGCTTGGCCACCCACATCAGCTTGGGCGCGGTAAAGCCAGGCATGGCGATATTACCGGTGATGCGGCGGCTGTCGGGCGCACGGCGTTCCAGCTCGACGCATTCGGCACCGCTGCGACCATCGTTCCAGAGAATGGCGGGGCGCAGGACTTTGTCCTGGCGGCCCAACAGGGTGGCGCCATGCATCTGCCCGGAAAGCCCGATGGCCTTGATACCCGCG
Organism: Fibrobacterota bacterium; assembly: GCA_023249635.1. GTDB lineage: Bacteria > Fibrobacterota > Fibrobacteria > UBA11236 > UBA11236 > Chersky-265. Next base: position 1,114 of record JAHFCH010000141.1, read on the forward strand.
AATTCCTTGGGCCGCGCGGCGCGCAAGGCGAGCACGGCCTGATTGGCGGCGGTCCACCAGTGTTCCGGATCCTGTTCGGACCAGAGCGGTTGAGGCCGGGAAACGTCGAGTGGCGCCGAGGCCTGATCAATGAGGTTTTGCGCGCCATCCACGAGGATGGCCTTCACCGAGGAGGTGCCGAGATCAATACCCAGAAATGTCATTGACGAATAATATGAATCGCGCTCGCGCATGGTTTGTAGAAAACATTCAACCCTCGGTATAAAATCGGCGAATGGGCGTGGATTCGTGCAAAAGCATATAGGTATTGGCGGGATTTAGCCTTTTACGGCGCTTGCGTTCCCATGGGTGCGAGCGCCCCCGACGCCCTGGATTGATCGGATGGATGGGCGGGTAAAGCCGCGCCGATGCCGTGAGGCGCGAACTCGCTGCGGTACGCATCGAAGGAGACCAGTCCATCGAAGGCGCATAAAAACACCAATCCGAAGGCGGCGGTGCGGAAACTGTGGAAGTACAAAGAGCGGGCCACCGCCATGAATCGGCCCAGGCCCAGGAAAGCGAGGGGGATCAACGGGATCAGCATGCGGTTTTCCAATCGCTCGGGACTCATAACCAGCATGATGCCGAAATACCCCGCGATGAATCCGTTCAGCAAAACCGAACGGCCCGCCACGATGGCGAGGAAAAAAGCGACCGCGCAGGACGCGCAAAGCCCAAGCAGGGTTTTCATCAAAGAGGCATGCAGGAACGCGTAGCCGCCGTAGAAAAAGGTCGACGGCATGAGAGTGAGGACCAAGGACCGTAGATTGTGCCATACCCTGGCAAGCATGGAAACACCGGCTCCATGGCCCCCTGACTGGGCATGCAGGCGGAAGTATTCCTGCCATTCCGGGATTTCCGCGACTCGCAGCATTTGCAAACCCGAATACGCCGCGAGCAACGCCAGCAAGGCTCCCAGACGGATCCATTCCTTCCGCCATGCCAGGGCCGCGGCATAGGCCACGGCCAGCGCCAATCCGCCCACGCCCAGGGAAAGCATCAGCACGGCGAAAACGGGCAATGCGTTCAAACCCCGCCGGGTCTGGTACAGGTAGAGAAAGGCCAGCAGCAGGAACGCGAAGGCGATATCCAGGTAGGCCTCGGCGGACCAGAACCGGATCATGGGATTGGCGAGCATGGCCAACACCAACGCGAGGGAGGGACCGCGCTCGAGCCTGATGAGCGCGATGATGAAAGCGAAGCTGCCGAGGAGCGCGCAGAATCCGGTACCGATCCAAGGGAAATTCCCGGCATCGCCTTGGATGCCCCCCAAGAGGATCGCGGCGGAAGCGGAGAACGCGATGGCCAGGAAACAGAGAGCGGTGACTCCGGCGGATCGGAACGGGGACGGCTCGTCCGGAAGGAATGCGGCCGGGGCATTGGGCATGCGGCCATTGTACCATTCGCGGGTGTTTGCGCGCCTTTGCCCGTAACCACGCGCCTCCCCTGCGGGTCGTGAAAATTCCACCGGGGGCTCAATTCCGCGCCTTTCCCCCATTCGGCATAACCCGGCCCATTGCGCGCCTACCGCGCGACCGCCTGCGTAACCGCGCCGGGCGTAATTTGAAGGGGAGGAATTACCTCGGAGACCTGATGCCCCTGAATTCAATGGCCCCCAAGCCCGTCCTGGCCCCCCTCGCCAGTGCTCCCCTGCTGCGTCCCATCCCGCTGCGGCCCGCATCGGCCGGCAAGGATTCGATTTCCCCGCGGCCAGATCCCGAGGCGCAACGGCCCCAAACGGCGCCCGGCGATATGGGGCATGCGCCGCGATCGCAAGGGAATCCGCGGCCCGCGGATGTGGGCGTTGCTGCGCCTAAACCGGAACCCGGTGATTCCTTGCGGCAAAAGTTCCCCCACTACGATGAACGGGCGCATTACCAATACGAATCGCTGAAATACATCGAGGACCATCCCGACATGGGTCTGCTGGATATGTGGAACAACGGCAGCGTACCGTTCTTCCCCACCGCGGAGCGTAAGCCCACCGCGACGGAAACCGCGGCCTTCCGGGATTTCGCGTCCCAGGTAAACGCCCATCGCCAGGATGCCGTTCACTCGGGCCTGCCCCTGGATTCGCATTTGCACCGCATGGATCCGCTCCGCCACGGCGAATACGGGGCCATGTACGCCCTGTCCAATGACGCCGCTCCGGTGCGGCAGGAATTCAAATACAATCCCGAGAATTTCCTCACCCTGGCAGCCGGCCCGTCCACCAAGATGGTCATCCACAGCCACCCTATCAACCCGCGTCCGGGCCCGGTGACCATTGATGATCTGGCCAAGCGCATGCCCAGCGTCACCGATCACCAGCAAGCGTCCCTCGATAGGATGAAATCCGGGGCCGACAACTACCTGGTCGTTGGCGATCGCGTTTCCCATTTCGACGGGACCACGCTGGCGGTCACCGAACTTCGGCCCTCGCCCCTGGCGGGCAAGCTGCCAGGGGTAACGTTCTAGTTACGGCGGAAGCCGTGGAGGTGTGCCATGATGCGTCCCATCCGCGATCCCAATCTCAATCCCCGCGCGCCCGCGTTCAAACCGGGCGAGCCCTGGAAGGGGGCCGCCCCCAAACGTCCCGAGCTGAAGCTGAGCATTCCCGAACGCGAGCCCGCCTCGCCGTCCAAATCCCATTCCAGCCGCAGCGACTCGCCGCCCCGCAGCCAGGATGAATGGGAACAGCTGAGCCAGAATCTGCGCCAGCATCAAAGCCTGGCCGTGCCTTCTCCCGTGGAACGCCCCGGCCGACCCCTCAACCCGTTACGCCCGCCCCACGAAGCCCGCGCCGACGCCAAGCAAGTCGAGACCGACATGGCGGAAAAGGAGAAGACCAAGAGCGACATGGGCATGTTCTTCGACGGGGACATCCCCCACGAGCCCGCGGGCAAGCGCGCGCCCACGCCGGGAGAGACCGCCGTACTCAAGGATTTCGACCAACGCCGGCGGGCCTTCCGCGATGACGAGACCGGCGAAGGCTTCCGGGATTTGCGCAACCGCGGCGAGTACGGCGCCACCTATGACATCCGCGGCTCGGCCGACGGCAAGGGCAAGACCGCCCGGACGCGGGAGTTCCATTTCGACCGCGGGAACACCTCGCGCATGGACGAGAGCGGCGCCATCCCGCCGCATATGCGCGTGCATTCCCATCCCGATTTCACCCTACCGTTTCCCAGCCCGCAGGACCATAAGGTCGCAGCCCACAACTTCGCCGCCCACGGAGAGAAGAATTATCTGGTAACCGATTCGGGAAAGGCATACCAGTTCGGACCGGGAAAGAACGGGCCGGAGTATACCAAGTTGAGTCCGGTGGATTTGAACACGCCGGTGGAAGGGAAGGGGGAGTGAGGAATGGGAAGGGTTTAAGGTTTAAGGTCTAAGGTCTAAGGTTTAGGAAAAACCATAGACCTATGCGGGGATCCTACCCACCTTAAACCTTAAACCTTTAACCTCTCTTCAAATCTTAATATGTCCCGGCGTCCTAGGAAACGGGATCACGTCCCTTATGTTCCCCATCCCGGTCACGAACTGGACCAGTCTTTCGAACCCCAGCCCGAAGCCCGCATGCGGCACGCTCCCGAACCTTCTTAAATCCAGGTACCAATCCAAGGGACCCGCGTGGAGGCCCATCTCGGCGATGCGGCCTTTCAGGAGTTCGATATCGTCTTCGCGCTGGGCCCCGCCGATGATCTCGCCGATGCCGGGGACCAGCACATCCATGGCCCGCACGGTCTTGCCGTCCGGATTCATCTTCATGTAGAAGGCCTTGATGCCCTTGGGGTAATCCGTCAAGATCACCGGGGCCTTGAACACCTGCTCGGTGAGGTAACGTTCGTGTTCCGATTGCAGGTCGATGCCCCATTCCACCTTGTACTTGAACTTCTCCCCGCTCTTAATAAGGATCTCCACGGCCTCGGTATAGGTGAGCCGCTTGAAGGGATTCTCCAACACGCTGTTCAGCAAATCGAGGATGCCCGGTTCCACCCGCTGCTTGAAGAACTCCATCTCCAACGGGCATTTCTCCAGCACCGTCCGCAGCAAATGCTTGAGGAAATCCTCGGCCAGTCGCGCATTGTCGTCCAAATCGGCGAAGGCGACTTCCGGCTCCACCATCCAGAACTCGGCCAGATGCCGCGAGGTATTGGAATTCTCGGCCCGGAAGGTGGGACCGAAGGTGTACACCGCGCCCATGCTGCAGGCGTAGGCTTCCGCTTCCAGCTGGCCGCTCACCGTCAGATTGGCTCCCTGTCCGAAAAAGTCCTGGGAGAAATCCACGCTGCCGTCCTCGGCGCGTGGCGGCTTGGCCACGTCCAGGGTGGTCACGCGGAACATCTGTCCCGCCCCTTCGGCATCGTTGCCGGTGATGACGGGAGTATGCAGCCACAGGAAGCCGCGTTCCTGGAAGAAGCCATGGATGGCCATGGCCAACACGTTGCGGACCCGGGCGATGGCGGAAAAGGTATTGGTGCGCGACCGCAGATGCGTGAAGTCGCGCAGGTATTCGTAGGTCATCTTCTGCTTGCCGATGGGATAAACCGCGGGATCGCAGGCCCCGACCAGCGCCACTTCCAGGGCCTGGATTTCCACCGACTGCTTGCCGCCTTGGGACTGGGCTTCCGTACCCAACACGCGGACCGATGCTCCCACATGGAGCTTGGGGATTTCCGTCGCGTAATTCGGAAGCGTCGCCGAAACCACAATCTGCAGATTCTGGAAATAGGAGCCGTCGTTTAGCTCCAAAAAGGTGAGTCCGGCCTTGGAATCCCGTTTGGTCCGGACCCAGGCTTCGATGCGTACTTCGGACCCGATTTTGGGGCTGGTAAGGACTTCGCGAACGCTACGTTTGGCGGTCATGTCGGGTTCCTTTTGGCTAGGCTAAGTACAGGTATTTATAGGTTTTATGACCATTGTTTGAAGGACGGTTGAGGGGCGGGAACCGGCCAGGGTCGAATCGTCTACTAAAATGGTGGATAATTTGTTAAGTTGGGGATGCACCTCAACACGGTAGAAAAGTGAGTAAGGCTTCTTTGGAAATGGGTTCCGCTGCAGAAAAGCCCCTCGATTCCGGCTCTCCTGGAGGAGAGGTCTCTCCCGATGGAGACGTCAGGAAATTTTCGAAAAAAATAGAAAGCCTGGCCGCCAATCCCAAACACCGCGGCGCCTTTTTCACCGAGGATGCCTCCACCAAGGATCTGGCACTCGCCACCGCGAAGTTCAAGGACATCAAGGTCTACTGGCTCATCGATCCGCAAACCGATTTGATCTACGATGCCAAGTTCTTCTCCTACGGCGGCCCCGCTTCGGTGGCCCTGGGAGAAATGCTCTGCACCCTGGCCAAGGGCATGAAGGTGGGCTCGGCCTCGGCCTTCACCATTCCCCAGATGGAAGCCTTGCTGCGCGATGACGCGGCGACCCCGGCCACGGCCGCGCCCGCCGAAGAAGTCTTCGCCTCCCTGCCTCCCCTATTGATAGCGGTGGTGGAAGCCTACGCTCCCGCCAAAGCGCTTTCCCTGGCGACCATTTCCATGAAGGCCAAGAATGACGGCGCCCCGCGCAAGTCCGCCTTCGAGACCCTGACGGAAGCCGATCAGGATTGGCTGGCCAAGCCCAAGGATGAGCAGATCCAGGCCATCGAAGCGATTATCGAAAAGGATGTGCGTCCCGGCCTGAACATGGACGGCGGCGATTTGCATATCCGCGATCTGGAAGAAGGCCAACGCCTGAAGATCAAATGGCAAGGCGCCTGCGGCGGCTGCGCCTCGTCGACGGGGGCGACCCTGTCCTATATCGAAGACTCCCTGCGTCGGCAGGTATTCAGCGGGATGCAGGTCATCCCCGTGGAAGAGTGAGCATGGACGACGCGACCCTGAAGAATGCTGCTTCTCAGGCGGGCGACACGCCCGCCGGGGTTGTAAAAGGCGGCGACGATTATAAATACGGGTTCACCACCCCGGTGGAAATGGAATCGTTCGGCAAGGGCCTGAACGAAGACGTGATCCGCGCCATCTCGGCCAAGAAGAACGAGCCGCTTTTCCTGCTGGAGTTCCGCCTCAAGGCCTATAAGAAATGGCTGACCATGAAGGAGCCCAACTGGGCCCATGTGCAGTACCCGGCCATCGATTACCAGGACATCCTGTATTTCGCCGCGCCCAAGCAGAAGCCGAGCCTGACCGGCCTGGACGAAGTGGATCCGGAAATCCTCAAGACCTTCGAGCGGCTGGGCATTCCCCTGGACGAGCAGAAGCGCCTTTCCAACGTGGCGGTGGACGCCGTATTCGACAGCGTTTCCGTGGCCACCACGCATAAGAAGAAGTTGATGGAGCATGGGGTCATCTTCTGCTCCATCAGCGAAGCCATCCACGAGTACCCGGAATTGATCGAGGAATACCTCGGATCGGTGGTGCCCGTGGGCGACAATTTCTACGCGGCCCTCAATTCGGCCGTCTTCACCGACGGTTCCTTCGTCTACATCCCGCCCGGCACCAAGTGCCCCATGGAGCTCTCCACCTACTTCCGCATCAACACCGAGGAATCGGGCCAGTTCGAGCGCACCCTCATCGTATGCGCCGAAGGCAGCTATGTCTCGTACCTGGAAGGCTGCACGGCCCCCAAGTTCGACACCAACCAGTTGCATGCCGCCGTGGTGGAGCTGGTGACGCTGGACAATGCCGAGATCAAGTACAGCACGGTGCAGAACTGGTACTCCGGCGATCCCAAGACGGGCAAGGGCGGCATCTACAACTTCGTGACCAAGCGCGGCAAATGCCTGGGCAAGAAGTCGAAGATTTCCTGGACCCAAGTGGAAACCGGTTCCGCCATCACCTGGAAATACCCCAGTTGCATATTGGTCGGCGACGAGAGCGTGGGCGAGTTCTACTCCGTGGCCATGACCAACGGATTCATGCAGGCCGATACCGGCACCAAGATGATCCACCTGGGCAAGAACACCAAGTCCAGCATCATCTCGAAGGGCATCGCCGGCGACAACAGCAGCAACGCCTACCGCGGCCTGGTGCGCATCGGCAAGAACGCCACCGGTTCGCGCAATTTCTCGCAATGCGACAGCATGCTGGTGGGCAACCGCTCCAGCGCGCATACCTTTCCGTATATCGAAACCGGCAACAGCGGCTCCCAGGTGGAGCACGAAGCCTCGACCTCGAAAATCAGCGAGGACCAGTTGTTCTACTTCCAATCCCGCGGCATCCCGCGTGAAGAAGCCATCAGCATGATCGTGAACGGGTTCTGCAAGGACGTGTTCAACCAGTTGCCGATGGAATTCGCGGTGGAAGCGCAGAAGTTGCTGGCGATGAAGTTGGAGAATTCGGTCGGATGATGGAGAAAGGTTTAAGGTCTAAGGTTTCAGAAAAACCATAGACCCAAGCGGGGATCCCACCCACCTTAAACCTTAAACCTTTCACCTAAACGAAGAAAAGAAAACAGTGAGTCCCAATCCCATGCTAGAAGTCCGCAATCTCAACGCCCACATAGGCGAAGCCGATTCCGTCACCCAGATCCTGAAAGGCATCAACCTATCCGTCCAACCCGGCGAGGTCCATGCCATCATGGGTCCCAACGGATCGGGTAAGAGCACATTGTCGAAGATCATCGCCGGGCATCCGGATTATTCCGTGACCCAGGGCGAAATCCTGTTCAACGGCGAGAACATCCTGGAGCTCGAGGCCGACGAGCGGTCGCGCAAGGGCATTTTCCTGGGGTTCCAGTATCCCGTGGAGATTCCCGGCGTGAACAATGCCGAGTTCCTGCGCATGGCCTATAACCAGCGGCGCAAGGCCGAGGGCCTGGAAGAGGCCGACCCGCTCGACTTCGAGGAAATCCTGGACGCCAAGATGAAGGCCCTGGACATGGACGGCCGCTTCAAGGAGCGCGCCATCAACGAGGGCTTTTCCGGCGGCGAGAAGAAGCGCAATGAAATCCTGCAGATGGCGGTATTGGATCCGGCCCTGGCCATTCTCGACGAGACCGATTCGGGCCTCGACGTGGACGCCCTCAAGATCGTGGCGGGCGGCATCAACCGCCTTCGCGGCCCGTCCAAGGGCATCGTGCTCATCACCCATTACCAGCGCCTGCTCGACTACGTACAGCCCGACTTCGTGCATGTGCTCAGCGGCGGCCGCATCGTGAAAAGCGGTGGCAAGGATCTGGCCCTGGAAGTGGAAAAACTCGGATACGATTGGCTGGTGAAGTAGGCAACCATGACCGCCGCCACCATCCGTCCCCGATTCATGCGGGAAGTCCCCGCCCCCGCTCTCACTCCGGCCCTGGAAGACGCCATCGCCCGCCATATGGACGAAGGCCCCTTCGCGCTCTTCGACATCCGCACCGCCGCGGCCGCGGCCCTGCGCCGTATCGGCCTGCCCCACTCGGGCTCCGAGGATTTCAGTTTCATCCGCACGGGTGAATTGCTCCCGCACCTGGCGCCCACTGCCGTTGCGGCCAATCCCCAGACGGCAAGACCAGGGACCGACCTCCCTGCCGCCCCCGCGACCGGCGCAGCCGGTACTTCGGCAACCGCAACTCCCGCGACCGGCCCCCAGTCCGCCCCGGTGACCGCCCTCTCCGCCGCCGAAATCGCCCCGTGGATTCTCCCCGAGGCCCGCGACAGCTATGCCGTCCTCGTCGACGGCGTCTACGTTCCCGAACTCTCCCGCCCCGGCGAGGAGTTCCATGTCCAGACCCTGGAAGCCGCCGCGCCTCCGGATTCCCCCCTGCCCGGCATGCATCTCCGTTTCCAGGGATTGCATGATGCCTTCGTCACCGGCATCTCGGCCCTGCTGGCAGCGGAAACCGATCCGGTGGCCTCCATCGCCTCCCTGTTCGCCCGGCATCCCTTATTGGTGCGCGTGCCCGCCAAGCGCGTGGCCGCCTCTCCCCTGCTGCTGCTCCATTTCACCACCGGTTCCGGCCGTAGCGACGCGCTTACCGTGGTGCATGCCGGCCCGCAATCGGAAAGCCGTGTTCTTATCCGCCACGTTTCCCTGGCCCGCCCCGTTTCCCTCGCTGCCACCACCGCGCCGCCGACCCTGGAGAACGCCCACACGGTCGCCCTCATCGAAGACGGCGCCTCCCTGCGCATGGTGGAATCCGGCGCCGAAGGCTCCCCGGCCGAGACCCTGAACTTCCGCAAGCTCACCGCCCGCCTCGACCGCAACGCGCGCCTCCAAGTGGTGGCCGCGCATACCGGCTCGCGCCTGATGCGCCAGGCCTTTGCGGTCGATCTCGCGGGCGAAGGCGCCGAAGCCGAGTTCAACGGCGCCGCCGTGCTTTCCGGCAACCGGCAATCGCATAACCACGTGCTTGTCCGCCACCTGGTGCCGCATTGCGTAAGCCGTCAGCTGTTCAAGACCGTGGCCGCCGATCAAAGCCGTTCCTCAGTGGACGGCACCATTATCGTGGCCCTGGACGCCCAGCAGACCAACGCCAACCAGTTGATCAACAACTTGATGCTTTCCGACGAGGCCCGCGCCGACAGCAAGCCCCGCCTGATGATCCACGCCGACGACGTGAAGTGCTCGCATGGGGCCACCTCCGGCAAGCTTGATCCGGCCCAGCAATTCTACCTGGAATCCCGCGGCCTTCCGCCCGCCCAGGCCCGCGGCCTGCTCACCGTGGCCTTCATCGCCGAAGTGGTGGCCAAGGCCGGTAAAGCCGGGGGGACCCCGGACGGCGAAGCCTTCCGCGACACCCTCGATCACGCCTTGCTGGATAGCCTGCGCAACCGCATGCCCATGTCCGCCCCCTCGGGAGCCAAGGTCATGAAAACCAATGAGACCCAGGGAGGGAAACATGCCTGATACCTCCGCCCCGACCCGGCCCAAGCCGGTCCTCGACATCAAATCCCAGTTCCCGGTACTCACCCGCGATTTCGGCGGTATGGCCCTGCACTACCTCGACAGCGCCGCCACCACCCAGAAGCCCGTGGAAGTCATCGACGCCATGGACCGTTTCTACCGCGAGAGCTACGGCACGGTGCGCCGTGGGGTCTACCGCCTGAGCGAAAAGGCCACGGCCGCCTACGAGAACACCCGCAAGCAGGTGGCCGGCCTCATCAACGCCGCCAGCGAACGCGAAATCATCTATACCAGCGGCACCACCCAGAGCATCAACCTGGTGGCGTACAGCTGGGGCGGCAAGTTCCTCAAGGCCGGGGATGAAATCATCCTGTCCCAGATAGAGCATCACGCCAACATCGTCCCTTGGCAAATCATCGCCGAGCGCATGGGCGCGGTCATCAAGGTCATCCCCGTCGACGATAGCGGCACCTTGATCATGGACGAGTACAAAAAGCTCCTCTCCGAGCGCACCCGTATCGTCGCGGTCAACCACGTCTCCAACGCCCTGGGCACGGTAAATCCGGTCAAGGAAATCGCCCGTCTCGCGCATCAGGCCGGTCCAGGCGGTAAAGGAGCCATCGTGCTCATCGACGGGGCCCAGTCCATCGCCCATATGGCGGTCGACGTGCGTGACCTGGACGCCGACTTCTACGCTTTCTCGGGCCACAAGATGTTCGGGCCCACCGGCATCGGCATCCTCTACGGCAAGCTCCCCATTCTCGAATCCATGCCCCCCTACCAGGGCGGCGGCGACATGATCATGCGGGTCACCTTCGCCAAGACCACCTACCAGGCGCCGCCCCACCGCTTCGAAGCCGGCACGCCCCCCATCGCCGAAGTGCTGGGACTCGGGGTCGCCGTCGACTGGCTGCGCCGCACCGGCCTCGACAAGATCAATGCCCACGAACACGCCCTCCTGGAATACGGCACCGCCGTGCTCCAGGACGTCCCCGGTCTCAAGCTCATCGGCACCGCCCCGGGCAAAGGCGCCATCCTCTCCTTTACCCTCGATGGCGTCCATCCCCACGACATCGGCACCTTGCTCGACGAAGACGGCATCGCCATCCGCGCCGGCCACCATTGCGCCCAGCCGACGATGGATCGGTTCGGCGTTCCGGCAACGGCGCGGGCGTCGATAGGGCCGTATAATGACGCGACCGACTTGGATGCGCTGGCGAAAGGGTTGCGGAGGATTGGGGAGATGTTTCGGTAGGGGAGAAAGGTTTAAGGTTTAAGGTTTAAGGTTTAAGGTTTAAGGAAAAACGTAAGCCTACCGACCTTACCGGGCCTACGGGACCGACCCACCTTAAACCTTAGACCTTAAACCCTCCCCTCCCCCACAAAGTCGACCCCACGGAGTCTTACATGTCCCGTTCCAACGAACTCTACCAACAAGTCATCCTCGACCATAACAAGAACCCCAGGAATTACCGGGCCTTAGAAGGATCCGATGTCCTGGTTTGCGAGGGGCATAATCCCCTGTGTGGCGACCACATTACGGTGTACCTGGACCTGGATGCGAACGGGACCGTGAATGACCTGGGCTTCCAGGGGAACGGGTGCGCCATCTCCAAAGCCAGCGCCTCCATGATGACCGCCTACCTCAAGGGCAAATCGCTGGCAGAGGTGAAGACCATCTTCTCGGAATTCCATGACATGGTGCGCGGCGAATTCGATCCCGCCTCGCGGGAAAACCACCTCGGCAAACTCACCTTGTTCCAGGGCGTAAAGGAATATTCCTCCCGCATCAAATGCGCTTCGCTGGCCTGGCATGCGCTGATGGGCGCCCTCGACAAACAGCAGTCCGCGACAACGGAAGAGTAAAGCCCGACGGGCCTCCCAGGCGCGCCCGTGTTACCTACCGGCGGATTCAGCCGTCCAATTGCGTGATTTGTGCGGGTTTTGTACCGAAACGGCGAGACCTCGACCGAGGCTACCCCGGAATCATCACCTTTTCCTTTGGCGGAAAATCCCTGATATTAATAGCTTTACCCCCTGTACCCGGAGAAACCGTTGCAGGGGCGTTTTTCTCCAATCCTCGGGAGCATTATGACGACGAGACTGAAGTTCGCGATTATCGGGTTGGGGCAGTGCGGCGGCAACCTCGCCAATGCGTTCGCCAAGTACGGATACCCCAGCATGGCGGTGAATACCTCCATCCTGGATCTGAAAGACCTCGCGAACATCCCCGAGAACCGTAAGATCCATGCACCCCTGAACGACACCGACGGCGCCGGCAAGGATCCGCGCATCGGCGAGAAGGCCATCTTCTCCCACCTGCCCAACATCCTCGCGGGCATCCAGCAATTCGTCTCCGGCGCGGACGCCATCCTCATCACCGCCGGTTTGGGCGGCGGCACCGGCAGCAATGTCGCCCTGCTCGGCAACATGCTCAAGCGCTTCAACCTGCCCATCGTCTCCCTGGTCACCATCCCGACCAACGACGAATCGGCCCTCTCCAAGGTCAACGCCCTGCGCGCCATCAACCGCATCGTGGGCGAGAACTTCGACTCCTGCATCATCGTGGACAACAACAAGATTTTGCAGCAGTTCCCGGACAGCAGCCTGGCCGCCTTCTACCCCCAGGCCAACGACTACGTGGTCAAGACCTTCACCAACTTCAATTCCCTCACAACCGAATTCTCGGCAAAGAGCCTTATCTCCTTTGATAACGAGGACTTCCGTAAAGTGCTCTTGTCCAAGGGCATCTTGATTTTCGGCGAGACCGAACTGGCCGCCACCCAGATCAATACCCTGGACGATATCCTCCCCCGCCTCAAGGAAATCTGGCAGACCAGCGGCCTGATGGCCGAAGGTTTCAACTTCTCCACCGCCGCCAGCGGCGCCATTTCCATCTACGCCCCGGCTGCCATCTTGCAAAAGACCAGCAGCCGCTTCCTCAACCTGTTGGGCGAAGAGTTCAAGGCCCTGACCAACGGCGCCACCTGCTACTTCGGCCTGTACGAAGTGCCCAACTCCTCCTCCATCAAGATCAGCACCATGCTGGGCCGCCTGACCATTCCGGTGCGCCTGCAGGAAATGCTCATCGAGGCCAGCTCCGAAGGCAAGAACCTGACCCAGAAGCTGGCGCAAGAGCTGCCCACCCTGGACATCTCGGCCCTCGACTCCATGGAGCTGTTCTCCAACGGACCCCTTGCCATGGCGCCCCAAGGCCCCGGCGACACCCAGGCCATGGCCCGGGAAATCGTGGCCGCCGCCAACGCCGCTCCCGCGCAGCCCGCCTCCAAGGCCGAGTCGAGCAAGGAGAGCAAGAAGGCCGCTGCCGCCGCCGATGCCGACATGGATGCGGACCGCACCTACAGCATCGAGGAATACGTAAAGCTGAAGAAGTCGAAGACCCCGGCGGGGTGAGACTAGGGCTGTCTTTCCCCTGTTCGTCGGGCGTTTCACGTCGGGCGTCGGGCGTTAAGAGAAGAGTAAAAAAGGCGGTTCGGCTTCGGCCAACCGCCTTTTTCTTTGCCTAACAACCTGAGTTTCTTGTCTTAACGCCCGACGCCCGACACCCGACGAACGCAGAAGCGCCCCATTCCATCCAACGAGATCCCAGCCGCCCGGAAATAGCCTTGTTCCACAAATGTGAACAACGTATAATTTCTCAAAACTCCCCAGGAGCGGAACCTATGTTGATCCTTTGTCTCGTCTGCGTCTTCAGTTCCTTCGGCGGAATCCTGCTCGGCCAATCGCTCAAAGGTCTGTTGATCTTTACCCAGGGCCTGGAAAAAGGGCAGAAGAAGATGTTCAACATCGGCGTGGCCTCCGTCGTCATCGCCCTGCTGCTCAGTGTCGCGTCTTGCTGGATCCCCGGTTGCCGAACCATGATGATGGGTGGAGCGGCATGCGAGAGGCATGGAGAGCACGGGGGGCAGTGAGACGGCCGAAGGCCGTACCTCGGAGAACTTGATCCGAGTTCTGTTGTAGCTACATACCTCAGCGATTTTCCAGGCTTCGGAAAGGTTTAAGGTTTAAGGGGGGTCGGTCCCGTAGGCCCGGTCCTAAGAACCGAAATGCTTCCGCTTCTCTCCGCTCCGTATCTACCCCCTCCTCTTCTCCCCCCTTAAACCTTAGACCTTAAACCTTTCTTCTTCCCCGCTTCCCTACCCCTCCTCGCCTCCCCGAAATCCTGGCGACCTAACCCCGTTTAGTGTATGCTATTGTAAAGATCTCCCATCGATATTTTCCGGAGGAATGCCACATGGCCGATGCAACGAAAGAACCCATCAAAGAAGCCGAATTCGAACTGAAGATCGACACCTCCAAGATGTCCAAGGAGAAGGCCGAAGCCATGCTCGTGGCCGAGTCCGCTCGCGAAGACAAATGGCAGGCGCCCAGCTTCGCCGGCGGCCTTTTCATGGGCAAGTTCCAGCCCGAACTGATCGTTCCCTTCCCCGAACAATCCGCCGAAGACAAGGTCATCGGCGATAAGCTCTGCAAAGATGTGGCCGCCTACCTGCGCGCCAACCTCGATCCCGACGAAGTCGATCGTACCCGCGAAGTGCCCAAGAAGGTCCGCGACGAGTTCACCAAAATGGGCCTATGGGCCATGAAAATCCCCAAGGAGTACGGCGGTCTGGGCCTGACCCAGGTCAACTACAACCGCGTGGTCTCCATGGTCGCATCCTATTGCGGCTCCACCGCCGTGTGGCTGTCCGCGCATCAATCCATCGGCGTGCCCCAGCCCCTCAAGCTTTTCGGCACCCCCGAACAGAAGAAGAAATACCTCCCCCGCTTCCGTGAAGGCGCCATCTCCGCATTCGCCCTGACCGAACCCAATGTCGGTTCCGATCCGGCCAAGATGTCCACCACCGCCACGCCCACCGCCGACGGCAAGCATTACGTCATCAACGGCATGAAGCTGTGGTGCACCAACGGCCCCGCCGCCGACATTCTGGTGGTCATGGCCCGCACCCCGCCCAAGATCAAGAACGGCAAGGAAATCCCCCAGATCACGGCCTTCATCGTCGAGAAGGGCACGCCCGGCCTCAAGACCGAATGGCGCTGCGACTTCATGGGCATCCGCGCCATCCAGAACGGCCTCATCAGCTTCACCGACGTAAAGGTCCCCGCCGAGAACATCATCCTCGGCCTGGGCAAAGGCCTCAAGCTCGCGCTCAGCACCCTCAACGTCGGCCGCCTCACCTTGCCCGCCGCATGCGTAGGCATGGGCCAGCAATGCCTGAACATCGTGCGCAACTGGGCCAACGAACGCGTGCAATGGGGTCTCCCCATCGGCAAGCATGAATCCATTTCCCACAAGATGGCCTACATGGCCTCCACCCAGTTCGCCATGGAAGCCACCACCTGGCTCACCTCGGCCATGGCCGATAAGCCCGGCGCGGAAATCCGCATCGAGGCCGCCATGGCCAAGATGTTCTGCTCCGAAGCCGCCTGGAAGATGATCGACGAGACCATGCAAATCCGCGGCGGCCGCGGGTACGAAACCGCCGAGTCCCTGAAAGGCCGCGGCGAAAAGGCCGTGCCCGTGGAACGCATGATGCGCGATTGCCGCATCAACCGCATCATCGAAGGCACCACCGAAATCATGCACTTGTTCCTGGCCCGCGAGGCCATGGACCCGCACATGCAGGTGGCCGCCGAAATCATGCTCAAGGTCCCGCTCGGCCGCAAGCTCAAGGCCGGCCTCAAGATGGCCAACTTCTATTCCAAGTGGTACCCCACCCAGTGGATCAACGCTTCGGTATTCCCCGGCTACAGCGAGTTCGGACCCAAGCTGGCCCGGCACATGAACTTCGTGGAACGCACCAGCCATCAGTTGGCGCGCAGCATTTTCCACGCCATGGGCATGTACCAGAACACGCTGGAGCGCAAGCAGGTGCTGTTGGCGCGCTTCGTGGATATCGGTACGGAGTTGTTCGCGATGGCGTCGGTTTGCGCGCTCGCGAAACTACGCCACCAACAAGACCCTAAGAACCCGCATTATATCCATCTGGCGAATTTCTTTTGCAAAGAGGCTCGGCGTCGGGTGGATGCGCATTTCGCGGCCGTGTCGGATAACGACGATCGTCAGGCCAATAAGATCGCGAAGTGCATGATGAACGGGGATTACCGGTGGATGGAAGAGGGCATTATGAAGTGCTACGAGGACACCTAGCCGCAGGGATGCGGGGCGCCTCGGGCGCACTCTCAAGCTACACTGGCGCTACGTAGGGCTTGCCGCAAGGCAAGACCCGGGGCCTCCGCTTAATGCGGGGGTCTCTTTTGTTTTGTGTGGGTCACCGCGGAGGCCTGGGCGGGGGCGTGGGGCCGGTTCGGAGCTTCGCTGGCGGTGCTGCGCGGTTTGCCCCGCGTCCCGGGAATGGGGATGCCCGCGAATCAATTTTCCGGTTGGCTACGTCCGGCACGAAGCGAGCCTGGTGGGCGCGGGCAATCGATGCCGTGGACCGAAGCCCATTCCCGGGACGCGGACGCTCGCAACTCACCGGCCCCACGCCCCCGCCCAGGCCTCCGCGGTGACCCACACAAGCAGCGGAGCGCCCCGCACGGGGGGTG
>JAHFCH010000142.1 GCA_023249635.1 Fibrobacterota bacterium
CGGTAATGCGAGGTGAACAGCTCGACGGTGTCGGCGAAGTTGTAGCCGGCGGTCAAGGCCTGCTTGTTCGAGGCCGCGATTTCGGGCTTGTCCTTGTACTTGGTCTTGGGGCCGTACTTTTCGTCCAGCCATTTGATGGTGTGGTTGAGGGGGCGGTCGTACAACCAGAACATCATCCCTAGGGTGAAGAAGTTCTTGCAGAGCTCGGCGCTCTTGCCTTTGAGGCCCGTTTCCTTGACCGCGTTGATGGTGAGTTCGGAAATGTTGGCTTTGATGACGCGGTAGCCGTCGAGGCTGCCGTCGGTGAGCGGGTTGCTCTTCATCTCGGCCTTCTCGATGTCCTTTTCGCCGAAGCCGGCTTCATCCACCAGTAGGATGCCGCCTTCTTCGAGATCCCCGATATTGGCCTTCAAGGCGGCGGCGTTCATGGCCACCAGCACGTTCAGGTCGTCGCCCGGGGTCTTGATGTCCTGGGAGGAGAAGTGGATTTGGTAGGCGCTTACGCCCGCGACCGTGCCGGCGGGGGCGCGGATTTCGGCGGGGAAGTCCGGCATGGTGGCCAAGTCATTCCCGAAAACCGCCGAGGCGTCGGTGAATTGGGTGCCGGTGATCTGCATGCCGTCGCCCGAATCCCCCGCGAAGCGGATGGTAACGGATTCGACATCGATATGGTTTTTTTCGGAGGGGTTGATCGGAACATCGGTGACGTTGCTGGACATAACTGGATGTAGCTCCGGGGCTGGGAAATTCGTCCTAGATTGCGGTTTTAAGATACAAAAATGCCGCCTTTTTCTCTCGGCGTTTCTCGGCAGCCTTAGCCGCGGACGCTCACTTCCGCCGCTGATTTTCTTTCTTCAGCGACTCCACTTCGCGCACCAGGCTGGCCGGCAACCACGAGATCATACCGCTATATCGTGGCGAAGACCATATCGTCAACTGACGCTCAAGGGCGCCAGGGGGCGTTTTGGGAGGGGGGAGCAGGGCGTAAATCTTGGCCAGATTGCCCACCGAGCACAGGTAGCCTATCGGGAGGTAGGCGGGAGGGGGGTAAACCGCTGCCATGGCCCGGTATTCCAGGGCAAGATTGGCGTGGATGGTCAGGGCCGAATCCAGGTCGGCGGCCTGGGAATTCCTACGACGGAAAAGGAAATCGGCCAGCATTTGGCGGGAGCGGCGATGGCCGGGGTAACGGGCAAGAAACTCCCGGATGGCGGGGAGTCCGGCATCGTAGCGGGCCGCGTCGTAATAAATCCAGAGGAGGGAGGTTTCCAGGATGTCCTTGAGGTAATGGGAGCGGGGGATGGCGGCTTCCAGGCGGCGCAGGGGGCCGACCCGATCGGGATTCACGAAGGGGAGCCAGGAAACCCCTTGGAGCAATTGCGCCTTGTAATAATCGTACAGGGCCAGGGCGGCTTCGGCTTCGGCATAGCGGGCGAAGGGTTGCAGGGTTTTCACGGCCTTGCGGCCCAGTCGCGCCGAGGCGATGCGTCCGCCGCGTACGCTGGCTACGTAACTCAATTGGAGTTCGGAGAGACCACGGTACAGGCCGTATTGCGGATCGCGGACGAAGGGGGAATCCTTTATGTCCGCCGCGCCTTCGATGCGTTCCCATTCAGAGGTGGCGCTGGTGAGCGCGGCGGTGTCGCCGAGATCATCGCAACGGCTGGCGAGGACCAGGCCGCGGAAGTAGGCGCGCGCGGGAATGTCGGGAAGCTTCCACAACAGGGAATCGGCGGAGGCGTATGCGGCGCGATCCATCTGATCAAGCGCGCGGAGAATCAGGGAATCGTACTTCGGTTCGGAGAGAGCCGTGGTAACCGTGGAAACGGGATCGGAAGCGGGGGTTTCGGAAAGGATCGCGAGGGACCAGAACAATGCTTTCGCAACGAGGCGGATAACCTTAAATTGGAGATGGAAAACGCGGGGACCTGGGTTGGATACTATTGTACATTGGGAACGCATCGTGGCTGAAATTAACAAAAACGACGCTGAAGGCCTCGGGTCCGGTGCGCGCCGATTCGGTGCGCGTATCATCGGTATTGTCACGTCCGCCAACCGTAACGATCCCGCCATGTGGGATGCGCTCGCCGCTTGCGATATCGCCGAATTCCGCGCCGACCTTTTCGAACCCCGTAACATCCCCGCCGAGTTCCTTGCCTTCCGCGCCGATCTCGATCGCCGCGGGATTCCCGTCGAGACGCTTTTGACCATCCGCCTGCAAAAGGACGGAGGCTCCTGGCCCGATGTGCATGCCGGGCGCCGCGAGGCGGTGTGGGAAGAGTTGGGCTTCGCGGGCCGGCAGCCTGCCGCCGAGTTCATCGACATCGAAATCGAGGAGTACCCCGGTATGGGTGCCGCCTTCCGCCTGGGCGTGGAAGCCTCCGGGGCCAAGCTGGTCCTCTCGCATCACGATTTCCAGGGCTGCCCCGGGCCGGCGCGCCTGCGCAGCCTGCTGGCGGAAATGGCCGCCCATAAGCCCGCGGCCATCAAGTTCGCCGTGACCTGCGAGAATAAGGATGAGGCCGCCATGCTGCTGGCGTTCGCGCGTGAAGTGGCGGTCGCTGCCCCGGCATCCTGCGTGCTTTCCATGGGTGAAGCCGGTCGGGCCACGCGCGTGCTGGGCCCGCTCATGGGCTGCTCGCTGGTATACGGCTTCCTTTCCGGAGCGGCGGTAGCGCCGGGGCAATTGTCGGCGGAAGCTTTGGGACGTCATCTGGATACGTTCGCGGCGGATGCGGGGGTCGACGCCTTGCTGCATCCGGGACGTGAGTCGGATTTGTTGGACTGGGCCGAGGCCCACATACAGGGAGAGTCGCTTGCGGAATAAGCTGATGGGGGCCGGCCTGCTGCTGGCCGCATTCTTCGGGACCCTGCCGCACACGGCGCAGGCGCAGGGGTTCGGGCAGAACAAGGTGCAATACCACCAATTCCTTTGGTCCTATTACCGCACCGAGCATTTCGACATCTACTTCCCGCAGGGCGCCGAGCTGATCGCCTCCTTCGCGGCCAAGCACGTCGAGACCATGTACAAGAGCGTATCGGGCACGGTGGGGCATAAGCTGGGTGCGCGCGTACCCATCATCCTGCACAATTCCCATGCCGAGTTCGAGCAGACCAACGTCATCCGCCTGACCCTGCACGAAGGCATCGGCGGGTTCACGGAAATCTTCAAGAACCGCATCGTGCTGCCCTTCGAAGGCAGCTACACCGAGTTCTACCACGTGCTCAAGCACGAAATGACCCACGCAGTGGTGTTCGACATGCTGTTCGGCGAGAACGCGGCCTCCATGGTCTCGCACCAGTCGGCCCAGTTTCCGTTGTGGGTGAGCGAAGGCTTGGCCGAGTACGCTTCGCTGGGCTGGGACCTGTCTTCGGAATTCTTCATGGTGGACGCGACCACCTTCGGTTACGTGGCGCCGCCCACGGTGGACTTCGGCGGTTTCCTGGCCTATAAGGGCGGGCAGTTGTTCCTGCATTTCGTGGAATCGACCTACGGCAAGGGCACGGTGACCAAACTCATCCAGGCCCTCGCCAACGAGCATGACCTGCCGCAAGCCTTCAAGAAGGTGACCAAGACCTCGCTGGAAGAAGCGGGGGAGATCTGGCTGCGCGAATTGCGTTTCGTGTATTGGCCCGAGCTGGGGCAGCGCAAGTACGGGAAGACGCTGGCGCGCCAACTGACCGATCACGGCAAGGATCAATCTTTTTACAACCTGCAGCCTTCCATCTCGCCCAACGGCGAGGAGATCGCCTTCTTCAGCGATCGCGAATCGTGGGAAGCCATCTTCATCATCAACGTGAAAAGCGAGAAGGTGACCCGCTCCGTCATCCAAGGCGGCAAGGAAGAGAAGCATGAGAGCTTCCACTCCTTCAAGTCGGGCATCAGCTGGGGCCCGGACAGCAAGCAATTCGCCATCGTCAGCAAGAAGCTGGGCAAGGATGTCATCCACATCATCGATGCGCGCAAAGGCCATCGTGGGCGCATCGCCAAGGAGATCAGCCCCAACGTGCAGGCCATCCTCTCGCCCAGTTGGTCCCGGGACGGCCGTTACATCGCCTTCAGCGGCATGCAGGATGGGCTCACCGACATTTACGTGTGGGATCTGAAAGAGAACAAGCAAATGCAGCTGACGCATGATCTGGCCCATGACGATCATCCCGTCTTCTCGCCGTCCGGAAAATGGATCGCCTTCGAATCGGATCGCCCCAATGCCTCGGGCCGCCCGCCCGCGGCCAATCCCCTGGACGATTACGACAGCCTGCTGATGTTCAACGACATCTACAAGATCGGCGTGGACGGCAATGGGCTGGCCAAGGTGGCGGGCGGGGCCTTCGACGAGAAGCAGCCTTCCTACGGCCCCAGCGACTCCAGCCTGGTCTTCATCTCCAACCGCTCCGGCATCGACAATATCTACCTGAGCCTCGATTCGGCCGGGGCCTATCAGGAGAAGCCCCTGACAAATCTGCTCTCCGGTTGCTTTACGCCCTCCTGGTCGTGGGACGGCAAGAACCTGGCCTTCTCCTTGTTCGAAGAGGGCGGCTGGGACGTATTCCTGATGAAGGATCCGGTAGCCAAGGCCCTGACCGGTGAGTTGCCCAAGACGCGCTACATCAAATCCCTGGAAGATACCTCGCTGCATTTCTTCCGGCCGCTCAACTGGGCCAACCTCTCCAGCTATAACGCGGACAGCATCCGCATCGATTCCACCAAGCGCGCCGATTCCATCAAGACGGTCACCGCCAAGAAGGATTCGGTGGAAAAAATCCGCAAGGATAAGGCTTCGGCCGCGGCGGGCGCCGCCATCGGCGCAGCCATGGTCAAGGACACTGCCAATGCAGCCAAGTTCGCCAAGGATTCACTGGCCCTGGTGGGAGCCAATCATGCGAAGGACAGCGCCGCCGCCGCTGCGGCCAAGACAGCCGCGGCCAAACCACCGGATAGCGCGACGGCCGCCGTGAAGCGGGACAGCGCCCTGGCCGCCAAAGCCTCGCCCAGTAATGCCAAGGCCGATACCTTGGTGAAAGCCGCCGCTGACGATTCCGCCCGCCTGGCTTCCGCCGAGGCCAAGCCGGAAGGCAAGAAGAAGAAGCGCAAGAAAATCGCCTCGCCCTTCCTGGCCGACAGCTCGACCTATATCGCCGATGACGGCAGCTTCCGCAAGAACCGTTACAAGCCCGTGTGGAGCCTGGACAACGCCAACGCGGCGCTCGGCATCGACAACCAGTACGGCTACGGGGGTCTCGCCTACGTTACCCTGAGCGATTTGATGGGGGATCAGGAACTCTCCTTCGCCCTGTCCATCAACGGCAGCTGGGAGAACACCAACGGCGCGGTCAGCTACGATTACATGGCGCTCAAGACCGACTTCTCCATCATGGCCTACCATCAGGCCCAGCTTTCGCAATACGGTCTCTTCCGCGATACCAACTCCGTGTTCAACGACAGCGTGTTCCTGGATCGCCAGTGGGGATTCGGCGGCACTGCCAGTTACCCGTTCTCGGTATTCACCCGCCTGGAATTCGAAGCGCGCACCCTGTTCACTTCGCGCACCCATCAGAACAACGACGGCGGCAAGTTCTCCACCGACGATGGTTACGATCCCATCACCATCAATGCCTTGTTCCCCAGCATCCGCTTCGTGCACGACAATTCCTTGTGGGGAATCGTGGGCCCGGTCAACGGCGAACGCTTGATGGGTAACCTCACCGTGGTGCCGCCGGTGTTCCAGGAGAAGTTCGCCTACGTCGAAGCCGATGCCGATATCCGCAAGTACTGGGAGTACTTCAAACGCTATACCTTGGCCCTGCGCCTCTCCGCCGGCGCTTCCGAGCCCATCGGGGACCATGAAAACCCGCATCAATTCTGGGTGGGCGGCGAAGATTTGACCTTCAACGCCCATGCCAACGCGGCCAACCTGCCCCGTAAACTGGAGGAGTTCTACTTCTCCCAATTCGATTTCCCCCTGCGCGGCTTCGACTATTACGAGTTCAAGGGCACCCGCAAGTTCGTGTCCAGCATCGAGTTCCGATATCCCTTCATCCGGGAATTCACCGTGGTTTGGCCCATCCCTTTAAGCCTGCGTTATGTAATGGGCAATGTTTTCGCGGATTACGGCGGCGCCTGGTCCCAGGGTAACGCCTTTGATGAGATGGGCTTAGGAATGGGCTGGGGAATGCGGATGAACTTAGGCATATTCGTGCTCAAGTACACCAGGGCCTGGGCCATCAAGGGCGTCGGGACCCATGAAAATCCCCAGCGGGATTATTGGTCGTTGGGCGCGGAATTTTAACGAGAATTTTAGATTAGTGCTGCCGGGAATTCCGGCCGGGTTTTGGAAACCAGGGAAATTGACAATGAGGCTTTCGGAACGGTTCACGGAAAAGTGCATCATCGTCGACTCGCAGAAGCCGAACAAGCGCGAGATGATCGAAGAGATGGTGAACCTGCTTTGCCAGGCCTACGAGATTGAAAATCGCGACGGCATTCTCAAAGCAGTACTAGGGCGTGAAGAGAAGATCTCCACCGGCATCGGTTGCGGCCTGGCCGTACCCCACGGCAAGGTGGATTTCCTCGACAAGATGGCGGTTGTGGCCTGCTCGGTCAAACGCGGCATCGATTTCGAAGCCATCGACAAGGAACCGGTCTTCCTTTTGTTCCTTATCGTGTCGCCCGCCAACACCACCGGCCCGCATATCCGGGCCCTCTCGGCCATCTCGCGCATCATGGCCGATGCGGATATCCGTAAGAGTTTGATTGCGGCGAATAGCCCGGTGGAGTTCTACGCGAATCTGAAGATTGGGGAGGAGAAGTACACTTGAGACGTAAGAGAGGTTTAAGCCTAGAGGATAAGAGAGGTTTAAGGTCTAAGGTTTAAGGGGGGTAGGTCCCGTAGGCCCGGTCCCGATTCTTTCCCCCTTAGACCTTGAACCTTAAACCTTAAACCTTCTTCATTCTCCTTCCTCACTCCCCCGCCACCTCCTCCATCAACCCCGCCAGCTTCCGCAAGCACTCCTCCCAACTGAAGTTCGCCTTCACCCAACCCGGTCCCGCTTTTCCCATCGCCCTTAACTGCTCCGGTGCCGCCAATAGCGTCGCCAGTTTCTCCCGCAGATCCTTCACGTCTCCGGCCCGGAACAACACTCCGGTCAGTCCTTCTTGAACCGCTTCCGGGATTCCGCCCGTGCGTGCGGCCAGCACCGGCAGGCCCTGGCTCTGGGCTTCCAGCAGGGTGAGACCGAGGCCTTCGACGTGGTTGTTCTCGATGGGGGGCAGGCTGGGGAGGATGAACAGATTTGCCTCGCGCAGGGCGCGCATCTTTACGTCTTCATCGACGGGGGCGAAGAAGCGGATGCGATCGTCCAGCTTGAGCGTGGCCACCTTGGCCTTGAGGGTCGCTTCCTCTTCGCCGCGGCCGATGATGTCCAGCGACCAGCGGCGATCCTTGAGGCCCGCCAAGGCGTCGATGAGCAGGGCGGTTCCCTTGCGGGGGACCAGGCGATGCATGCAGAGCAGGCGCGGGCCAAAGGTAACCGGCGGGATACCCTGTCCGGGGGGCGGATCGCCTTTGCCGTCGAGCGGATTGCCGTAGGGGATCACCTCCAGACGGCGGCAACGGATGCCCAGCTGGGTGACGATCTCGGCGGTATGCCGCGAGCCGGCCACCACGGCGTCCGCGCGCGCGAGCACTGAGCGTTTGAGGCGGCCCACCAGCCAGCGTTCCGGATCGATCAATTCGGCGCCATGCACCAGCACCAGGTAACGCGTTCCCGGAAGGAAGCGGCTCAGCAACATGGAAGGGATGGCGGTGGTCCATTGCATATGCAACAGGAATTCCGTGTGATGACGCAAGCGGAACCAGGGGACGCTCCACAGGCTCCACCAGAACGCGCGCCAACGCGTGCGGCCGCGACGCCACGCCAAGGCCACGCCTTGCATGGGAGCGGGTAACACGCGGCGTTTGCGATCGCTGCCCGCGATTACGGCTTGCAGGATGCCGCCGGGCAATCCCCTGGCGATGCGATAGGAGTAGGTTTGCAGCCCGCCGATGTCCGGCGGGTAGTCCGTGGTCACTAATAAGGCGCGGATGCTCCGGGTTATCGGCATTTGTGTAACTGCCTAAAATTATCCAAGTCGCGGGGCCGGGATGCAACTTCCCTGTCGAAATCCATTACAACCTGCCGTAGAAAAGCGATTTGGAAGGCATTCCGGGGCAAGCCGGCACGAGGCCTGAGCCCGGTTTTTGTTTATATTTATCAACATTCGGGCGCAAGCCCAATGGCGAACACGATGGAAAACAAGCTTATCAATCCGAAAGCCTTAATCTATTGTTCGGTCTGGCCGGACGAAGGGAACGCGCATTCCCTTGAATCCCAATCGGTGGATCTGCAAACCTATTGCTTGATGAATGGCCTTGAGGTCATCGACGTCATCACCGACGTGGGTCCCCATATCAAAGGCAAGCTGCGCACCGGTATGGAACGACTGCTTACCCGCGCCATGCATGAAGGCGTCGGGCATATCGTCATCCATGACGTGGGCCGCGTCGGTCGCGATTCCCGCGAAGCCATGGTCTTCTTGCGCGATACCTTCGATACCTCCCGCACCCAAGTGCATATCGCCGCCTGGAAGGTTTCCACGGCTTCGGCCGAGTTCGCCCGCATCCTCTCGATGGCCGGTGAAATCGTCGCCCTGGACCATCCGGATCCGATCAAGGAAATCACGGTGCGTTCGGAGAAGCTGCGCCTCAAGCCCCTCTGGTCCAAGCTGTTCGGCATGCTGCAGGATGAGCGTTACGCCGAAGTCCTCATCCGCGCGCTCTTCCAGCTCAAGGATACCGTCAAGCTCACGGATAAGGAATACAGCGCCGTGCACGGCGGGTATGACCATCTGAATATGTTCCGCGCGTTGGGATTCCGCATCAAGGGCGAGAAGACCGACAACACCAAGCTCGTCTGCGACGTGCTCGTTCGTTACTGGGACAAGCTGAAGATGCACCTCTCGGCGGATGTGCACCGCATCATCGAAGGTTCCGAGACCGCCTCGCTTCCTTAAGCCTTCCCCAGTCTGGCGGTCGCGCGCGCATGCTCGCGCAAGCGCGCAATCCTTCAAATCCCCGTATTTTGACCACCCGGCAATGTTATATATATTGAACCCGGCTTTCCGTACCACGGAGAGCGGCCTTCCGCACGGCGGAAAGCACCGGGAAAGGATGGCGCTACATTGGCTGCCGAAGCCACCAAAACCCTTATTATCGCCGAGAAACCGAGCGTTGCCGGCGATATAGTCAAAGCCCTCCCCGGTAAGTTCGAAAAGCACGAGGCGTTTTACGAAAGCGACGCGCATGTCGTCTCGTTCGCCATCGGCCATCTCGTATCCATCGCCAATCCCAAGGACATGGATGAACGGTTGAAGGCCTGGACCCTCGACAACCTTCCCATCATCCCCGAGAAATTCGCCATCTCGCCTCTGCCCAAGACCAGGGGCCAGCTTTCCACCCTCGCCAAGCTCATCCGCCGCAAGGATGTGAAAGAGATCATCAACGCCTGCGACGCCGGCCGCGAGGGCGAGCTCATCTTCCGGTATATCCTGCAATACGTAGGGGAGACCAAACCGGTCAAGCAAGGCATCAAGCGGCTATGGCTGCAGAGCATGACCAAGACCGCCATCCAGGAAGGCTTCAAGCACCTGCGCGGCGATTTGGACATGCAGAACCTGGCCCAAGCGGCCATGTGCCGTTCCGAAGCCGACTGGCTCATCGGCATCAACGGTTCCCGCGCGCTCACGGGCTACAAATCCCAATGGGGCGGATTCTTCCTCACCCCCTGCGGCCGCGTGCAGACCCCGACCCTTTCCATGCTGGTCCGGCGCGAATGGGACCGCGAGAAATTCATCCCCAAGGATTACTGGGAAGTGCACGCCGAGTTCGTCGCGCAGGGAGGCGGTTCGGAATACGCCGGCCGCTGGTTCGATCCCGAGTTCAAGAAGACCGACGAGAACGACGAGGTCAAGGACGGCGCCAAGCAGGAACGCATCTGGGACGGCGCCCAGGCCGAAGCCATCCGCGCCAAGTGCAAAGGCAAGCCCGCCCAGGTCACGGAAACCCAGAAGCCTTCCTCACAGGGCGCACCGTCCCTGTACGATCTCACCAGCCTGCAGCGCGAGGCCAATGCCCGCTTCGGCTTCTCCGCCAAGAATACCCTGGGCCTGGCCCAGGCCTTATATGAGCGGCACAAGGTTCTGACGTATCCGCGTACCGACAGCCGCTATCTGCCCAACGATTACCTGCCGGTAGCCCAGGGCCTGATGGAGACCTTGAAGCAGACCGAGTACGGAAAGTTCGCGACCGAGGCATTGGCCAAGGGCTACGTGCGCATGGACAAGCGCATCTTCGACGAGTCGAAGGTTTCCGATCACCATGCCATCATCCCCACCAACGTGGTGCCGGGGGAATTGTCCGAGCCCGAGCGTAAAATCTACCAGGCTGTGGTGCAGCGGTTCCTGGCCGTATTCTATCCGCCGGCCCGCTTCCTCAACACCGCGCGCATTTCCGTCGTGGAAGGCGAGTCTTTCCGCACCGACGGTAAAGTTCTGGAAGAGCCGGGCTGGAAGGCCATCTACGGCATCGACAAGAAGGAAGAGGAAATCCTCGCGACCCTGAAGCCGGGCGCGAAATACGTGGCGCAGGAAGTGACCCTCAAGCAGGACGCGACGCGTCCGCCGCCGCGCCTGAATGAATCCACCTTGCTTTCCTTCATGGAAAGCGCGGGCAAATACGTGGATGACGAGGATCTGGCCGAAGCCATGAAGGAGCGCGGCCTGGGAACCCCGGCCACGCGCGCCGCCGTCATCGAAGGCCTGCTGTACGATAAGTACATCGTACGCGAAGGCAAGGAACTGGTGCCCACCGCCAAAGGCGCGGACCTGATGCGCCTGCTCTCGGCCATCGGCATCGAAGAATTGGTCAAGCCCGAGTTGACCGGCGAATGGGAATTCAAGCTCGCCAAGATCGAGAAGGGCCAGTACACGCGGCCCGAGTTCATGAAAGAAA
The DNA here is from genome assembly GCA_023249635.1 of Fibrobacterota bacterium. GTDB lineage: Bacteria > Fibrobacterota > Fibrobacteria > UBA11236 > UBA11236 > Chersky-265. The sequence goes on from JAHFCH010000142.1 coordinate 11,049, forward strand.
CCGTGGACCTGGCCCGCTCCATCGTTTCCAAGATCAAAGGCTTCGACGAAGACAAGGACAAGGTGGAGGCCCCGTTCAAGAGCCCCATCGACGGCCAGAAGATGTACGAGACCCTGACCCGCTACGAATCCGCGGACGGGGAGCTGATCATCCGCAAGGTGCTGGGCGGCCGGCAAATGGCCGAAGCCGAGATCATCGACCTGCTGGAGAAGCGCAAGATAGGCCCGCTGACCGGCTTCCGCAGCAAGGCCGGCAAGCCTTTCACGGCCGTGCTCAAGATCAACGAGAAGAACAAAGTGGAATTCGTCTTCGACGATACCGCCTCCGGCGCCGACGGCCAGCCCCTGGACATCACCAAGGAAACGCCCATCGGCGTTTCGCCCGTGGACAACACCAATGTCTACGAGACCCTGACTGGCTACGTATCCGAAAGCGCGCTTAACGGAGACAAGAAGGGCCTCAAGATCAACAAGATGATCTTGGGGAAGACCTTGGACCGCGCGATTATCCAACGCCTGCTGTCGCTGGAACGCACCGACCTGATCAAGGGATTCCAATCCTCAAGACCCGCCGCTTTTTCGACGCCTACCTGAAGCTATCCAAGGAAGGGAAGATCTCATTCGAGTTCCCCCCGCGGGAGTTCAAGGGACGGGGGAAGAAGAAGCCGGCGGAGGAAAGTGCGGAGAAGGGTGAGGCGGCGGAGGCCTAAGCAACACAGCGTTGGGCGTCGGGCGTACGGGGCGAAGCGCCCCTGGGCGTCGGGCGAAAAGAAAAGAGCCGGTGCAAACCGGCTTTTTCATTTTCTTTTCGCCCGACGCCCGACGCCCGACGCCAAACGAAATGCGTCAGGTCCCCACACTTCATTCCAACCCGTCCCACACGTTCCCGAACCGATCTTCACACGGCCAAGAACTCCGACACAAAATACCCGCCCGTCTTATCCGACTCATCCTTCGTCTGATGGTACACGTCCAGGATTACCTGCGAGCGCCAGAACTTGTTCCCCACGTAGCGGAAGAACACTTCGCTCTTCAAGCCCTTCCAATCCTCGGCCATCGCGCCCTCCACGAATAGCGATCGCATATGCGTCAGGGGGCTCAGTTCATCGCGGTGGGCATTGGCGTAGTCGACCTTGAAGCAGGCTCCGCCCTTTTTGCAAAGGCTGCGCAGGTTGCGGCTGATGACGCGATCGGTCATGAGGCCGTCGAACATGCCTTCGGGATCGGGCTTGGCGGTTTCGTCCTCGGGATCCATTTCCCGCAGGCGCGCGAGCACCTTGCATAGCTTGACGTCGTCCCGGTTCTTGTAGCCGTGCTTGTCGTAGTACTTCTGATCGCCGGGGGCGGGGGTGAGGTTGGGGAAGAGGAAGATGACCGCGTCGGCCTTGCCGGCGGGCAGGGAGAAGTTCGGCAGCGGGGTCTTGACCAAGCGGACGCGGGGGCCGCGGGCGGCGAAGCTATCCTTGGGTTCTACGGAGCCGAAGTCGTGGCCCGCCAGGGCCAGGCGGACCGCGGCGCGGTCGAGCATCTTGCGGGAGCCGTCCAGGGCTACGATGCGCGCCTTGGGAAACCGGTTGGCGAGGACCGTCAGGAACAGACCGCTGCCGCAGCCGTAGTCGACCAGCCAGCGCGGTTGCTTGCCGGCGCGCTTTAAGCGGTCGGCGACATGTTCGGCTACCGCCAAATGGGATTTGCGATGGGCGCCGTTGGAGGCCTGGCCTTCCCACCAGTCGCCTATGGCGGTGTCGTAGGACTTATGCCCTTTGAGGAATAGCTTGTCGAAGTCGATGGCGGATTTCTTGGTCATGCGGGAGTCCGGAAACGGGTGATGGGGTTCAGGCAGCGGCCTCGCCTTCAGGCGACGGCCTCGCCGGCGGGGCGGCGGAAGCGCTCGAGGAAGGCCAGGGCTTCGATCATCTCGGGAGGGATCGGGCTGGTGAATTCCATGGGCTTGCCTTTGGTGGGATGCACGAAGGTGAGCCGATGGGCATGCAGGGCCTGGGATGAGAAGAAGGAAAGCAGCTTGGTGGCGAAAGGATGATGGATGGGTTGCACGCGATCCAGGAAAGAGAGCCGGCCGCCGTACAGGGGGTCGCCCACCACCGGGTGCTGGATATGCGCCAAGTGGACGCGGATCTGGTGGGTGCGCCCGGTTTCCAACGAGAGTTCGAAGTGGGTGGCGAATTGGAAATAGCCGAGCGTGGTCCAATGCGTTACGGCCCGCTTTCCCGTGGCATGGATGCCCATCTTCAACGGGTCGCGGGGATTACGGGCGATGGGCTGATCCACGGTTCCGGAAAGCTCCGCGCATTCGCGCCAGCAAAGCGCGTGATAGATGCGCTTGATGGTGCGGGCTTCCAGTTGCCTCGCGAGTTCGAGATGGGAGCCATTGTGCTTGGCCACCACCAGCAGGCCCGAGGTATCCTTGTCCAGGCGATGCACGATACCGGGCCGCAAATGCCCGTTCACGTCGGAAAGGGTTTTGAAGCGGTAGGCCAAGGCGTTCGCCAGGGTTCCGTTGTGGATGCCGTTGCCGGGATGGGTCACCATCCCCTTGGGCTTGTCTACCACCAGCAGATCCTTGTCCTCGTACACGATGTTGAGGGGGATGTCTTCCGCGACCAAGGTGGTGGAACGATCGGGATCGGGTTCTTCGATCACGGTTACCGTGTCCCCGTCCTTGACGTCATCGCTTTTGCGGCCGGGTTCGCCGTTGAGCAGGAAGCAGCCTTGCTCGATCCATTTCTGGACGCGGCTGCGCGAAGTGTCGGGCGAACGCGCGCCGATGAATTTATCCAGGCGGGCCCCGGCCTCTTCGGGTCCGCAGGTCCAGCCCGTGCCGATGGTAAAGCTCACTGGGTTCCGATCGTTCAGGGATTGGGATCCGGGAAGGACCCGGGTTGGGGAGCAGGGGAGGGCTGCGGCGCGGTTCCGTCCGCCGCAGGGGCGGTCGGGGGCGGGCCTTCGGGCGCTTCGGTGGCTTCCGCCAGGTCGATGTTTTTCCGGGCGGGCGGTCCGGGCCGGCGCGAGACCAGCACCAGCATGGCCACGCCCACGCAGACGCAGCTATCCGCCACGTTGAAAGTGGGCCAACGCCAGGTGTAGGCGGGAATGCCGACATCGATGAAATCGGTCACGCGGTCGAAGCGCATACGGTCGATGAGGTTTCCGAAGGCGCCGGAAAGGATGAGTACGATTCCGGCCTTCTGCCAGTTGTCGCCGCGCGGCACGCGCCGGTACAGGTAGCCCAGGAATACGATGGCCACCGTGGAAAACATCAGGTAGAACACGGTGGGATTGAGCCAGGGGAAAAGATGCTGGGGACGCATGCCGAAGGCCGCGCCGGTATTATAGATGAGGCGGAACTGCAGCCATTCGCCCAGGATGGGTTTGACCTTGAAGTAATCCGGCTCGCCGCCGGGCAGGCCGAAATGGATGCGGGCCTGCAGCTTGGTCCATTGATCGGCGGCCAGCGTCAGGGCCAGCAGGACCAACATGGTCCAGCGGGCCATCCATTTGTTGGGCGTGGGGTTCACGGGCGGGTCTCCTTCGCGGTGGCCCCGATGCGTCCGGGGACCGCGGCCAGACGGGCGTCCAGCCGGGCCAGGGTCGATTTGAACATGGAGCGCAGCCACAGGTTGGACCAGCAAGCCACGCTGGTGCGGCCCACGATATCCTTCACCTGGCGGCGCGTGATTTTCAATTTGCCTTCGGACTGCCCCTGATCCAGATGCTCCGCCATGACCACCAGATTCTCGGCGGCCATGAACAGGGGCCACAAGCAGAACAATCGCAGTCGCGGTTCCAGGCGCGGCAACAGGCAGGTATAGTCCAGGGCGTCTTGCAGGTGCCCGCGGGCCTTGGCCAAGAGGCCGGCCATCACGCGCGCATTGCCCGGGCCATGCGCTTCGGCCAGGAATTCCTCTTGGCTCACGCCCTCGCGTTCGAGCAGCGCCGAAGGGATGTAGGAGACGTTGCGGCGGCGATCTTCCTGCACATCCTTCAGGATGTTGGTCAATTGCAAACCCAGCCCGAAGGAAACCGACAGCGCCCGCAGGGCCTTGGCCTTCTTCGTCCTGATCAAGGGCGAATGCAGGGCGAACAGATCGCAGAGCAGGTTGCCCACGGTACCCGCGACGTAATAGCAGTAGCGATCGAGATCCTCAACGGTTTCAATGAGCACCTGACCCTCGCGGGTGCGCGCCTGACGCCGCGTGAAATCGATCATCCCCGAGCACATCTCATCGACGCAGCGGGAAATGGCTTCCACCGCGGGCCGGGGGAATTCCGCCAGTTGCGGAAGAATCCAATGGCAATGGTATACGAGCAGGTGGTCCCAGCGCTCCGATTTCTCCCACTCCGGCGGCAAGCCCGCGCGGAAGCCGGCGATGCGGCCCTCGGAAGTCTCGCCAGGCGGAAAAAGGCCCCGGAACGATTCCAGCAATCGCACCTTGGCCGGCTCTTCCAGGTCCCCGTCGTCCTCCAGGGTATCGGCCATGCGGCAGAACAGGTAGGCGAGCAGCACTTGGCGGCGTAAGCCCTTGGGCAACACCTGAATGTTCAGAGCGAAGGTGCGGGAGGTCTTTTCCAGCAGGAAGGCCGCGAAGGCCTGGGGATCATCGATGCGGCCTTCGGCCATGGCCCGTTTCCAAGCGCTCTCCGGACGGGCCTCGCCCGTCCGCTGGGAAATCAGGAACATGGGTAAATGATAAAAAAATCGCTGCCGGGGCAGGTTTTCGGGCGAAACCGCTCAGGTCTCGACGGCCTCGCGGGGGCGCACGTCGCGGCGGTATTTCCGCGACATCTTCGCCTGCTCGCGCAGGATGCGGATCAGCTCGCCCTTCTCATCGGCCTTGCGCAGCAGGTTCTGATGCTGATAGGCGGCCAGGCTCTTGAAGGCCGATTCGGCCATGTCCTTGCCTTCGCTTTCCAACCGCGTGCGCAATTCGTCATGCAGGAAATAATACGAGTCCTCTTGCTGCTGATAGCGCATGTCCATCCACAGGGCATTGATGCGCAGGGCCAGGAATCCCAGGCTCACGCCAAAGGCGAACAGCCAGGGAAAGGCGGCCTTGCGGGTATAATGGCTAAGCAGGGCCACGCCGATCGCGACCACGGCCAACAGCAGTATCCGCGAGACGAGGACGATTTGCAGTTTGTATCCGCCGCGCCAGCGCAGGGGGATGTATACCCAGGGCTTGCCCTTCTTGAGCTTACGCTCGAAAGAGATAGGGTAGGCGACATAGAAGCACCAAGCCCAATGCAGGGCCAGCAGTACGGCCAATGCGCCAAGGCCTAGATAGGGATATTGCTCTTTGGGGATCATCGCAGAAATGGCGTTTCGCTTCTGTTCATTTTAGCTCTGGTAATCAGCGGAAACAAGGAAAGGCGCATTTGACCCCTCGGCCCAGAAGGTAATAAATCAGCCTTTGCCGATCGGCCTTGTCGGCCGCGTTTACGCCTTCTTTGGAAGTCCCGTTGATACTATGTTGAAAACCCTGCAGGCCCCGCCGCTTCTGGCTTCGTAAACCGGCCCTGCTCAGGGGCTTGTTGATTATATTTTCCCCCTCAGGCTCCAGGGCTTCCAAGGAAAACAGGGCACCAAACGCATGATTAATTCGGCCACTTCTCTGCATCCCTGGTCGGCCTGCCTTACTTCCCTCAAGGAAAAACTTTCCGAAGACGTTTTCAATCAGTGGATTGTGCCGTTGCGGGTTTTCGATTTGAGCGAGTTCCAGGTGAGCCTGGCCGTGCCCGGCAACATCGATTTGGACCAATTGGGCAAGATGTACCAAGGCCTTATCGAACATTGCTTTTCCGAAGCCAATGGCCGCGAGGCCCGGGTGACCTTGCGCCGCATGCCGACCACGGCTCCCGCGCCGGGCTACTCCCATCCCTTTACCGGCATGCCGGTAATCGATCTCAATCCCAACTATACCTTCGACGAATTCGTCGTCGGCAGCAACTCCCAATTCGCCTATTCGGCCGCCCTCGCCGTGGCTAAGGATCCGGGCGGCACCAAGTTCAACCCGCTCCTCATCTATGGCGGCGTGGGCCTAGGCAAAACCCATCTTTTGCAGGCTATCGGCAATCATGTCATTTCCGAGAACTCCCGTAAAAAGGTCCGCTACGTAACGTCGGAAGCCTTCTACCGCGAGTTCGTGGAATCCATCCAGCACAACCGCATCAACGAGCTCTCCAACTACTACCGCAACGAAGTGGACATCCTCCTGATGGACGATGTGCAGTTCATGAGCGGCAAGGATCGCACCCAGGAAGAGTTCTTCCACATCTTCAATTCCCTGCACCAGAGCCGCAAGCAGATCGTGCTGACCAGCGATGCGCCTCCGGGGGAGCTTAAGGGCCTGGAAGACCGCCTGGTCAGCCGGTTCCAGTGGGGCCTGTTCGTGGATATCCAGCAGCCGGACCGCGAGACGCGCGAGGCC
>JAHFCH010000143.1 GCA_023249635.1 Fibrobacterota bacterium
GGTCGGGGACGCGCGTGGCCAGGCGGCGACCTGGAAATACACCACCGTCGATCCCGCCAGTACTTCGTGGATCGATCCCGATTTCGCGGACGCCGGCTGGTCCACGGGTAAGGGAGGTTTCGGAAACAACCCGGCCCTGGCCGCCGCCACCGGTACGCCCTGGGAGACGGATGATATCTGGATGCGCCAGACTTTCGCTCTGCCTGCCAAAGGCTTCAACTGGTTCGGCCTATCCATCAATCATGACGATGACGCGCAGGTATACCTGAACGGAATGCGGGTGGCGTTGCTATCCGGTAATCATACCCACCCCTACGGAATGGGGACGGAGTACCAGGATCTGGATATCACCGAAGCGGCCAAGACGGCTTTGCGGCCGGGGAACAACGTGCTCGCCATCCATTGCCGCAACCTGCCGCCCAACTTCGGGCAGACCGGTCCCACCACCCAGTATCTGGACGCATCCCTATCGGCCGCCATTCTGGGGGCCGCGGCTTCGCTCCCGCCTATCCATCCCGTCGCGGGCAACGCCACTCCGAAAGGTCCGCGCTTTTACGCATGGCGGCCCGGGCAGGGTCGCCTGTTGGTGGGAATTCCCGGACAGAGCTATCGCCGTTTCGACCTGATCGGCAAAAGCGCGAGAGCGGTCCCGCGCTGGGCTCAGCCTTGATCAGCCACCATTTGGCTTTCTCAGCTTTTACGCTTGGGCAATAGCCCGCTCGCGCGTCCCTGGGCCCATACCTGATCGGCGTCCAGGGACTCGGGGGTTTCCTCCGTGTCGATCCGGAAAACCACGTTGGCGGTGGGGATCCAGGCGTCTTCGCGGGTGACCACCTCTTGCACCAGTTGGGGACCATCCGTCCGCGTGGCGCCGGAATCCTGCACCGGGGTCTTGGTCACTTCACGCGAGGTCTTACGCACCTTGCGCGCCGTGGTCTCCTGGCTCACGATATGAAACCACCGCCGACCCGAAGCATGGGTCAGTTCCGCCGCCCGCAGCAAGGCCATCTGCTTGGCCTGGAGTTCCGTGAACTGGGCCGGACCCACGTACTCGATCTCCCAGGCATCCTTCGCCACCATGGCTTCGGAGTATCCGACGCTATCGGAATAGGCCCGGTAATTGGGCGGGAACATGGCCGCGCAGCTGGACAGTAACAGAAATCCGAAGGGGAGCGCGAGCTTGAGCAGGGAGGAAGCAGAGTGCATGGGTTCGCCTTTGTTTGATCCGCACGGGAACTTCCCGGGCGCCGCTTGCGACACGAAAAGCAAAACCCTTGCCGGACCGGGTGAAGCCGGTTTTCGCGTAAGGCGACGGTAATCCACCGAAGCTTTTTGGGTTCCGAACCCGCTGTCGGCCCATGTTGTCCAGGTTTTTATGCCAATCAGGTGGACAGCTGCCCAGCCGCTTTACAAACCTCAATGTCGCTTTTCACGGTAAATGGCACCCTATTCTCCTAGCTTACGCGACCGGCCCGGCCTACCTTTGCGGACAGGCCCAGGGTGTTGGGGGCTTCGGTGTTCAGGGGGATGGATGTCAGAGCGAATCAGCGGATCGGCTCGGGGTGGGCTGCGCCATCACGGCGTTTGGGCCGTTCTGGCTTCCATGCTAACCCTTGGCCTCGCGACCGGCGCGCACGCGCAGACGACCTTCCGAAGCATCGTGCTTCCCACCGCCATGACCAACCCATCCGAGTGGCGCTATACCGTTTCCGATCCCGGCCCCGATTGGGAAAAGTCAGGCTATGCGGATTCCGCCTGGAGTTCCGGGCTTTCCGGATTCGGCACGCGCAAGACGCCGGGAGGCGCGGCCTATACCGATTGGTTGGACAGCGCCATCTGGTTGCGCCGCACCGTCGCCATGCCCAACCTGGATTCCCTCAACGGCCTGAGCCTGTTGATCCACCACGACGAGAACGCCGAAGTCTACGTCAACGGCACCCTCATCTGGCAGGACACCGGCTTCACCGTCGATTACAAATCCTTCCCTCTCGACGCCAAGGCCCGCGCCGCTTTCAAGGCCGGGGACAATCTGATTGCCGTGCATTGCAGCCAGACCAAGGGCGGCCAATACATCGACCTCGGATTCGAAACCAGCATCACCGGCCAGGCGATCACCCTCCTCGCGGATGCCCGCACCGAGGCGCAGACCTGGAAATACACGACGGAGGATCCCGCCACCTCGAACTGGTCCGGCGCCGGTTTCAACGATGCCGCCTGGTCTTCGGGCCAAGCGGGTTTCGGCGCGGCGGGAACCCCCGGGCTCACCTTCAACACCGCTTGGAATACCGGCGACATCTGGCTGCGCAAGGCATTCGTGGTGGACTCCACCCCTTACAACCATTTTTTCGTGACCGTTCAGCATGACGAGGACGTGACCATCCTCATCAACGGCAAGCTGGCCCTGCAACGGGTGGGGTACATCACGCGTTACCTCGATTTCGATATCACGGAGGCGGTCAAAGGCATCGTAAAGCCCGGCGCCAACATGCTGGCGGTTTGGTGCCACCAGACCACGGGCGGGCAATTCATCGATGTGGGCTTGAAGGCGGTATTGACCCAGCCTCCCGTGGCCCTTGTGGAGGCCAAGCGGAATCGCCCGGGTAACTCTGCCGTTACGGGCCGGGCCCAGGGCGCCCGGACGCGCGTTCCGGTCTGGGCCTGGCGCGGTTACCGCCTGTTCTCGGCGGACGGCCGCGCCGCCCCGGTCAAACCCTAGGGGCGGATCAGCGGCGGATCATCACCAGGCCGTAAATGCGCGGCTCAGACGCTTGCCTGCGCAACGCAGGGAAGCCGCGTAGACCCCGGGAGCCAGACCTTTCAGGGCCAACGAGTGGGACCCGGAACCTTGACCGTTGAACCGGGCCACTTCGACGCCGCGGGAATCCAGGATACGCAAATCATACGCCGCGATGGCAGACACGCGGAAGTCCATCCGGCCACCCGCGCGCTCCAGCGACAGGGCCGCCGGGGCCTTGCCCTCGACCGCCAAGCCCACGTCCGGATTGCTGAATGGTTCGCCGGTCCCGAAGGCATTGAGCGTGTACCAGGCTTCCGTCGACCAAGGCGTCCCGCCCGCCGCCGATTTGAGACCGACCAGGCGTACGTACACGATGTATTCCCCCGCCGTCATGCCCGCGACTTCCAGGTATACCTTCTTGCGCGTCGCGTCCACTTTCACCAGCGAAGGGGTAAGCGTCTTGGCGTTCGTCTTGGGGCCGCCATAAGTAGCGGTGCGCAGGTAATTCCAGGTTTTCACCTCGTAGCGGGCGGCCTGATCGGCGTCCAGGGCCACCGGTTCCGTGAACTCCAGCTCCATGCCCTTGGGACGCGAGCGTACGCTCAGCATTTCGAAAGTCGTCTTGCCGTTGGACTTCAGCTTCTGCAAGCCGAACAGCTCCTTGTTCGGCTCGTTCCAGTTGCCGTCGGCATCGCCGATCTGGCCTACGAAGAGATCGCCACTGGGACCGAACTTCAGACGGCTCACGCCCCCCGTGAATCCCGCCGAGAAGCGCATAACCGCTCCCTGGTAATTGTCGCCGATCTTCTCCAGGAACACGCGTTGGATGCCGCCGTAGGTCACGTCACCGTAAAGGTACTGCCCTTTGAAGATGCCATCGGGCACGTAGACGGGCTCGCCGGGCGCATTGGCGATCTCGCTCTCGGGCAACAGAACCGCGACCTGATTGTAGGGCTTGGTGTCCCAGGGATTGGGCGGGGACTGGTTGATCTGGGGATGGCCGTAGAAGCGGCCTGCGCGTACCTGGGTAAAACCGCAGGCGGGATTCCAGGTGCCCTGCACTTCGGTAGAGAAGATTTCCCCCTTTGGATTCATGGTGATGCCGAAGGGTTCACGCGCGCCGCCGGCGATGAACTCGGTCTTGCCCGTGGCTTTTTCGATCTTGACATAGGTGCCGCGATCGGCATTGGGCTGGGGCAAGGCTGCGGTCCCGCCGGGCGCCAGGGAAAGCGAATGCGCACCGTAGAAGTAGCCGTCCTTGTACACCAGGCCGAAGAAGAACTCGTGGCGCTGGCCGCCGCTGGTGTAAGAAACCAACCGGGTGGGCTCATCCACTTCGATGGTCCCGTTTTTATTCTTGTCGGTGAGCGCGGTCAGCGCCTGGCGCTCGCTTACCCAGATGGTATCGTTTACGACCTTAAGCCCGAGGGGCTCCTGCAGGCCGGTCGCGAATTTCTTGAGGGTCATCTTGGTGGGGTCATCTTGGGCGACGTTGGAGAGGATGTATACCTCGCCCTTTTTCGAAGGGGGCACGAGCACCTTGTGGTCCCCGCCCCAGGTGCAGATCACCAGGCTGCCGTCGGCGAGGAAATCCATGCCCGAAACCCCCGGCTCTACGCCGGAGGGCAACAGGTTCACCAGGGAATATCCCGGATGCACGGCTTTAAGGGGAAGACGATCCCCCGGTGCCTGCGCTGCTACCGTCATAGCCATCGCCAAAACGGCTTTCACCGTTCCGGTGGCTACAACACCTCTATTCTGCTTCGTAAAAATCATGCGCCCCCCAAGAATTGAAACCTGACCCAAAGCAAAGATAAGCTCAATCCAGCAGGAAAACAGCGGAAAAGCCGGAAAAAGTGCTTCGTAGCCAAGAGCAAAAAGCGCCCATTTTAATCGATTATACCGCCTGGAATGGAGGTCCGGCTGCTTCGCGAAACGAAGCAGGGCAAAGACCGCAAATAACGGGGGGGTGAAAGACCGAAGAAAGGAGGGCTAAGGTAGCTCGCCGGTTACCCGGAGCACCGCGGGCGCGCGGGTGCGGCCCAGCATGTCCTGGCCGTCCACGCCCATCCAGAAACCCTGCGGCATCGGTCTCGGGATTGCGGGGCGCGCGGCCGGGAGCAAGCCCGAGCGGGAAACCATGACGCCGACGGGATTGACCGGAGGGATCCACACCAGGCCCCGTCCCGTCATTCCCGCAGCGGTATAGCCGCCGAAGGAGTAGATGGAATCGCCCACGATGGCCGTGCATACGGCTTTCCAGGCCTCGGGCATTTTGGTCACCGAACGCCATTTCTTCGTGATCGGATCGAATTCTTCGTTGGTGTCGTAGATGCCGGGCCACTCGCCCCCGTAGGCGTACATGCGCCCGCGCACCAATCCGAAGCCCATATCGCTGCGCGGAGTGGGGATGTCCGGCAGCTTGTACCAGGTATCGCTGGCCGGGGAATAAGCCTCGAAAGCGCCGGTGTTCTTCTTCAGCACGCCGCCGCTGCATACGTAGATGAGCGAGTCGAGCACCTCCACTCCCGCATGGTCGCGCGGCGTGAACATGGATTTCCGCATGGCCCACTTATCCGTGGCCGGATCGTATTCCTGGGTAAGCGTCGTCACGATCCCACCGCTGTCCACTCCGCCGATCACGTAGATCTTTTTCCCGAACGCGATAATGGCCGAGGTGGCGGTGGCATGCAGAAGCGGCGCCAGGGTTTTCCAGGTATCCGTGGCGGGGTCGTAGCGGAAGTTGTAAGAGGTGCCGGTATGCTCCGCCCCGCCCGGCTTCGGGCTATTGGCGCTGCCGTGGGAATCGCCGCCGATGCTGTAGAAGAATCCGTCCAGAACCGCCGCCTGGCCGATATGATGCAAGGCCACCGGCATATCCTTGCCCGTACTCCATTTGCCCGCGTCCATATCGTAGATGAACAGGGTCTTCACGGGCACGCCGTTGGCGAACCCGGCCGCATAGTAGATCTTCCGTCCCAGTTTGCCCATGACGCCGTTGGCCCGGGCCGAAGGCAGGCTGGGCTTGGTGCCCCAACTTCCCAATCCTTGCGCCTCCAGGGCGGCACTCAGTAACATGCAAGTTACAGCGGCCCGCATGCTCGTACTCATTTTGAGTCCTCCGGATGGGCCCGCGCTCCGTATGGGAGCGGCAGCCGAGGGTGGTGCTATCAATATGGCCCCGCAGGCCGCGGCCGGCCCGCGGATTATTCCGGGACCGATCCGTTTTTTGGCCGGAAACACGGCTCAAAAACACAAGCATCCTGCTGGTGCCCCGCTTACACAGGCGTTTTTCGCCCCTATCACCGGAACGATCCGATTCACTCTTGTGAACAAAAAGTCGCCGTTCCGGAAATTACCGCCTTACAGGGTCAGGCCGCAGGGATAGGTTACCCTCGAAGCAAAGCGCGGGGGTCTCATGGCACGCATGCATAACCGTTTGTACCGGAGTTTCCTCTTGGCCGCGGGGCTGGCGGTTTCCGGTTTCGCACAGAAGACCACGGTGGTGATCTTCTTCATCGACGGATTGGAACCGGCGACGGCGAAGCTGATGGCCGCCAACGGCGCCGTAGGCCTTAAGATGATGTTCGACAGCGGCGTAGTGGCTGAGAAATCCTATACGCCCTACCCCAAGGAAGGCTACAAACTCGAGAACGGCACCACGCCCTGGGGCCAGACCTCGCCCGGTAACGTGGCCGTGCACAACGGCTGCCATATCTTCGAGACCAAGAACGTGGACGATATCTTCCTGGCCGGCAAGGAGAAGGGGATCAAATCCGTCTATGCCGGCGGCTCGCAGAATTATTCGGAGATCACCACGCCGGATTTCCATTATAGCGGCGAGCTCACCGATCAGGTGGTGGTGCAGCACGGCATCGATCATTTCCAGAACGACAAGGCCCGCCTCATCCGCTTGCATCCCCAGCGCTTGCGCGATGGCTGGAACGGACCCGCCGGGGCCCTCGATCCCAAGTCGGCGTATTGCAAGGCCATCGCCGCCGCCGATGCGCAATTCATGCGCCTGGTGGCCGCGCTCAAAGCCGGCGGGGTGTGGGACAGCACCTACGTGATGTTCGCCGCCGATCACGGCATGAACGACAATCCCATCTCCTTGCATGACGCCGATCAGATCACCTCCTGGACGCCTTTCATAAGCTTCTACGGTCCCGGCATCAAGAAAGGCGCCACCATCCCCTACGCGGAACTTTCCGATCTCGCCATCATGGCGGATTATTTCCTAGGACTGCGCCCGCTCAAAGGCGTGCTCGACCCCGCCGTCACCATCGTCCCCAAGACGCCCACCGGAAGCTTCCTCTCCAACATCTTCATCGGCGCACCCAAGGAGCTTAACCATCCCCGCTTCGTGGAACGATTCCTGGAGAGCGTAAGCCAGAAGCCCAAGGCCGACTACGTAAGCTACCGCAATGCCATGCTTCCCATCCTCAAGGCCTATACGCCCGTCTCCATCGACGAACGCAATCGCCGCGGCATGGAGATGGTCCGGCATCCCGGCCGCTTCGCCATCACCGCGGCCGCGGGCGGCCTGCGCATTGAAGCCCCCTGGGCCTTCGACCAGGTTGATCTGATCGGCGCCGACGGACGCACCTTCTTCAGCGCCGAGACCCCCTCCGGAAAAAGCCTGCGGCTTTCCGATGCCCGCCTTCAATCCCTGCCTCCCGGCGCCTCCGTGCGCCTGAGCGGCCCGGGCGTACAAGCCGTGCAGGCCTTGCGGGCCACGGTCCCCTGAACCGCGAACACGAAAGGTTCCCATGATCCGCTTCGCGAACTGGCGCCTTCCCTCCGCCCTCGCCGGATTGGCGTCGCTATGCTGCCTGCCTGCCGCCGCGCAGAGCCCTTGGCCCCAGGACACCAAGAACCCTTCCCTCGTCATCGAAGCCATCCCTTTCCCCGCCAACTACATGAACATGGGCGCGGCCTTCCTTTCCGACGGCCGCATGGTGGTGACCAACGCCGCCGAGGAAACCACCAACGGCGAGATCCCGGGCACCAACGCCAACTCCCTGGTGACGATCGTCAGCGGTATTTCCGGGGATATGTCCGCGCTTGCCAGCAAGAAGATCGCCGACATGTTCCATCAGCCTTCCGGCGTCACCGTGGTGGAGGATAAGGTTTACGTGGCCGAGCGCGACGGCTTCTACCGCATCAACACCCTCGACAATCCCGCCAATACGGGCGCCAACAAGACCAAGGTCATCGGCTGGCCCACCCCGGAGGCGGGATTCCAATGGGTCAACGGCGAGCAATGGCATCAATGGGTGATGACTCCGATGTACTACGGCGGGAAATTCTACGGCCCTTATGGCGGCACCACCCAGCCCGGCGGCCGCGCCGGCGCCTCCGCCACCACCAGCTTTAGCGGAGCCTTCCTCTCCTGGGCGCCGGACGGGGCGGGAGGACTGACCAAGGTAGCGGGCGGGTTACGTCAGCCCAACGGCATGACCTTGGGGGCCAACGGCCAGATGTTCGTGACCGACAACCAGGGCGGTTGGCTGCCCGCCTGCAGCTTTCAATTGATCAAACCGGGAAAAACCTACGGCTACAAGCAGATGTCGGGCTTCAAGGCCAATTGGGCCGAGACCCTCCCCTATGAGCCCCCCATCGCCTGGCTCGTCGACGGAGTGCATCAGAGCGCCAGCCAACCCATGTACCTGGACCGCGGGCCATACGCGGGCGATTTCATCATCGGCGACGTGAATGCTCCCGGCCTATCGCGCGTAAACATGGATAAGATCGCCGAAGGGACCTACAACGGCGGGCTTTTCTTTTTCACCGGCGGCTTCGCCACCGGCGCCGTCAACCGCCTCACCCTCAATCCCAAGGAAGACTGGTTCGTGGCCGGTACCTTCCTGGCCCAAGGCGATTGGCCCTCGGGAGCCGCGAAGCCCATGTACCGGGTCAAGTTCTCCGCCGCCAACCTGCCCT
This sequence comes from Fibrobacterota bacterium, assembly GCA_023249635.1. Classification (GTDB taxonomy): domain Bacteria; phylum Fibrobacterota; class Fibrobacteria; order UBA11236; family UBA11236; genus Chersky-265. The sequence goes on from JAHFCH010000143.1 coordinate 8,681, forward strand.
TTGAAATGCGCGAGATCCATTCCCGCCAGGGCGGCGTCGAAATCGTCTTCTCGCAACCTCTTGATCCCGCCTCCGCCGTTCCCGCATCCTTCTCGCTGCAACAATGGCATTACAATCGCACCGTCGAATACGGCTGCTGCATCGATCAGAAAGGCAACCCCTTCACACCTGCCTCGGTCAAACTCTCCGACGATAAGAAGCGCCTCTTCATCGGCTCAACGGATCTCGCTGCGGCCTCGGAACGCGAGCTTAAGATCACGGCAGCGGGGATCAAATCCGCCGGCGGTGGCCCCCTGTTCCAAACCACGGCCTATTTCACCCACAACTATCAATCCACCACAGCCTTCGACGCGGCGGTCGCCGTACGCCCCGCCGCCGCCGCGCTACCCGATCTATCGGGAGCACTCCGCGTTTCCACCGCCGCCGGACTACGCGTTCACGTTAGCCTGGATGGAGCCTACCGACTCTCCCTGCTCGCGCTCGATGGCAAGCTGCTCTCCGCCCAATCCGGCCGGGCTCCGCGCGATTTCGCCTTCCCCGCCTCCGCCCACGGTCTGCGCTTGCTCCGCATCGAATCCGCCGGCGCCGTTTTCACCCGCCCGGTTCCGGACTGATCCCGCGCGTACGCGTCCCCAGGAATTAGTTTTCCCGGGGCCATGCCCGAATTCGAACCGCTCCCCGCCGCCGCCCTTGCCGACGCGGCCACCCACGTGCGGGCCATTCTCGCAGAAGCCGTCGAGCACCCAGCTGCCCGCCCCGCCGTCCTCGTCTCGGACGCGCGCAGCCCGCTTTCCATCGTCCTAACCGAAGCCTACCGCCGCGCCTTGCCCGACGCCCGCCATCTCGATTTCGATAACGTCCCCCAGGCGGAAATCCTCACCGCCTTCGCGACGCTCTCCGCAGGCGATTTGGTGGTGCTCATCCAATCCAGCAACTTCCGCCTGGAAGCCTTCCGGATCCGTGTCGAGCTGTTCAAGCGCGGCCTCAAGGTTATCGAACATCCCCATCTCGAACGCATGCAGGGCCCCGAGGCCTTGTTGTATATCGACGCTCTCGCCTATGACCCCGCCTATTACCGCGGCGTCGGCCACGCCCTCCGCGACCGTATCGATGCCGCGGGGGAATGCGCGATAGAATCCGGCGCCGGCGCGCGTCTCGTCTTCACCGGCCCCTTCGAAGCGACCAAGCTCAACGTAGGCGATTACCGAGGCATGCAGAACGTAGGCGGCCAATTCCCCATCGGCGAAGTCTTCACCGAAGCCCGCGATCCCGAGGCGGTCAACGGCCGCGCCCGTATCTTCGTATTCGCCGATATCGACTTCATGGCCAACCGCCCTCCGCAACCCATCACGCTGGTCATCGAAAAAGGCCGCGTGGCCGACGCCCTCGACTCCACTCCCGAATTCGAACGCGTGCTCGCCAACATCCGCGCCGACGAAGGCGAAGTCTGGATCCGCGAGCTCGGCTTCGGCATGAACCGCGCTTTCGCCCCCGATCGCATCGTGCGGGACATAGGCACCTTGGAACGCATGTGCGGCATCCATCTCTCCCTAGGCGCCAAGCACGCGGTGTATAAGAAGCCCGCTTTCAATCGCCGCGAAGCCCGCCACCATGTCGACGTATTCTTGATTACCGAAGAGGTCCGGTTGGACGGCCAGCGCATCTTCCAAACCGGGCAATGGATTCCGTGACCCCCTGGGCCCGATCAAGCGACCCCCGGGATTATGGGTTTTTCGGCGTCCCAAAGCCCATTAGGGGGCAAATGCTTCCGTTTCGCTCTGGGAAGCGGCAATCCGTTATTGTTACCTTTCCCGCTTCCTTTAAAGGAGGTTCCTGATGAAAATCGTGAAGAACATCGTAATTGGCCTGATCGTCCTGATCGTAGCCCTGGCCGCCATCGGCTTCATGCTGCCCAGCAGCTACAAGGTGGAGAGGTCGGTTTCCATCGTCGCCCCCAGCGACGTGGTCTTCGAACAGGTGAACAACCTCAAGAAGAACGAAGCCTGGTCCCCGTGGATGGCCAACGATCCCTCGGTCCAAATCACCTACACCGGACCGGAAGCCGGTAAAGGCGCCGTCAGCAGCTGGACCTCCAAGAAATCGGGCAATGGCTCCCAGACCATCGAAGAAAGCATCCCCGGCCAGTCCATCACCACCTTCCTCGACTTCAAGGATATGGGCACGGCCAACGGCCACTGGACTTTCGTCCAGGAAGGCGAAGCCACCAAGGTCACCCAGCAGATGACGGGCGATTCGGGCAAGAATCCCTTCAAGCACCTGATGAACCTGGCGATGGATAAGATGCTCGGCGGCTACTTCGAGAAGGGCCTCGCCTCCTTGAAGACGGTTTCCGAAAAGCGCGCCGCCGAAGTGAAAGCCGAACAGGCCGCCACCCAGCAAGCCGCCGCCGTCCCCGCCGAAGAGACGGCTCCTGCCGCCTCCGCAACGACTCCTCCCGCGGCCCCTGCCGCCGCCCCGGCCTCGGCCAAAACCAAGTAAGCTTCCCGGTCTCCAAAGCAAAACGCCCTTCCGCAAGGAGGGGCGTTTTTCGTTTGCGGCAGCTTTATCGAGGACTAGGCCAATCGCTCCAGTACGCCCTTCCGCCTCACGAGATTCTTATAGTCCCATTGGATCTTCTTCGACTTCGCCAACCACTTGCGCAGTAGCGTCGCTTTGATCTGCCCCGCTTCCGTATAGCGCGCCTCCGCGGCCTTGAATGTCCCCTCGACGGCAAGCCCCTCTTCACCGAACGACTGCCCGCTCCAGAACAGTAGCCTCACGCAGTCCTTCAGCTTATGGTACCCGACGATGGGGTTCCCTTCCAGGAACCACACCGGACTCCCATGCCATATCCGGCTCTCCGCCTTCGGCAGCGCCTTCCCGATCTCCTCGCGGAGCCGATCGCAAATGGCCTTATCCGCCTTGCTCTGGCCGCGGTTGTAGGCGGAAATGTCTTTAAACAGGGCTTTCATGGTCCGGACCTATTGGCCTGCCGGCGGTTGCCAGAGCTCGACCTTGTTTCCCTCCGGGTCCATCACCCAACCGAATTTCCCGTACTCGGAGTCGTCCATCTTGTCCAGGACGTTGCAGCCTTCGCTGCGCAGCGCCTGGAGCAAACCGATTAGGTCGTCGACGCGGTAGTTGACCATGAAGGTCGAAGTGCTCGGGGCGAAGTGTTTGCCGTCCGCCGGGCCGATCAACCAAGCGGTAGTTCCCTTCACCGGATTGCCCGCTTCGTCCGCCCATTTGAATGCGGCTCCGCCCCACTTTTGCACATCAATGCCCAAATGGCGCTTATACCAAGCATGCAACGCACCCGGATCGCGAGCGCTGAAAAAGATTCCTCCGATGCCCGTAACTCTTTTCATTTGCGTTCCCTTATTTCTGCCGTTCAACCGCGGTCTTGATATCGTTCAGATCCTGCCTAAGCGCTTTTTTCGCCACGCCTTTGAAAAACAACCCCATGGGGATCGACATTAACCGGGTAGCCAGAGTTTGCGGCTGGGAATCATGGCAGCTAACCAAGGTGATTCCCCCATTACCCTCTGAAATGCTAAGGGTAGATAGGAAAATGAAGCCATCGCTTTCGGCCCGGGTTTTATAGTACTCGTTCTCGGCGGCATGCGTAATCCACTTATCCGCGCTGGCCGGCTTACCGAATAGCATTCGCGTCTCACGCCACTTCAAACCTACCAGGCCATGGGCCGGTTTATCGAGAACCTCTATTTTTTGGATGCCGCTGATGAAATCCGAAGCGTTCTCGATGTCCGTCATCGCGGCCCACACCGCCGACTTGGAACCTTGAATGGAAACCTGCACGTCCACGATCATGGTTTTCCTTCCGAATCCGTTCGGTGTAACCCGGCCAAATAATACTCTCATTTTCCACCTCTCCGGCTATTCCCAAAGTTCTTGTAATCAGGTTTTGCCGTTTTGCGCCCCGGTTCGGCAGTCGTGCTCCCCGGATTCCGATTTTCGGGGTATGCGCGTAACTGAGACCGATTTTCGCATACCGGTAGAAACCTCGTAAGGGGCCATCGGGCTAATTTTACAGCTATGTCAATTGAAAGCATCCCCCCTTCAGAACACGCGGACAAGACTCGCGCGCGGTATGCGTACCTCTTGGACGACAATCGGGAGATTCCCGAAGCCAACCTGCCTCCCGACCAACTACGGGCCTTTCTCGATGGCCTGAACGACTACCTCGCGGAGTTGGACAAGCTGGATTTGCCGCCCGAGTACCTTAGCGGCATCAATCAGGTCCTCGACGAACAGGTAAGCCTGGTCGTTGGTGAAAAGGTGAGCCCAATCCCCACCGAAAAAAAGAGCCATGTCCCGGAAGATGGGATCGCTCCCGTCGTATGCGGACATAAGGTCCCGGAACATCATGATGAATCCAGCCATGGCGATGTCCCCGTTGTCGGCAAAGTCGGTAATGCGCCCGCCGCCATGCCGCAAGACTTATGGGAATTGTGTGTCGCGGCCGGCCAGAAAACCGGTGTCGACCCCTATATTCTCGCGGCGCAAATGGAAAAGGAAAGCCGGTTCGGCCAAGCCCTGAACGGTAGCCCTAGCGCCGGCGATGGATTGATGCAAGTAGAATCAAGCACACGCGCGGCTTATGCCGGTAAGTTCCTGGCAAAGATGGGTCATGCCTACAACCACGCCAGCAAAGCCGATCAGGTGGCCATGGCCGCGGTTATCATCTCGGATAAAGGCGGCACCGTGACCAACATGCTGCAAAAATACAATGGTGGCGATAACTGGAAGCCGGGTACTTGCGACTCCTACGGCCGTGAAATCAAAGCCGCGGAATATGCTTCAACCGTGATAGCGCGCGCCAAGGCGATGCAATAAGCTTACTTGCCTGCGGGCGCTACGCGACCCTTGATGGCATTGGCCCTGGCCGCGTAAGTAATGCGACCGTCAGCATCCTTCGGTAGGCGCTCCCGGATTCTCCCTTGGAGATGCGCGATATTCTCCGACGACATCGCTGTGAGGATTGAACCCACGCTCGGGCTGCCGAGTATCGTCGTCCAATAATCATCGAAGTCGGCGAAAGTCCTGTCCACCACGAATACCCGCGATTCAACTTGCGACAATCCCGCGCCCGCCCATAAACCCTGCATCACATCAAGGCGGGACGCATCCCGGCTTGGTTCCACAGGTACCGGAATCCCCATGGTCCTTATCTCAGCCAGCAACGATTCGTACGGAAAGCCCTCACCCACCATATCCCATGCATATGCGGTAACCATGCCACCCGGGCAAACCACCCGGGTCATTTCCGAAACACCCTTGCCCGGATCAGGAACAAAGAAAATCACCAGCGGCATTACCGCCACATCAAACGTGCTATCAGGAAAAGGTTGCGCCATCGCATCACCCTGACGGAACTGAACCAGGCTGGGGCTGAATCGGGTCCGAGCGTAGGCAAGTTGCCCTTCGGACGGATCTATTCCTTGCACCGAGTTCGGTCTACTCCGCGCGACCACCAGGTCGGTAAAAGCGCCATTGCCGCATCCAACATCGAGCCATCGAAGCCCCGGTCCAGGAGCAAGCCAGTCCAGGAAAGCTTCACCTACAAGTTGGCTCCATATCCCCATATACCGTTCATAGGCGGCCCCATTGCTGAAGTTGAATTGCTCAGTCGCCATGGATACCTTTCCCGAGCTTCATTGTTTTTTGAATATTTCGATCCAGATCGATCCCGGATCCTCATCGTCTATTTTTCCGGAAATGAGCCAGCTGTTATTTTCGAATATCTTATAATCCTGGCCATCCGCGATATTTTCAATGGAGTCTTGCTTAATCCGGTTGATGATTTTCGCTTCCGGAACGATTTGGTAACTGGCCTTGATTTCGACCAGCAATTTATCCAATCCCGGGTCGATGGGGATAAGCTCAAGCATGATTGATTTCATTTTTCCGCCCTGGTCTGGTTACTAGCCTCTAAACTATAGCGTATTGCTGCTTCAAGTACCTCGATGTTTATAGCCTTGAGGGTTTTGAATTTGATGCAATACCCGGTCACGCTTGCTTTGCCAATTTTTTTCCCATAGGTCCTGGACAAGTATGCCTTATCCGTAAGGCCCAGGATATAGACGGAGATTCCGGTTGTGTTCGCGCTAAGACCAATCTGGTAAAACTCCCTGGTTTTCCCGCCCGCATACTGTATGGTGTAAAGTCCATATCCGATATTAGGATTCGAGACGACTTTATTCTCGCCGTTTTTCCCGTCCAAGAACCATAATTTACACGCGGGCATTACCTTCAGAATGATGCGATGCAACTCTTGCAGGTCACTACGCTTTGGTTCAGGATGACCAGCGATATACTCTTTGATTTGCTGTTTTACGATCATACCGAATATCCTATTTCAGGTTGCCTAACCGGTGCTGAATACTGGCCGCCTATTTGGAGAAGCGATCCTTGGCTGGACTTAATTTTTATCCGCGGCCTCAACGGCCTTGCCGCAGGAATAGTTGTGAACCGCACCGGTTTTACCGGAGGCTAGTTTGCTTGAGTCCAGCCACCTCGGCTGGGTTCTCAAGATTTGAATAATACATCTCTTCCAATTCTCTTGGCGGAATGTTGCCGATGGGTTCGAGTAACCTCCGGTTATTGAACCAATCAACCCACTCCATTGTCGCGAATTCCACCGTCTCCAGATTGCGCCAGGGACCGCGCCGACGAATAACTTCGGTCTTAAATAGGCCAATAATAGATTCCGCCATGGCGTTGTCATACGAGTCGCCAGTAGTCCCTACGGAGGCCTGGATTCCAGACTCTCCCAACCGCTCAGTGTAACGAATCGACAAATATTGCACTCCGCGATTGCTGTGATGCACAAGGCCATCCTTGTCGGTCCTTTCGTGCAACGCCTGCTCCAAAGCATCCAACACAAGATCCGTCTTCATTGAACCAGCAGCTCGCCAACCGACGATCTTCCGAGCGAAGACATCGATGACAAAGGCAACGAAGACAAAACCATTCCAGGTGGCCACGAAGGTGAAGTCAGCCACCCAGAGCTGATTGAGACGGTTGGCCTTAAACTTCCGATCCACAAGATCCGGCGGCCGAGGATTTGAACCATCCGAAACCGTGGTGAAGCATTTCTTGCCTCGAACCGCACCTTTCAGACCCAGTTCGCGCATCAGCCGCGCTACAGTGCAGCGGGCAGCGGAAGTGCCTTCACGTTCCAATTGGATCCATACTTTTTGCACGCCGTAAACCGCAAAGTTTTCGTTCCAGATGCGCTGAATCTTTTCCTTCAGTCGCATGTCGAGCTGCTTTCGCTCCGGCAAACGTGTAAAGTCCCGTTGCCGGGCCTTCTGCTCGTAGTATGTCGCTGGGGCGATCGGCAGGCTTTTGCAGATCGGCTCGACCCCGAATTTCCCCTTGTGGGAATCGATGAAGGAAACCATCACTTCAGTTTGCGGTCGAGCTCCGCCTGTGCGAAAAAAGCGGATGCCAGGCGCAGGATCTCATTTGTCCGCTTCAATTCGCGGACTTCCCGCTCAAGTACCTTGATCTGCTCTTTCTCATCGGTGGTCGGACCAGGGCGCTTCCCCTTGTCCCGTTCACCCTGTCGTATCCAGGCGCGAAGCGATTCTGGAGTACAGCCTATTTTTGAAGCGATTGAAACTATCGCAGCCCACTCGGACTCATACTGGGAGCGGTGTTCTCCGACCATCCGAACTGCCCGCTCTTTGACCTCTAGTGAATATCGTTTTGTCGGCATCATTACCTCGTCCTCTCAAGATAAAATGCCTCCGGGGTTTCCGGTGCGGTTCAGTGCATCCAAAAAGGACTGTCTTGAGGCCGTATCGGAAGGCGCTTCGAGGAAAATCATTTCCTTATCTATATCCTTAACGTGGGGTTTAAACATGAATTTCCGAGCATATATTTCTTTTGGTCCACAAGACTTCCAAGCCGAGATTGATCTTACCGCTCTGTCTTCCCATTCTTTGTCTTCGATCGAATTTAGTAGATGTTCCATTTTTACTGTGATCCCGTGTGGGATTTCATATTGGAAAACGTAATCATCGATGCTGAAAGGTTTATCCTCGGACTTCTCGGGTGGCACCAATACCTTTGAAATATCAACTTTTCGGATGTCTTCCTTCTGCAGGTAATAATCATCGGAAACAATAATTTTTGATTTGGCCCATTTCTCGGATAGCTCCTTTAGAGCTTTTAGAATGGTGAGGAAATCCTTTTCGGACTCCTTTGAAAAATGGACCTTGGTGAATCCTGATACAAGTCCATCCTTTGTTGATTCCCATTTGTATTCTTCGCATTTTTCATCAAGAGTTAAATGGGCAGAGTTTTCTTCTTGAAGGAACAAATCGATTTGCTTGCTGGGGATTTTAGCATGGTAGTGAATGGTCCAACCCATTGATTTCTATCCCCTATTATTCAGATTAATCTACGCTTAGCCTAATTATTACGCTGCGCGAAGTGCGTATTCATTCTTTGGTTTCGGTAACCCGCACTTCATTTATTCAGCCCGTATAACGCTCGAGTGAGCGGTGAGCACGGCCGGAGGGCGCTGGCCCGGAGGGACAAGCCCGTAGGGGACCAGCGCGGGATTTGCCGTTAGACCGACCCCGTATGGACCGACCGAGCAAAGCCCGTGCTGGCCGCGCGCAATCCGTTCGACTCGATTGATATTGATATGTCCTTCCACCCTGGAAAATCTACCCTCGGGGAGGAAAATCCACCACCCCAATGGAGG
>JAHFCH010000144.1 GCA_023249635.1 Fibrobacterota bacterium
AGAGCCGGAGAGGGCGGTGTGGCCATCGGGCGCAATGGCCACGGTGCAGACCCAGCCTTGGTGTCCCTCGAAGGTGCGGAGGAGGGCACCGGTGCGCAGGTCCCAGAGCTTGAGCGTGTTGTCGCTTGAGCCGGAGAGGGCGGTGTGGCCATTGGGCGCAACCGCCACTGAATCGACCATGTTTTGGTGCCCCTCGAAGGTGCGGAGGAGGGCGCCGGTGCGCAGGTTCCAGAGCTTGAGCGTGTTGTCCATGGAGCCGGAGAGGGCTGTGTGGCCATCGGGCGCAATGGCCACGGTGCAGACCCGGCCTTGGTGCCCCTCGAAGGTGCGGAGGAGGGCGCCGGTGCGCAGGTTCCAGAGCTTGAGCATCTTGTCGCTTGAGCCGGAGAGGGCGGTCTGGCCATCGGGCGCAATGGCCACGGAATCGACACCGCCCTGATTCCCATCGAAGGTGCGGAGGAGGGCGCCGGTGCGCAGGTCCCAGAGCTTGAGCGTATAGTCATCAGAGCCAGAGAGGGCGGTGTGGCCGTCGGGCGCAATGGCCACGGTGCAGACTCGGCCTTGGTGCCCATCGAAGGTGCGGAGGAGGGCGCCGGTGCGCAGGTTCCAGAGCTTGAGCATCTTGTCGCTTGAGCCGGAGAGGGCGGTCTGGCCATCGGGCGCAATGGTCACGGAATCGACACCGCCCTGATTCCCATCGAAGGTGCGGAGGAGGGCGCCGGTGTGCAGGTCCCAGAGCTTGAGCGTGTTGTCCCATGAGCCGGAGAGGGCGGTGTGGCCATCGGGCGCAACGGCCACGGAGCAGACCCAGCTTTGGTGCCCCGCGAAGGTGCGGAGCAAGGGCCCCCCCGGCGCATCCAACCGCCTCAAGAGAGGCACAATCGCCGGTGGTTGAATCGACCGGCGTGCTTCCTGCATCAATCCCTGAATCACCGGTTCCTCGAAATCCAGCATCCGCCCCAACAGTTGCCCCGCCAATTCCTCCGGCCTTTCGGCCAATACATGGCTGGACAATTGCAGGGCCCCGCCCACCAGACCCTGGGCACTCTGCCGGTCGGGTGCAAGTTGGTCATAATCGTCCGCGACCGAGGCGATGCCGCAGGCGCCGAGCTTGGCCTGCATCCAAGAGTAGTCGACCAGCAGCGCTTTACCTTCCGGTTCCCGCCCGGCCGACACTAGATGTCGGGGGAGTTCCTGGAAGTAATAGCCATCGTTTGGCCCGGTCGCCCATGCGCCGGCGTGTTCGCATTTGCGGGCGTAGGCCTCCAGCAGCTTACCGTGCAGCGCCTCCGAATCGCCTGCCTTTCTGGTCGCGAAATCGAACACCAGATCATGGAGGCGAACGTTCATGCCATCCGACGCCCCTTCCCGCCGGTCCACCCGAACCAGCGAACGCTCGCCCAGCTCGCGCAACAGTTCGCCGGCGTCCCAGGCGTCCATGTCCGCGGTCCCGTTCCATAGTGTCGCCACGGCGGCCTCGGGTACGAGTCGATCGTTCGGGAACACCGCCAGCTCGGCGAAGCGGGGCTGCTTGTCCGGCGCCAGCGCCTCGAAGCTTACTTCCATGGCGCGCCAGATGCTGGCATGGTCGGAGTTGATAGCGTGCCGGTCCGCGATCTTCTCCAGATCCGCATGGCGCAGGCGTTCCAGGATGCCGCTCCACTCGCCGTCGCGCCTGCGGGCGAGCGACGCGCACAGCGCCACCGCCAGCGCAAGCAGCCCGCACTCCCGCACCACCTCGCGCGCCTCGGGCGGCAGGGCGGCAACGGGCGCGCCCACCGTATCTGCGGCAAGCTGCAGCGCCTCCGGTTCCGTGAACAACTCCACCGGGTAGAGTTCACCTCCGAGTGTGTGCAGAAGGCCCGCATCGCGGGTCGTGACCAGAATCCGGCAGCGCGGACCGAGAACCTCGAAAGCGGCTCCATCGGCAGCCACCCACACGTCGTCGAGCACAAACAGCACGGCCTTGTCGGCGAGCAGTTTCTCGAGCACGCCCTGGCCCTGGGCCACGGTTTCGATGAGGTCCCGGCAGCCGAGATGCGCGGCTACGTCGCGCATGAGCGCGGGCAGCGCCGGCGTGCGTCCCACCTGTACCCAAATGACGCCGTCCGGATACGACCTGCGGACCTCCCGGTCGCGCGCCAGCGCCGCCGCCAGCACCGATTTGCCGATGCCGCCCATGCCCTGCACGCCCACGCGCGCTCCGGCGCCGGTTACCACTATGGGCTTGTGGAGGTCCACGAGTAGCGCCGATCTTACGCGCTCGAGCAATGTCTTTCGCCCCAGGAAATGCTTGGGCATGCCGGGCACGGCGTAGAGCGCGCCCAGCGGCGGCTCCGGACGTTCTAGGTTGGCGACAAGGTGAGCGAAAGCGGCATCGTACCGGTGGTCATCGCGAAAATCCTCGCAATGAAGCAGCGCCAGTCCTCCGGGCACGAGGTCATAGTCCCCGAGACGCAGTATTGGGATCACCGGCTTATCCGACTCCAGGGCGAACTGCCATTCCTCGCGCACGTAGTCCGAGACAGACGCGCGGGGTCCGGCCACGTGGATCAGGCGATCGGATTGCTTCAGGATGGCGTCCTTGATCTCCTGGTGGAATGTGAGTTGCCGCGACGGCAGGTCTTCGCGGTCGAACCATACCGTGAACCCGCACTCGCGGAGGTCGCCATATAGCCGCCGTACAAACGGCTCATCGTCACCGCGGCCATAGGAGAGGAAGATGCGTTTGGAAGCGGAGCGGGAATCGGGAGCAGGATCGTGATCGGCGTCCATGGCGCAGATAAAGCTAATACCGCGGCGGATGCAAGGGAATAGGTTGGTTGAACCTCGGTTATATGGAAATTCGCATGGGTGCGGGTGATGTATGTTTATGTAAGCTCTGTCCTTTTTGTTTACAAAATCCTCCTTGGTGAACTCTGATACAAGTATCAAACGGGGGCGCCATGATCAAACGCAGTGCGGCCGGCTTTCTCCTTCTCTGCCTCGAATGCCTCCAGGCCCAGCCATCCTATCTCGGCTGGTCCGGCACTCCGATCGTCACCGACTCGGGTTTCCTGAATCCGGCCAAGTGGTATACCGGTTCCAGCTCCGTCGAATCCGCCGGCGTCACGGTCGATTCCGGATCCATCGCATGCCATTGGTCCCATGGTCCGGGAGAGCGGGCGAAATACGCGCAGTGCTACTATCCTCTATCCCCAGCGGGCTCGCTGGGCAACCGCGACTTGATCGGCGTGGAGTTCCGGGGGACGCCCGGTCGCCAATTCCGCCACGTGATGTTCAAATTGGAGAATGGTCCGCGCCAGGCGAGTTGGACCTGGGAAAACTTGGGGGGGCTGGGGCGCTGGTCGGGCCGCCTCGTTCTGGTAAAAAAACAATTTGACGCGCCGCCCGATTTCAATTGGGATTCCCTTACCGTGGTCTCCATGGAAGTGGATGCGGATGCCGTTCCCGAATCGTCCCCCGCGGACACGGGAACCTTGAAGTTACGGGGTCTGCAAGCGGCCTCCTCCTCCGCCTTTACGCGCGCGACGGACTTCGAATCCGTCCCCGCAAGTCCCGGCCTGGCGGACTCGCTCGCCCAAGCCATCCTGAAGCGGCAGGATACGGTCACCGGACTGTTCCTCACCTGGCTTCCCGACAGTTCCGCTTGGTTGTACGGGCAGGGTCTGGCCCTGCTGGCCATGGTCCGGGAAGGCCGGTGGAACGATGGGCAAGTTATCAACGGCTTCGCGAAAGCCGCCCAAAGGTCGGCCCGATTCTTCGCGGAAAACCAGCGTCCGGAGGGCCATTGGTATCGCGCCTGGAACGCCAGGACCGGCGCCGTGAAGGTGGCCCTCGAAGCGGACGGCTCGGTGTGGATGGGGGATTTTCCCTGGATCGGGATTGCCTTGCACGCCTATGCGAAGAAATCCGGCGATGGGTCGGTGCTGATCGCCTTGCGCAAGTCCGACTCCCTGCTCAAGTCCCTCGTTGATCCCGTAACCGGCATGTTAACCACGCTGGAACCGGGAAAGGCCGACAAGCCGCAGGTAACCAGCTTCGAAGCCTACGCCGCCGCCATTCTGGGCGTGTATGCCATGGGCGAACCCGCGTTGGCGGGACGGATGCTGCTGTTCGTGAAAGATCGCGGCTGGGATCCGGACCTCAGGTATTTCAAGGAAGGTCCCTCCTCCGCGCGGCCGGTGCTCTTGGCAAATGCCTGGCTGGCGCCGCTGTTCCGCCACCTCGGCGAGAAGCAAACGGCGCTGGATGCGCTGTCCTTTATCGCGAAGGTGCTCTATACCGAGGCGGGAGGATTACCCGGCGGGTTGGACGGGGTCGGCCCCTTTTCGACCTGGACGGAAGGGACTTTTGCAGCCATCGGATCCGGGACGCCGGGAAGCCAGGTCTTGTTCGATGCCCTCCGCAAACTGAAAAATCCGGATGGAACCTTTCCCGCCTATGTGGACAGCTTGGGAAGCGTGGGTGCCATATGGGCGGTGACCTGGTCATCCTTGGATGCGAGTTCATGGGCCTATTTCGAGGCGGCCGGGACCTCGCCGTTCCATATGGCCTTGTTGCCGCCTCCGACTCTGATCGGCGGAAGGCTGCGGGTGGATCAGCCTTTGGACGCCAATCTGGCTTGGCATCCGGTTCCCGGCGTAAAGGATTATGAAGTTTGGCGGTCGGAAGACTCCGCCTTCGCCAACGGATCCCTACAAAAGGTGATTGGAGATACTGCCTTATCCCTCTCCGGTCTGGCACCGAGTAAACGCTACTTCTGGAAGATACGCTCGCTCGGAGAAATCGGCGGCGGCGATTATTCCGAGACGCAGAAGCTGGTCACCCGTACCGCCCCTTTCGCCAAGCTGTTGTATACCTCGAAAAACTTGGCCGGGCATAAAGCCTTCGCCGAATGCAATCCCGGCGGGGGCATGGATAGCGCCCGCTGCGGCTGCGACTCGGGCAATGTCCGGATCGATTCCCTGGAAGGTTACGGAGCGGTTACCTCCAATCCCAAAGGCTTGGGTCAATGGATTAATGCCCTCGCTTTTCAAAAGTGGTTCGACTTCTTTCCCGGAGAAGGCGGAAAGGTGGTTCCGGCGATGTACCGCTACAAGGCCTTGTTCAGGCTCCCCGATCTGCCCCGCCCCGACACCGGTTACGCGAAGATCCCCGAAGCCATGCATCTCATGATCCAATACTACGATGGGCGCGACCTCGATAATCCCATGGACAGATACTCTTGGGATCCCGCCGTCTACTGGGATTTGAATCCCTGGAGCCCGGATTATGGACAGATCAAGGTCTACCAGAATCGGGCGGGCGATACCTTGATTCCTGCGGCTACCGGAATCACTCTCGCGCCCGACACCTTATGGCACCAGGCGGAACTGGTCCTGGATTTCGCCAAACGGAAATACGTGTCGCTTACCCTCGACGGCTCCGCCCGGGCGCTCGACACCTTCTCCATCGCGCGTAAAAACCGGAGCGATTGGGGCAAGGATCTGAGTCTCGCGATCACCACCGAAAGCGAGTCGGCCTTTCCCCAGCGGAATTGCCTGCACGCATCCAGCTGGACGACACAATTCAAGGATTTGGAATTCGGTTTCCAGGAGATCGCGCAGGTTCCGGTTATGGAAAAACCTTCGGTTCCGTTACGGCGGCCTGGGCTCCTCATCTACGAGCTGTCAGAGCGCCAAAGGGTGCGGGCCAGGGTGATCGACGCGCAAGGGAGAGGGGTGCGGACCGTTTTCGACGGAGTCCAGGAGAAAGGCCGGCAGGAGATCAGGGTCGGGAAGGGTGGGCTGGCACAGGGACGGTTTTGGATCGAGGTGCGATTGGAGAAAGAGAAAGCCGTCCGCCTCTACCCGATGGAATGAGTGCTCTTCCCAAGCAAGTCAACGAGGCCGCTCAACGATGGACTCTTATCCCTGAACTTGTTTATGATAATCACCGGATTCTTGATTCTATTGAGATAGTTTTCAATCAATCCGAATCCTTCCATCGCTTTTTTCCACATCGGGTAGTCCGCAGCCCCCTCGCTGAGGGCGAACTCCTTCCAGATGATCGCATCAGAAATGCCTATTAGTTTGAGCAGGGCGGAAATTACCACACCCGTCCTGTCCTTACCCGCAGTGCAATGGTAAAGGACTGGCAATTGGATATCCATCTCCAGGATGCCTAAGGCCTGGTTCACCCACTTCCGTACTTCTTTCCTGCCCGTCGCATAATTTTCCACGCGATTATAGGCCGGGAAATGGAAATAACGCACGGTGTTTTCGAAATCATTTTCCTGCCTGCGCAGACAGACAATGGTCCTGGGATTTCCCACCTGGGCAAGCTCATCCGGGGAATCTATCGACCCGCTACGTAGGAGAAGGCCCGGGCGCATGACCGGCTTTCCAGCCAGTCGATTCACCTCGGCGCCCACATCCCGGAAATTTCTGACCATTAGACCCCCGGCATTGCGCATCGCCTGGTTTTTCAATCCAACGATTAAATTAAACCACTTTTTGGAAATGAACTACTCCAAGCCGGTTGACAGTTCAGCTTGTCGTAGACTCTGATGGGATATGGATATCCGGAAGCACCCGATTTCGGCTAAGAAGGTGCAAAGTTAGTACTTCGGCTCTCCCGGGAAAATAAGTGAAAAAATCCTCTGCTTTAAACGGCCGTTTCTGCGCGCCCTTGAACCGATCCTATCCCGGGCAGCCGCTTCGGCGCACGCTTCCGCGGGAGTATTGACAACCGCCGGGCTATCCTTCACCACTGCCTCGGTGGTTCTGGAAGCCAATCCGAGGTTCTGGAAATCGGTGGATAACCATTGCGGCATAGTGGAGATGTCCGCGGCCGCCTTCTATGCGGCGTCCCGGGCAACGGGAAAGCGCGTCGTCGCCATTTTCTGGGTGACGGATTTACCCTAGCATGGGAAAAGTTTTTTCGATTCGAACCAGCCGTTGGATCGAAGGATCTTGAAAAGCCGGTTTGAGCGCGCCGTCTCCATGGATCTGGAGTTGATTGCCAAGCTATGAGGTTGAGCATGCAGAATGATACGTACTCCGTCTACAATGCGCCCGGACGGTTGGCTCCCGCGAACAATCCCTGCAGGAATTGCTGCCCGAGGATGATACCCGGGGATGGCATGTATCCCGTAACTTGATCAAGCCCCTGAATCACCTGGATTTTCTCCGGAGATTCCTGGGATCGAATTGGCCTTGGTCAGCAACGGCACCTATAAGCCCCCAGGTTCCTGGCCGGATCGGCTGGCATGGGTTCGCTTGTCCCTGGATGCGGCTACGCCGGAAACTTACGCGTCCTTCCGCGGCCGACCCCTGTTCCACCGGGTGATCGAAAACTTCCTGCGGTATCTGGATCGTGATTTGAAGCGTGTCGGGATCGGATTCCTTTTTGCACGGCAGAACATCCATGAGTATGCGGCCATCGCCAAACTTATCTTCGACTTGGTGAAAAAAGAAAAACCGTGGGCGCTTCCCAAGGTGGGTATCGCCTACCGCCCCTTGCGGCGTGATCCTTCCGCTCAAGAAAAGGGTTTCGAAGATGCTGTAACCCCGGAACAAGTAGCCCGGACGGTACGGGAGGTCCTTGCTTTGGCGCAATCCTCCCCGGAAATGAAGTCCTTTTTACGGGAGCAAACGAATATTACCGCCATTCTCGGCGGCAATTCGCATCCGCCCCATCCGTTCTCCCGCTGCCATTATAGCCAGACCTTCCGGATCGTGCGGGCCAATGGGGAATTGCGTCCTTGCTTTATCCGCGTGTCGGAACCGGATTTCGTCCTTGGCAATATCCTTACCGATGAGTTGGAAACCATCGCGCTGAACACCCTTCTCATCGGAGCGCGCCGCAAGCCCCATTGCGACCCCGTGGGATGCCGGCAATGCCACGTGAACTATGTCTTCGAGCAGGGGCTGGAGGGCAAATTGCAACCATCGGTGGCGCCGGAGGTGATGGCCGATCCGATGTATTGAATCCGCCTGAGAACAATTTTCCACGTCGCGTACTCCAATCCATAAAACCAAGTCGCCGCCTGGAGGAGGATTCGGTCGTGCCGGTCGCCGATTCACTGTGCTTTGCCACGTCAAGAACGGAGATCAAGCGGTTCATTGGAGATCACCGGCTGCCGGCCATCCTCAGTGAATGACGGCACATTTCTTTGGTGACACGTCAAAACCGAAAATTGGGCCTCAATTTGAGCCATTTCTGGCATCGGTTCGTAGAAAAAAGTTCTGACTATATCCACTTGGCTCCACCATTTTCCAAGGTCGCCCTCTCCGGTTCCGGAGGGGGCGATTTTGTTTTGGTCCTCCCCGTTCATAACCGCCAGTAAATCAAAGGGTTGCCTGTACTTGGGTATGAAGCTGGCGTTCATCCAAAGCGAGTTCGAGAGTAGCAAATTCAGGATCCGCCGCTTTTCGGCTCTCTCGCACTCGTGGTAGCGTTCTAAGGCCCGCTGCGACAGCTCCAATAGTTCGACTCCTTCATTGATATAGCTGGTATGGGCTTTCCCATGCCGATCGATCTGGGTCCGGAGGTCCGTTAGCTTTTCCTGCCAGTCACAGGACTTAGCCGCGAAAAACTCGGGAGTGATGATTTTGTCGAGCTTGTCCAAGTACAGCGCTTCAATCCGGCTCTCTAAAACATCCCGTTCCTTTTGGAGTTTGGAAACAGCTTCATTGTGGAAAGCGCTTTCATCGGCATGACTCTCTTTTAGGGCGCGAATCATCAACGCCAAAACATCCTTATCCGCCTTAAGCGCTTTTAGTGCGGCCTCAACTTGCCGGGTCACTTCCTCTTCCCGGGCATACTTCTCAGGGCATTTCCCCTTATATCCGGTGCAATGGTAATAGATGTATTTGCCCGTCTTTTTCTTTCTCAATGATTCTTTCCCGGAGATTGACGCACAAAACTTGGGTGCCGTCCGGGGGTCTCCTGATTTCTTCGATGAATGAATAAGGCAACTTGATGGTGCGGGAATTGATCACGATTTCAAATTCGTTGACGCTATCCTTGAGGCGCAGTCGGGGGCGGGAGGGTGGGGAATTACAGTGAGGAAAATGATTTTGGAACCCGTAATCCAACCGAAGTATTCAGTGAACGCTTTTCACGATAAGCAATCTTCAGGAAATTCTGTTTTTTTGGGCGACTCAATCTTCGCAAGCCAGGCCCGGGTATTCCGGACCGGGACGGAATCGTTTGGATCCGGACAGTATCACGCATGTTACAGTTGGCGTAGTTGAATATTTTGGATCAATGATAATAGGGTCCGGAATAGATGTTGATTAAATTGCATCACCACTTGGAACGTTGGACATTGATGTCCAGGTTATTTCTTACGTCGTTCACCGCAAGTAAAGTCTTCGACCGATATTGATTCGAGCTGAAAGCGAATCCACTACTTATGGATGCGTAATCGAGGCGGATTTAAGAACGGCAAGGACGCCAGGCAACCCGAAAATATCGTAAGGAAGAATATGCGTACCTTGATTATATCCTTGTTGTTGTTAATTGGAACCGCGAGCGCGCAAGTACAGAGAGAATCGGTCCCGAGCCCGGAAAGCATGCTCGATGTATCGACCGCAATCGATTTGCCGCCCCCAGTCGAAGCGCCCAGGCAAGCGACAGCCCTGCGTGGCGTGGAATCTTCACTGCCGAGCGTGCGCACCTCGGAATCCCTTGCGGCGGAAGTGAAGGAGAACCAGGCCGGCTTAACCTATCTCTACAAGTCCTGGAAGGCAAAGAAAGCCGAGGGCCTGGGCGGCCATAGGTATTCCCTTTCACTCGCCATTTCAGCCCAGGGCGAGGTTGAGACGGTGATTCTCCGCGGCCCCACGAATAAGGCGTTCATCCGCGAAGCCGAAGCCATCATAAAGACCTGGACCTTTAGTCCAGTCAAGCAGGCGCGGCCCTTCGTCGCGAACCTTCGCAATCTGGACGTCCTGTACCGGCGTGAGCTGTCCCTGAACTGAGCAAGGATGCGATGAACTCCGGTCCCCCTCCTATGAGTATATGGACCGGCATTTTTTTTGGCCTCGGGTTCCTAGGAAAAGCGGAAACCTTCGACAAAAATTTGCGCAATTGATCCTGGATAAAGCGCCCCGAGCCTATCGCGGCCGCGAAGGATTGCCGAAGAGTTTTCGCCGGGTATTCGACCATGGCCCGGTCCGCCTATCCAAGCCATCTCGAGACAGGGTTCTATTCAAATCCGCTTGCAGAGGGCATCGGCCCTTCTGCCCGCAGCGCCGCCAGGATATTGACCAACTGGGTCAGATGTTTCTTGGTCAGCTTGCTCAGGAAATGGGTCCGCACCGCATGCGCTAGGGTGGGAGCGACGCGGGTCATCTCCTTCGCGCCCTTGGAGGTAATCACGATCATGGTCCCCTCATCCGTGCGCTTCCTCCGCTCGACCAGGCCATTCTTTTCCATGCGCGTAAGCTGGTGCGAAAGGCGCGTACGGTCCCAGCGCATGGCATCGGCCAGTTCCTGCTGGCGCAATTCGCGGGAGGGTGCCGCCGAGAGCATGCTCAGGATTCCGAATTGGCCTCCCGAGATCCCGGTGGCGGAGCTCACTTCGCGGCTTACCTTGAGGCTGGTTTCCTCTACCATGAAGCGGAAATTGCGCCAGCGACTGATTTCCTCGAGTGTTAAAGGGCCTGGTTTCATATCCCATAAAATAGCACCTACTCTGTTGATGCGACAACAAAAAGGGATTCGTTAAGGCAATCCCCCTTAACGGTTTTTGGAAAAGCTCAAGTAATTTGCCTTCTCCCCTCAGAATTCGCCAAATCAGCAACTTTCCTTTTCAAAAACTATTCTCATAATTCTTGAAAAACATGTTGACGTGTCAACTTATTGGGGGTATGGTTGACGTATCAACACAAAGTTGATGCACCAAATCCGGGGAAGCCCCGGCAACCTACCAGGAGACCTGACCATGAAAAAGACCATCCTAATCACCGGCGCCACTGGCAACATCTCTTCCGGCATCATCGCGAACCTGAAGGACTCGGGCCACAATCTGCGCGCATTGGTGCGCAATCCCGAGAAGGCCGACTCGCTCAAGGCCAAGGGCGTGAACGTGCACATCGGCGACCTGGAAAAGCCCTGGACCCTGGACGCGGCCTTTGCCGGCGTCGATACCCTTTGGCTGCTGACCGCCGGCGACCCCCGTTCGCCCGAGCAGAATTCCAATGCCATCTGGGCCGCCAAGAAAGCCGGCGTGAAGCATATCGTGCGCATGTCGGCTGCGGGCGCTGAGTACAATGCTCCTGCTATCAGCTACCGCCTGCACGCCCTCTCCGATGCCGAGCTCATCGGTTCGGGAATTCCCTACACCATCGTGAAGGCGCAGTTCTTCGCGCAGAACTTCATGATGGCCGCCGACCCCATCAAGGAGAAGGGTTGCATGTTCATGTCCCTGGCCGACGGCAAAATAGGCGTCATCGATGCCCGCGACATCAGCGAGTTCGCGGCGAAGGTGCTGACCACCGAGGGCCATGCCGGCAAGACCTACACCCTGACGGGCCCGGCTTCGCTGCACATGCAGCAGGTAGCCGACGCCATCGGCGCGGCCATCGGCAAGCCAATCAAGTATGTGGCGATTCCCGTGGACGGCGTGAAGAAGGTGTTGGCCGAGAAGGGCATGAATGAATGGGCCGTGAACCGCTTCGGCGAGATTTTCAATGCCTATGCGGCGAACGGCGGCGATATCGTCTCCGAGGATTTCCGGCGTGTGACCGGCAAGGCGCCGCGCTCCATCGAACAATTCGCCAAGGACTTCGCGGGGGTATTCGGGAAGTCATAAACCGACCAGGAAAATAGGTCACAAGAAAAACAAATCCTAAAAAAGACACTCTCATGAAAAGCATAAGTTCCTCCCGGTTCGTCCGGTCAATGATTTTCCCGGTTTTCCTGGCCCTGCTCCTTGCGGATCTGCTATGCGGATGCATGAAGTCGGAAAAGGTCGCGGGAGGAACATCCGAAACCACCAACGGGCGGTATTCCGCCTTGGTGACCTATTCCAACGGAAGCCCGGCGGCCAACGCCCTCGTGCTCCATTGAGGCGCGAGTCCAGGGTCGGTAGCCGGTTTTGTGAGAACGCTTTCGGCCAATTCCAATGTACTCGTCCCCACCATTCCGGGATTCGCCGGGACCGCCCGGCCGGAGTGGTACACCGATGTAAACGATATCGCGCTTACCTTCCTGCACCTACTTGTGGGCTTTTCCGTGGCGGACGGATCACTTCGGAAATGGCCGTGATGGATAGCCATCGCATCGGCCGGATCATATTTGTGGATGGTCTGGGCATCCAGGTGGATGGCCGGCAGATACCGGATGTGTTCCCAATCAGCCAGGCGGACTTGCTTACGGCGTACTTCTACAATCTCGCAGCTTTCGCGGCCGTAATCCAAACCGTGCAAACCATCGGACTCGAAAATGCTGGAAATCAATTCCTTCCTTGAAAATCAAGCCGATTAACCATCCCTCGTAATTCGCTTACCGGATTATCGAACCGCCGTACCCTCCTCTGTCGCGGGGGTACCTACCTTCCTTATGCGAACCGATTTGAACAGGAGAAGTATATGGGCTGGGTGTCATCCTTAGGAAAAGTGGGATCAAATATCGGAAAAGGGGCCGGCGGAGCGGAAAAATCGGCGCATAAGCTTACTAAACTTCCTTCGCCGGTAAAAACGACTTCGAAATCGGCGCCTGATTCACCTGCAGCCAAGCTCCCTCCCCCGAGGGATCCTCCCAAGCCGGATACAAAACCTGCGGTAGCGCACAACGCCCCTCCGGCAGCGCACAACACCCCTCCGGCAGCGCACAACGCCCCTCCGGCGCCGCACAACGCCCCTCCGGTAGCGCACAACGCCCCTCCGGTGCCGCACGAAAACCCTGCGGTGCCGCATAACAACTCTCAGTTGCCGCACGAAAACCCTCAGATGCCGCATAACAACCCTCAGATGCCGCACGAATACCCTCCAATGCCGCAGGCGAAGCGTTCTAAGCTTGATACCGCGGCAACTACAGTGGGTATGGCTTCCGGTGGCATTATGGCTTACGGGATGGTGAAATCCATGATGCCCTCCGGTTCGGCGGAATCTTCCGGGTCCGAAAATTCGACGGAACCGGCTGCGGACACGTCGGCGGGGCAGGGTGTGGGCCCGACGGACTACGCCGATCAAGCGCCCCAAGGCACTGATGCGGCCGATGGCCAACAAGCGACCTATGATACCGCGGCAGCGAACGGGGTTCAAGCCTCGTATGGCACCGACGCGGCCTATGGTGATCAGTCGGCCTACAGCACAGGTGCAGCCAATGGCGATCAGGCGGCCCTCGGTCCCGACACAGCCTATGGCGATCAGGCGGCCTACAGCACTGGTGCAGCCTATGGTGATCAAACGGCCTACAGCACCGACGCGGCCTATGGCGATCAGATGGCCTACGGCACTGGTGCAGCCTATGGCGATCAAGCGTCCTACGGCAGCGTGGCGGCCTCTGGCGAGCAGATGACCGATGGCAACGCGACGTCCTATGGCGGCCAACCAAGCTATGGCGATCAAGCGGCTTATGGCACCGAGGCGGCCTTTGGCAATCAGATGACCGATGGCAATGTGATGTCCTATGGCGATCAAGCATCCTCTGGAATCCAAGCGTCTGACGGAAACCCGGCCGCATATGGAAATATTACCGCCAGCCCAACTCCAAGCCAGCCTACGACCCCTGGGCACTATAACAGCATGTTCGCATCCCATCACATGGACGCCGGTGGGCAACTCTCCACGCCCAGCCAGATGACGCAATCCCTGGATGCGCAATCGGCCCCGCAGGCGACGGCGTCCCAGGCGCAAGCGGCAGATGTGCAACCGAATCCGAACCAAAATGCCGCGGATTTCCTTGCCAAAGCGCTCAGCCATGCTGCGACACTTAACATTACCATACAGGCGACCGGGGGCGGCTAGGCGGCGCCTGCTGAGGAGGGCGCAGTGGTGACCGGACCCTGGGGGAGATTTGATTTTATTGGGAGCCCGCCCCGTTTATTCGGCCTCGGGGAACGTAAAACCCAAACAGCAAGGCTGAATCGAAAACCCTTGGACATTCATGTCCAAGAAATCCTTCGCCTCGGTAACTACTAGGGGATTTCCACCTCCATATTGAATAATAGGGTGAGGAATTTTCCTAGATGAAACCGGTATTCGAATATTTGGACTATAGGTCCTATCTTAAGGATTACTACGACGAGCGCAAATCCCGCCAGTCGTTTTTCTCGTACAAGCTGTTTGGAAACAAGGTGGGGCTTGACGGCAGTTATCTCGCCAAAGTGCTGATCGGGGTTCGCCATATCGCGGATGATTCCGTCAAAGCCTGCATCGAGGCATGCGAACTTAAGGGCAAGGAAGCGGAATATTTCGAAGTCCTGGTCCTGTTCGCCAAATCAAAAACGGAAAAGGAGGAGAAGGCCCATTTCGAGCGGCTGCTCGCCCTGAAAAACGTAGGCGCGCGGGAGCTGTTGTCGAATCAATTCGAATACTACAAGACCTGGTACCACTCCGCCATCCGCTCCATCCTGGAGTATTTTGATTTCCGCGGGAACTATGCCGAACTGGCCGAAGGCCTCAGTCCCTCCATAACGGCCGAGGAGGCAGAAGAATCAATCGCCTTGCTGACCTTGCTCGGGCTGATCAAGCCCGACGCCGAAGGACGCTACCACGTAACCAACGCCAACGTCACCACGGGATCGCAATGGCAATCACTTGCCATCGAATCGTTCCAAGAGGAGACCCTACGGCTTTCGCGCGAATCCATCAAGAGACATCCCAAATACCAGCGCGACATTTCTACCGTCACCATGACTATCAATGCCGTTGACTATGGCGAGGTCAGGTCCCGCATCAAGGAATTCCGCAGGACCATCATCAACTATGTGAACCGCTCGATGGGAGCGGATCGGACCTACCAATTGAACATCCAGCTATTTCCTTTGTCCCGAATCGGGGAAGCGGGAAAATGAAAAGCATCAGTTCCTCCCGGTTCGTCCAGTTAAAAATTTTCCCGGTTTTCCTGGCCCTGCTCTTGGCGGATCTGCTATGCGGATGCATGAAGTCGGATAAGCTCGCGGGAGGAACATCCGAAACCACCAACGGGGAGTATTCCGCCCTGGTGACCAATGCCGATGGAACCCCGGCGGCCAATGCCCTCGTGCTCTTCATCGATGGAGAAGATTGGTACAGCAAAGCTGCGGAACACAGTTCCGTAATCCTGGACTCGGCAAGAACCCGATCCGACGGAAGAGTCATGCTCAAGCGTCCCGGCATCCAACGGTGTAATCTGCAAATCGATCTGGAAAATGAAGCGCTGTTTGTTCCCGACTTCATGCCGGCCTCCAGCGACACCGGCATTCTGAAGCTGGTTACCACCCGGAAAGCAATCCTTTCAGGCCATATCAGGAGCGGGCTGAAGCAGCTTCGGGAAATGCGCCTGGCCGGAACCCGATATGAGATTCAGGCCGGCGCGGATAGCGCATTTTCGTTCGAGGGCACAGCACCCGGTCGCTTTACCCTTGTCGCGGTGGTAAACCGGAACGGGAGCGTTGCCGCCGAGTCCATCCAAACCGTCGATCTCAAGCTCGCCCATCCCCTGTTAGCCGTCGATGTTTACCTCGATACGACGGTAACCCCCGATACGACGAAACCCCCCGATACGACCCTGGTTAAGTCCAAACCCCAGGTACTGGCCAATGATTTCGAACAGCCCGACTGGAGCAAGACGCCGATAGGCTCCCTGGCAGGAGGCTCTTGGAATGCCACGCCAATCGGTGCGGCAACCATCCAAAGCAGCACGAACACCGGCTTGGTCTATGCCGGGAAAAGCCTCTTCACCACGGTAACTTACACCAAAGATCCCGGCTTGCAATCCGGCCAGGTGGGATTCACCCTGGCCAGGACCATCAACCTGACGAAAATGGACACCCTCTCAACCTATGCGTGGGGTGAAGGCCAGCTTACGCTCCTCTTCCATTCCAGGTCGCTGGATTCCGCGTCCGGCGGCCGGGCGCGCTACGAGTACACGTTCAGCCTCCCACCCAATACCTACGCCGAAGTGCGGATACCCGTGGACTCCCTCAAGTTCAACGCGAATCTGACCCGGTTGAAAGCGGTTGACTTCCCCTGGGCGACGGTGGCCAAAGACATCCAAAACGTCCAGTTCGCTTCGGTGCAGCCGACGGACACGTCGATTACGACGCAATCGTTCTTCCTCGACAACTTCATTTTCAGAGGGGTATCCCCTCAGAGCTTGATGCAGTAGCGCCGGAGACTGGACTACGCTGATGGCGCGTTCTTATCCGCCAAATGGGATTGGAAAAGGTCTAGAAAAATGTTCCTGAAAGGCCCGGGGGCGGCGCGATCCGGTCGGGGTCCGTCGGAATCCTGACCTGGGGATACCCATCAGCATTGTTCTGAATCGGATCCATCCGATACGGATTGACGACCGGATTGAACTCCGGACCAAAAGTCTTGGGATCCAACTTGCCGCCGAAATCATTCCAGATTCCGCTGCTGGGTTGATTGACCAAGAACTTCAACGGCGGGTTGTCCGGATCGGAGCTGTATTTATGCGCTACGTGACTGTCGAGCGCGCTGGGCCCATCCATATTCGGGAATGGATCCGGATGCGTGTGCGCGATATGGGTGTCACCGCCTACCGGATTGAATCTGATGGAATCGGTAGCGCCCATTGCCGGTTCCTTCTGGGACAAGACGAAATGCGTCCCGCCCGGACTGGGCTGCCCTGAATGGCCAAGCTCATTGACATTGACCTGGGAATGGGACGCGAACCCGGATCCGGCTAGGTATGTGAACGCGGCCGTCTTAGGGCTGCTCTCCTGCCGGGGACCGGGCGGCTGATTCAGCACATTCGGATGGGCAATGTTTCCATGCGCTTTCGCATATTCGACATAGTTGCGCAGGATCGGTTCCGGAGAGATCGGAAGACCGTCCGGCCTTTGGGGGCCGAGCTGCGTATGGATGGGGGGAAGGGTGGGCCGGGTCAAAGGTCTGGCGGGAGGGGCCGGACGGGCCGGAGGTGCGGAAGGGGCCGGATGGGCAGAGGCCCCCGGAGCGAATGTCGGGGCCTTGGGATTGAGACGTTGCGGCACATTCGATTTACCAATCCTGTCCATGGCGCTTCTCTCCTATAGCCGAGAATTATCCAGGCCTCAGCCGGGCTTGTTGGCGGCGTGATTCGCCGCATAGTTGAGGCCGCTGAAAACCGCTGCAGTCGTTCCTGCCGCGACGCCGGCGCCGGTCAGGACGACGCCGGCCTTCTGCCAGGCCAATTGCTGCCGTTGCAGGGCGATTTGATCTTGCTGGGTGCTGAACTGCTGATCTTGGA
>JAHFCH010000145.1 GCA_023249635.1 Fibrobacterota bacterium
GAAGTGAAGACGGACGAGGAGGAGGAAAGGCTCGTGGCCGTGGGGCGCCCCCAATACATGCGGATCCATTGCGAATTGTTGTTGCCGGCCACGCTCGGAATCAATACCCATACGTCGGCGGCCTTCGAAGTCGCGTCATACCTTTCCAGTTCATAGGGAAGCATGACTCCCGCGCTGTCCGTGAAGCGGAGATCGCCACCATCGGATTTGGCTTCCGTGAAGTCGAAGTTTGCTTGCGTCAGCCGGATCAGGAGGGGGAAATTGGCGACGGCCGTGGTGATATCCGCCCCGGAAGCCGCGGTATTGATCCATACCTTGCTTGAGTAGGACCAATTGGAAATGTTGGAATTCGCGAAGACCAGAACCTTAGAATTGAGGCGCTGGCTCTCATAAGAGAACTTGATCCAATCGGCGCTGCGGACCACTTTGTCGACGCGCGGCTCGTCGATGGCGCCGCTGAAATATCCCGATGCGCTGGTCTGCCCGATGCGGAGCGTCTCCCCGCTTTTCATGAATTGGGGGGTGCCGGCGAAGGTGCTCGCGGCCAGCAAGCTCCCGTTCAGGTAAACGCTATAAGCATTGGTCGTCGTCGTCCACGTCACATAAGCCCAGGTACCGTCGCCGAGGGTAGCCGTGCCGTCCGCGCTGGCCGACAGCCAGCCCGATCCGTTTCCGATGTCGCCATGCAGTCCCGACGTATTAAGCTGGGCATCAAAGGTATTATCGCCCCCGAAGCGGGAGCTGATGATGCCGCGCGTTGCCGCGGGTATCGTCCATTTGACCCATGCCGAGAAGGTGAAAGCCGGTAGGTTCAACGTCGCGGAATAGGGCATTTCCACGTACTGGGAGCTACCGCTCGCGAACCAACGCGCCCGGGCGATGATTCCCGCGGTATCGGTGGAGCTGGTATTGGTCCCGTTATTGGCATTGGCCGTCGCATCCGTGAATACGGTATTCAGATGCCAGGTTCCCGCGAAACCGTTGGAGATCGGGAAGGCGTTGGAAGAGGAGGTTTGCGCGGAAGCGCCCGGCTTTCCCCAATACATGGTGATAAAGTCGTCACTGCTGTTGCCGTCGATTTGCGGCACATTGACCCAGATTTCCGCTTTCTTAAGGGTATAGTCGAAACGCTCGATCTCATAGCCCAGCTGGGAGCCGTCCTGATCCATGAAGCGCAGATCGCTTCCGTCGGTCTTGGCCTGGTCGAATACGAAATTGTTCGAATCCAACCGCACCAACAATGGAAAGGCGGAAAGGTTGCTGGTGATGTTGGCGCCCGTCGACGTGGTATTGATGAATATCCGCGTGTTGTAATTCCAGGAGGAAAAATCCGTAGTGGGGAAATTCCACTTTACGTTGTTTCCCTGGTTCGCGCTATTGCTGGCCGCGCCCGTGGCCGCCGATCCGGTGGCATTGCTGTTCGCCAGGGATGCGTAACTCGCGGTCAAGGCACCGGCGGAATTGACATACCAGGTCGACGCGGGATTGGCGTTGAGCAGATTTCCCGATTGCCCCGTCAAGGAAGCGGTTCCCGCCGCGGTTATCGTGCGTCCCCCGAGATTGGTAAACGTAGAAGCGGTGCCGTTGGTAATACTGAAATTGCCGCTATAGTTGGTGGTGATATCGGCGCCGTTCAGATCGAGTATGCCGCCAGAATTGGCGAAGCTGCGGCAGATGAGGGTATTGGTCGACAATTGCAAAGTACCCGCGCCCGAATGCGTGACGTTGGGATGGGTGGCGCCCGATTTCGGGGTGAGGATCTGGGTTCCCGAAGCCGCGGAATAGGTAAGGCTTACCCCGGAGCTCGTGTTGAGCGTACCTAGCCCGCTGAAATCCGTATTACCCGAGGAAACCGTGAAGGTATTGTTCCCCATGGTCATGGTGGCGCTGCCCGAGGTCGCGATACCCGTGATGGTGTGGGAAAAACCGCTTCCCCAATCAAGGGTGCCGCCGCTTTGGGTCACGACGCCACCATTGAAGGCGTTGGTGCCTATGGTAAGCGTTCCAGCCCCGGATTTCGACAGGCTCCCCAAGGTGGCTCCCGACTTGATGGTCAAGGTCTGCGCGCCCGATCCCGTAAAGGAGAAGGATCCGGCTTCCGGCCAGGTCATACCCGTGACCATGGTGATGTTTCCGGTGTTCGCGACGAAGGTGCCCGACCCCGCGGCAATCGAGCCGGAATAGTTGGTGAAATCGATGCTCTTGGCTTCCAGCGGATCTTGTAGGGTGCTATTCGCATCGGCGGCGGCGCCGGTTCCGTTGAAGCTCAGTATGTTGTCGGTGGCGCTTATGTATTGGCCGCCGCCCTCGAAATCATCGAACACGACCGACATCGCGGTTCCGGCATTGTGCGAGCAAACAAACAGGCCGACCTGGGAGGCGGTACCGCTCACGATTCCTTGCGGAACGATGGTTGAATTCGACTGGGTCCACGCGGAACTCTGGCTGGTGCGGTAATATCCCGAAACGCCGGTGCTATTGCGGACCAGGCGGATCCAGCAAGGGAAGGAAAGCGCACCTGTTCCGCTGCCGCCGTCGATTTCCCCGATGTTCCCGTTCACGTCGGCCAGGAACGCGAAATTATTGCTGGGAGCGATGCACATGTAGGCGTATCCGCCGGAAGCCAGGTTGGAAAGATCATTGGCCATAACGATGCCGGCCTTGCCCCAGCCATCGCTATTGCTCTGGGCCGTGATTTTCACGGTGACGTCGAAGTAGTCGTTATTGATGGCGAGATCGGAGCGGTACATGACCGCGAACTGGTTGGTGTTCGCGTACATGTCCCCGCCGCGCGCGCTCATCAGCAGTTGACCGCCCGAAAAGGCGTAGCTTCCGGTCGCTTCGTCATTGTCCACGTCCTTGAAGGTCCATCCGGAAGCCAGGCTCTGATCGGCGAACTTCCAATCCAGCCCGCCATCCGGACGGAATCCCGTACCGTCGGCGTTCGAGGTCCAATTGTAGGTGCGTTGGGCATTCGTGGAAGAGGTGATGATATCGTTACGGTTCCAGTAGAACGTGCCGTCGGTGTAGGTGTAGTTGGAATTCGAACCGCTGTTGGTCGACTTCAACGCGATGCCCGCCGTAATCGACGAGGTACTGTTCTGCAGGTTGGCATACTCGAGGCTATACCTGCCGGTAACGTTCATATTGTGGTTGCTGCCGGTATTCATGTTCACCAGGTTTCCCGCCGAACCCGATATGCTGGCGTTACCGGCCACCGAGATGGTGCGGCCGGAAAGATTGGCGAAAGTGGACGTGCCTCCATTCCAGATTTGGAGATCGCCCCGGTTAGTGCCGCTGGCCACGGTCGAAAGGTTCAGGGAATTGAAGTCGAAGGTGCCCGCGCTTTGGTAGAACCCGATGGTCGACAGCGCGTTGGTGACGAGCTTCAGAGTGCCGGCCCCGGAGTGCAGGATCTGCGGCATATTCTGGCCGCTGCGGGGCACGAAGCTCTGGGTGCCGCTGGCCGCGGAGAATTCCAGGAGGCCATTGGAGGCCGTAACGGTGCCGCTGGGCATGTTGACCGCGGTTCCCGTGCCGGTCACGGTCAAATGGCCCGCGGTAAGGGAGCGGGTGGGAATGCACTCCTTGGCCTGGGACGTGCTGGACCATTTAATCTGCTCGAAAGCGTTGCCGCCGTTGTCGTACATCATCTCCACGATCTTGTACTGCTGCCCTGCAGTGAACGAGGTCGACATGGCGCCGGACCATTCGACCGAGGATTGATCCACCCACTTGTCCACCACCAATTGATTGTTCACCCATAGGCGACAGCCGTCGTCAGATTTGCAATAGAAGGTGTAGGTCTCGGAATACTTGGCGGTCACGTAACCTTCGTGGAACACGGTCCATTGGTCCGCTCCCAGGCCCGCGGCCGGGGTCGCGGCCGCCCAATCCACAGCGGCCATGGTATCCACCCGCGCCACCGAGGTGCCCGTCAGATCCTGGTTGTCGTAGTAGGTCCCGAACAATCCGTGGTCGCTGCCGAAGTCCAAGGTTCCCGTGTAGTTGGTCAGATCCAGGGTATTGATGGAAAGGTTGGAGGAGACGGTAGCGCTCGCATCGGAGTTGGAACCGGTTCCGTTCATGGACAGGTCCAGGCCGCTGGTGCTGATCACGCCGTTGCCCTGGAAATCGTCGAACACGGCCGTGCAATTGCTTCCGGTATTGTGGGAGGATGAGTAGAGGGCGATGTGGTGGCGGAGCTTGGTGCCCTGCATGGTGACCGTGCCCGCGTTTGTCCAGGCATTCCCCACGGCGGTCTTGTACCAGAACGTCACCGCCGTGCCGCTCATGCTCATCCCCAGCCAGATGGGGTAGCTTTGCGAGGCCGTCTCGGTGAGGTAGTCGTTCATCTGGCCGCTGGTGCCGTTGAGGTTGTAGTTGAAGTTGACACCATGGCCCGGCGTCATGGAAATGGTGGCATAGCCGCCGTCGGGCAGGTTGGTTATGTCGTTGGCTACCATGATGCCGGCCTTGGCATAGGCATCCGTGTTCGTCTGTGAGACGATTTTAACGGACACGAAGAAGTTGCCCACGATGTCCTTGCGGTAGATGGTCTTGAACTTGTTGTTCGCCTGCCATGTATCGGCGCCGCGTCCCACCAAGTTCAACTGGCCGCTGGATACGCTGTAGCTGCTGTTGCCGTCGGTGACGCTGTCGAGGTAGGTCCAGGCGCGCGTACCGTTGCTGCCCACGTTGTCGCTGGCGAAATCGTCATCCTTGTCCGAGGCCGGGTATGTGCCCGTGCCGTCGGCGTTGGAAGTCCAGTTGTAGGCCTTATTGAATTCCTTGTCGTTCGCCAAGGCGGCATTGCGGTTCCAATAATACGTCGTCGCAAATATCTCTGACGTGGCCAACAGGAAGGGCAATACGAAGGCCAGGAGAAACAGGATTCGTCCCGGGTGGAAAAGTTTGAGCCCGCGGGTGCGGCGCGCGTCGTGCATGTCCTCAGGATTTTACCGGGTGGTGACCTCAATCCCGGGGTGATCTGAGTCACTACTTACTACTACGTTCTCGCGGTAGGCGAAATCGGCTTATTCGGGGCACTTTAAGTTTGCGGGGAATCCCAAGAACCCCTAAAGGGTAAAGGCCGGGAGGCCATCATCGCAACCAGGGACGCCCGCGATCGAAGGCTTTGAGTTGACCGAAAAACCAGCCTCCGTCTCCCCCGCTACCCAGTAACACCGGTTGGAAATCGGTGTCATCTCCCAGGCCTTTTCCGGCAAGGAAGCCGATGAAACCGGCATCGAGGAATTCCTTTACGTGCGTGAAGAAATACGGAAAGAAGGAATCTTCGTAAGCGCAATTCCCGGTCTCAAGCCCGAACCGCACCGTGTCGCTTAAGGGACCGGGGAGGCATGCGTTCGGCAAGCCAGGGGAGCCGATGGAGATTTGCCATCCGAGAATTGGAAGCCCGGTACCCCTGCCCAGGCGCCCGCTCCAGCGGATGAAATTGGCCATGCGGGCGTCATCCCAGTAGTACATGCGGCGATAGGCTTCGCTTCCTTGCAGGAACCCGTACCACCATCCCGCGCTATGCCCGTTCTTCTCCACGCCGGTGAAGTCCCCGCGATCGGCTCCATCTCCCAACAATGCACGGGAGAAGGCCGCGGTGCGATCGGCGGAACAGTCCACATCGGCGGTGTCGAGATACGGCATACCCATGTAATCGTCCGGTGTGGCAGGCCCCGGGCAGGCTTCGCCGTCCACGGCCCAATGCGACATGAGCGCGCCGGCATAACCGTCCGGGGCATAATGTTTAAGGGCGCGGATGATGCCTTGCGCGAGACCGGAATAATCCCCGGATAGGCCCGCCAGGAACGGGTATTGCGGTACCAGGGAGGCGATCGCGGAAGGTTGGGAGCGCGGATCGAGTCCCGCCTGCTGGATGTATCCCCAAGTATCCGGCTCCACCACGAAAATGGCGTGATGCCCGTTGGCGCGGGTGGCCACGAACTTCAAGGTGGCGAAATACTTCGCGAGGAAGGCCGTGTCCATGGCGTTTGCCGCCAGCGCGGCCATGCCGCGATCCTCCTGGAGCATGTAGATCACGAAAGCGGGGCGCATCCCCAGAACCGTGGAACCGAGCACGTAGCCGTTGGCCCAGGATCCGAAGAGCCAACTACACGCATTGGTCAGGGTATCGGGACCGCCATTGACATAGGCATAGCGGTAATCGAGCTGGATGCCTTCGGCGCGGGCGACAGCCATGCGGATATTGAAGATCTCCTTCGCGTCGCTGACGAGGCCGAAACGGAAATCGCCCCAGTCCTTGGGAGGGGCGGCATGGCCCGTGGCCGCGGTCAATACCGTGCCGCTGCCGTTGGGCCCCGTGCCCGTGACCAGCCAATACGGATCGCAGGCGGTGAGGGCGGCACAAGCGAAGACGAAGGTAGAGCAGGCGGCGGCGGGACGCATGCCGGTAGGATAAGGCAATACCCGCGCCGGCGTGGGCCGAATCGCAGCATGGTCGCGAGTTGGGAATGATGGCACCCATTCCCATGCGCCCGGAGGCGATCCCGGGCGACTTCGCAGGCGTAACCAACAGGTTACGTGGACCCGAAGGCAGCCCGGTATCGGGGCCGGGGGGGCGGCTTCGGTCAAGCGATGGTAAACTACCGCACCAACCCCGTGCGCACGTAGCGGACTTCATTCTTCCCGGTCTCGAACCGGAAAAGCACCTTCCATACGTACACGCCCTGCCCGGCCTTCTGGCCGAAGCGATCCTTCTGATCCCAGATCAGGAATCCGGCCATGCCCTTGGAAGTCGCGCGGGCCAGATTGTTCAACTCGCCTCGCCCCCCGAAGGCCTGCACCGAATGGGCCACCACGTTCCCGTACATATCGAAGATGGTTATCTGCGCGACATAAGCCGAGGTCGCGACCACTTGGATGGCGCTGATCCCCTTGGGCATTTCCACCGGCGTAGCCGTTTCGCGTTCGTTGCGGCCGGGCCTGTCGAAACCTTCCAGGCGGTAAGGATCGAATCCGCGACCTTCCTGGAATCCCACCGGCGGAATCCACAGCACCTGCCAACCCTCCCCTCCCTGGGTGGAATACGGTTTGCGATCCGCATCGCGGGTGTCCTGTACGGCCACCTGGTAGCCGGCTTTGTTGGGATCGAGCCCGGCGACCGGAGGGAAGCCGCGCATTTCCTGGATGACGTTTCGGCCGTTGATCCCCTCGAGAGTGACGCCGTGGCGCGGCAGGCTATTACCCTGGAGATCCGAGAACTTGCCGGCATCGGCGTTGAGGAAGACGCAATTGCCCGCCTGGGGAGTGGCTCCGGCCGAGTTATCCAGAATGACGCGATAGCGCAAGGGATTGGCCGCATCGACGGTGGGATCGGAAATGGCGGAAACCGTGATGGCTTGCGCATACTCCGAGCAGGAGATGGCGAACTTCAGCATCTGGCGTGAATCCGTGGCGGCCTTCAGGGCCTCGGAAACCGTCACGTATAAGGTATCGTGGAAGAAGGCGGGATCGTTGGGAATCAGGGTGTTCAAGTCGTGGGGATGCTTCTCGGCGGCCAGGATCACGGGACCGATGGAATCCTCGAGAGCGGGCATACGCCCCTGGAACAACGCGTCAACTGGCAGGCGGGCTTTGGGGCTTTGCCCGGACGGAATCGAGGTGAGCCCGGCGGGATACGGGTTGCCGGAATAATCCGCCATCACGATGAGCGAATCCGCGTCCAGGAAGGATAAGGTCCCGGGGGTTAGGAACGAGGAAGCCTCACGGTTCCATTGCGCCTCGAAGCCCGCAGGCAGGCGCGGGAGGCGTTTGGAGAATTCCACGCAGACCCGATCCGCCGCGCCATCGCCATCCATGTCCTTGATCCAGGCATGCGATGCGGAGATATAGGCGGAGATGAGAATTATGGCGGCCGCGGTTTGCGCGCCTTGCAGGGTAACGGTTCCGGTCGCCGTCACCCGGTTTTCGGAAAGGGCCGGATCGAGGCGTCCTTCCAGGCTGCCGTTGCCCACGGAGAAGGCCGCGGCGAATGCGAAGGGTATGCGGGCGACGAAGGTATGCGTGAAGGCCCCGGTTTCCACGGCGCGAAATGTTTCCCGCTCGCCCTGGGGCGTGGTCATCACGATAGCCAGGGTATCGACACGCGCGGCCGAAGGGCTTTGCGCCCGCAGGATGGCGTAGAACGATCCCGCTTCGGCATCGCGCGCTACCGAGAGCGTATCCGAGCCATCGGCATTGCGGGAGAATCGCAAATTCATGGAAATGGGTTCGTCGAGAAGCACCTGGACTTCCTTCATTCCGCCGTAAACGGGGTCGGCATAGCCGGCTTTGATCATGTCACGGGCCGAGCATTGCAGAGTGCCATCGGCGATGGCGGCGCCTTCGGCCTTGGGAACGTCTACGGAAACGTAGGTGCCGGGCTCCCCTGACTTTTCGATGAGCAGCACGTCGGCGACCCGGTCGCGGCTTTCCCCGCAGCTGAGATCGGCATGCAGGGTATCGATGCCGTCCGAGAAGCTCTGATCCTTCAAGGTAACCCGTATGCTACCCTCATCGCGCCCGATGGCCGCCCCGGGACCGCGCGTCCCCTCCAGGCCGAGTACGGCCTCCTGATCGGGATAGGCGACTTCCACGGCATCGCTGACCAGGGACCCGGCCGTTCCGAGTTTGTCATGGGACGCGACGCGGGCGCTGACCTGGCCGAGTATATAGGTATCGGCGCGGCCATTGCCCTTGGCGATTTCCGGAGAACCCCGCAAAGGTATTGCGCCGACCCACACTCCGGTGGATCCGGTATGCCGCGCGGGAGCCAGGTCGAGGCTCAGGCTTTCGCTGTCCCCGGGGCTGATGCCTCCTTGATTCACGATGGTGATGACCGCAGTCTGCTTCCCAATCTGGCCGTTCACCCAATCATCCGTAAAACTCAGGTAGAGAAAGCCGGTGGCGGGATCGATCTTGGCGCCCGCGGGCCAGGGCGTCCCCGCCTTGTCGGTGAACTGGAGTACCGCTTCGATTTCGGGCGCGATGCCGAAGCCGGCGGTCGCGACGGCGGGATCCTCGGCGTCCATGGGATCGAGGTAGGTGGCCTTGAGCATATCCTCGAGCACGACCTGGATCTTGCCGTCGCCGATGACTGCAGTGGAGGAGAGCGCCAGGTCGATGGCGAAAACATAGAGGCCGGGAACGCCCGGATTGCCTTTCAGGGTCAGGGATTCCTTGTCGGCCTTGCGCCCCGAACCGATGCGCGGCGCGGTTTCCACGGCAAGGGAGGGAACGGTGCCCGCGGGCAGGATTTCATCCCGCACCGCAAGGTAGACCCGGGTCTCGGTGCCGCGGTATTGATCCACGGTATCGCCGCCATCCGCCCGGGTGCTGAACCAGGCGCGCGCCTGCACCGCGGCGGGCCGTATCGCGATTTTCTGGAAGGGCGCATCCACGCTATCCATAGGGTTTACCCATCGTACGGTCAAGCTATCGTAAGCCGCCGCCTGGGTGGCACCGTCATTGGCCTTAGCCGCACCCGTCTGCAAGGAAAAAGGCGCCGCGGCCGTAAAGGTAAAGCGGTCGTAGGCGAGAACGGATTGGGGCAGTCCCAGACTCTCGCGATCGCCGGCGGTCTTGGTGGTGGCCGATGCATCCGCGCGGGACAGGCCGGCCTGGGTGGTCTGCACGCGCACCTGGTAACCCGCGTCCAAGCCCGTCAAAGCGCGGCCTGCCAAGGGGATGCCGTTGGCGTCCAGCACTTCCAGGGCCGATGCCACGCGGTTCTTGGAATACACCGCGGTCATCACCTCGCTGGGATTCCAGTCCGGTTTCATGCCGATGGCCTTGAGGGTGGCAGTGCCTATGAACAGGAACGGCTTGGCCGCATCGTACAGCGGGCTCTTGGCGTCGGGATCGCGGCCGTCCAGGGTATAGTGGATCTCGGCGTCCGGGGTGGCGCTCGCCAGGGAAACCGCGATTTGGGTATTGAAGGACGAACTGGCTGGCGTCGCTACAGGCGTGGAAACCTTGCGAGTGCCGAGCACCAGGCTGGTGGTGATTTGGCAGGAAGACCAATTGGTATGCCGCTCCGCGATGAAGAAATCAAGCATGTAGGCCTGGTGGTCCTTGAGCCCCAGGGTCGCAGCCACCTTGTCGAGGTCGACGGATCCGGCCCGGGCGGGGTGGATGCCGCCGAGATCGATGGCCAGCTTATCGTTGATGAAGATCCAGGTATCGTCATCGCCGCGGAAATTGAAGACTTGGGCCTTGCCCGCCAAGTAGGTGAAGTAGGCGTGAAACTCCATGGTAAACCCGAATACGTGGGGCTTACAGCAATTCTGGATCTGGCCGAAGGTCTTGGAAGCGTCCCCGGGAAGGTTCCGGTATCCCCCGCCCTCGTCCAGCGGGAAGAATCCCGGCGCGTCGTATTCGTAAAGCCCCTGGGCGTTGCGCTTGAAATTGAGGTCCATCAGGAAGGGACGGTTAACTGACGCGTCCCGATCGTCATACCATTCGTTGAAACGGTCGGCGCTCGTATAGGCGCCTTTGCCATCGTATCCGGCTATCAGGGCCGGGTTGCGATTGTCGTGAGGGAAAACGGAAGCGTCCACCTTTCCGTCAACGGAGATGTCGGTGCTGATGAGGCCGCGGGCGCTGCGCGCCTGCAAGAGGTTGCTGTTGAAATCCGGATGCACTGGCCCGGCGCCTACGGCGTTGATCTCCAGGAAGTCCCGCAGCTTGCCGACCAGCTTAAGCGTGTCAGGCTGCTTTTCCCCATCCAGGATCTGCGCCTGCGCCCCCACCGCCATCCCGAGGCCCAAGATGCAAGAAACCCAATTCAACCCAAATCGTTGCGTGCTGCCGTTTTCCACTTTCACCCCCCCAGGTGTCCCGCCATTTTTCCCCAAAAGGGCGGAAGCATAGGATACCCCGGAACCAGAAGTTCCGGATAGTGAAACGGCGCGCCGGTTTCAACCCAACGCAAAAAATTGGAACGTGCCGCTACCAACCCCACAAACCCATCAAGGGAAGGTCCGCGAGTAGCGGTGATCGGCTTAACGCGACGGCGGGAGCGGCCGCGTGAATGCGCCCACGCGGCCCGATGCGCGCCAGCGCACGCGCACCCAGGCCGGTCCCGCGGGCCACGGGGAAGAGATCCCCAGCGCTACGGCATAGCTGCCCGCCAGGAAACGGAGGTTACCGTAACCGATACGTTTCCCTTGGGGATCCCACGCCTCCCAGGCGATCTCCGCAGGTCCGGGGGAGCGCAGCCGCAGGATGGGCGACGCGGAGGCAGTCACCACCTCGAGGGAGAATTCGGCGATCGCGGCGGGCAGGGAGGCGTGGCGGCGCGCGAGCTCTTCCAGGGGTCCGGCTTCGATGCGAAGCGTGTCTTCCGCCCCGGCCAGCAAGGGTATTTCCGTACCCGCCGCAAGCGGAAAGGCTAGACCGCGCGAGGGCAGAACGATCCAGAATCCGTAGCCTTCCGGCGCTTCCACTCCTTCCACCCGCAATCCATTTTCTCCGGATGCGGGGTTGACGGAAGCGGGATTGACCGAAGCGGCGGAGGCTCTCGGCAGGTTCGCGATCACGCGCCACTCCCCCATCGACTTCGGATTCCAGCGGACGAAATCGGTTCCCAGTACGGCCCGGCCGCGCTGCGACCAGATGCCTGCCCGTTCACCCACGGCCGGCGGCAGCAGTTCATCCTCGATCCCCATGCCGTCGGCGGCCCAGGGTTCGGCGCCGATGCGCAGCACGGAACCGCACAGGGAAAGCCGGGCGGCGAAATGGAAACCGGCCCCGGATTTCGCGACCGCCTTAGGGATGGATACCGGAGGCGCGGACAGCAAAGTGACGACGGTATCCGAGGCGCCTCCGTACCACGCGAACCCGGCTTTCCATGCCTCGAGGCTGTCGCAGGGCAGGTAAGCACCACCGGAAGCCGACCAGACATGGAAGCCTTTGAGGTGGGCCGCGGCATAGCCCGGTGCCTCGCGATCGGCGGGCCACCATAACGTGCGCAAACCGGGGTTGGCCACCTGGTTCCAACCGGGTCGGATCCGCAGGGTAACCGGGATGTTTCCCCGGCGGGATTTCTCTGCCGCCGGGCCGGGATCTAGGGCAGCCAGGACTGCCCGGCGACCGAGCCAATACCCGTGGCCGGGCAGCAGGACGTCGGTGGGACCCATTTCCCGGTAGCCGGCCGCCACGGGATCCCATTCCATCGCCCGTAGGCCTTGGGCATCCGCCGGGCGACGCAGCATCTGCAGGGTGATCGGTTCCGCCAGCTCCAGGGGAACAGAAAACATGTCCCAAGGATGGGCGGGGTCCCGGCCGATACGCAGGGCCGGCGCCGGCAGGCGCGCCCATCGCTGGGCAACGGGATAACGCAAGGCGGTATCGGCAGGGAAACGCGCCGTGGCCGAGCCATCGGATACCCGCAAGCGCAAATCCAGGGGACGGGCGGGACCGGTCGGGTTGGCGAGGCGCACGGTTACCAAACCTCCCGCCACCGTTACATGTATGTTACCTTGGGGATCGTCGCTACGCTCGATGCCGGCCTCCAGGTTGGCGACGTTGTCCGCCACCGCGAAGGTGACCTCGGTAGAGTCCCCCGTGAATTCCTCTTTCAGCCACTCGATGCGGGGAGCGGAAGTATCCCGGGCCGCGAAGTAGAGCCCGGGGCCGGGCACCTGGACCGTGACCCCGGATCCCAGGTAGGCGGCCTTTCCGCCCCCTAGGGCCCCGTAAAACGCTGTGCCTGCCGCCGAAGGGCCGCGCAGCAACAAACGGGGGAATGCCGCGGCTTCCGGTCCCTGCACGCGTAGCGCGAAGATATGCCCGCGAAAGCCTTCCTTAGCGCCCAGGCTGTCGATCCCCAGCAGGGAGACTTTGACTTCGGCTCCAGCGGCATCGTTGCCTTCCAGATCATAGCCGCCACCCAAGGCGATGGCCTGAAGTCCTTTAAGTACGCGGGGACCGGGAGTATCCAACAAGTAGCCGGCGGAGAATACCGGACCGGACGCGGGGATTTCCGCGCCTACGAAGGCTACGGCCTTGAGGTTACCGGCTTTGGCCAACTCCACGGGACCATCGTAGAGGGCCCCATGGGCGGCATCGGGAACGCTGCCGTCCCAGCTATACCGGATACCCGCTTTGGAAGTGGTCGCCGTCAGGGTGATGCGCGTGCCGGCGGGATAGGCCCCGCCCTGGGGGCTTACCTTGAGCGGTCCCGGGACGAGACGGTATACGGCCAATTGGAACGCACCCATCCCCGCATCGGTGCGGTAAGCGGTGGCCGTCACCACGGCCGAGGAATCGAGGCGGATGGGA
Organism: Fibrobacterota bacterium; assembly: GCA_023249635.1. Classification (GTDB taxonomy): domain Bacteria; phylum Fibrobacterota; class Fibrobacteria; order UBA11236; family UBA11236; genus Chersky-265. Next base: position 13,297 of record JAHFCH010000145.1, read on the forward strand.
ACGCCCAGGTAACGGCGCGAGGACGTATCGGGCAGGGTACCGTCGAGGGTATAGAAGACGGCTGCGGAGGTATCCGCGGAAACCAGTTTCACGGAAAGGCTATCCGGGAAATCCCTGCCGTTGGGCAGGATGGACGGTGCCGGGGGCGGATCCCCCGCCATGCCTTCACCGACGCGCGTGGCGGCGCCCGCGGAGAGGGAAACGGATCCGAACGCGATACAGGCTGCCAGCATCCCCGCGCAAACCGGGGACCGGGTCCTACTCCGATGACGGGGTTTCAAGGCCTGATTTGCCCGCGGTGCAGGGCGGCCGCGGAATCCCACAAGACGGTTTCCGACCGCGGGGAAGCGGCCTCCATGCGCCTGAATACCAGGCCTCCGGCCGCGATACCCATCGCCAACAGCACGCCCGCGGCTGTCGCCAACAATCCGGCCAAACCGAGAATCCTGACGATCCTCTCGCGGCTGCCGTTGCGGCCGTCCATGTCCGGAAAAAATCCTGGATGCATACGTTCCCCCTGATAACTACGCAAGGAAAAATATCCGGGTCAGCGGGAAGTAAAGGCCGCCGTAGGCGCGAAGTGGATGCGGCGGTTACGCGGCAGGCGTAACCGCGGCGGCGTTTCCAGGGGAATCAAAGCGGATTTCGCGTTACGGCGGAGGTCCGGGGCGGCCGAAGGGCCGCCGCCGGTTACGAATTACGCAGAGAAGGATTAAGGCGCGACGCGCTCGCCGGCCCAGTCGCGGACGCGGATAGTGCGGTCGCCGAACAGGTCGATGAAGCCCACGGTATCCACGCCCTTGGCGCTGGCGCGGGTGATGGGACCGCTCATGATCTTGGTCGGGTCAGGCAACGCGCCCACCGGGAAGAAGTCCACGGCCTTGTAGGGATGCGCCTTGACCAGGTCGAGGCTGATATTGTAGCCGTCCTTGTACAGCAGCTTCATGCTGGCGCTGAGCACAAAGGCGTCCCAATTGCCGAACTGGGTGATGAGCACCACGTCGTAGCTCTGGATGATGAATTCCTGTCCCGAGTTCAGGCGGAAGTGGCCGGTTCCATGGATGGTATGCCGGGGCAGCACGTCCTGATCGGTGACCTTGTCTTGCAGGTTTTCCCAGGACTCGCCGCTATGCAAATCCATGATGTACCGGATATGCGTCTCGCGGGTATTGCTGCCGCCTTGCGGGGAGCAATGGGCCACTTCGGCCGAGTCGAAATAGGAGAGGGTATCCTTGATGAAATAATCCAACAGGGGATCCTTGTAGCCGTAGACTTCGAAGGTGCCGGTGCAGGGCCCCTGGGCCGCGAAAACTTCCGTGGGAGACATGGCAGCCGAGACCTTGCCGTTGGGCGCCTTGGTTTCGGTGGGGGCGCCATAGCGGGTGCCCATCGGTACCGGAAGCTGGCGCGCATTGGTGGCCAGGTCCTGCAAGGTGGGCTTGTACTTGTTGGGGAAATCGTCCCAGCCGCCGTTGTTGCCGTTGGGATTCTTAACCGAATCCTTGGGCAAGGAGGCGAGCTTCAGGGAATCGTTCACATGCTGGAGCGAATCCAGCTTGTGGGCCAGGGTCAAGGAATCGATCAGGTGCGCCTGATGTTCCGCCTTGAGCGAATCCGCGATATGCGCGAAGCGCAGCGAGTCCGCCGCGGTCTGCTTTGCGGGGGCCTGCGTCGAAGCCTCTTCCGTAGAGAAGCATCCGGCCAGCAGGGATAACCCGACTATCCCGAAGATGAGCGAAAAGTGTTTCAGTTTCATCGTATACCCACCCGACTGATTGGCTTGTTCAAACTACCGCCCGGGCCCTTTACCCGCTCGGTAACCAGATGTCCGTTTTGCCCGGCCCCCTAGCCGAACGAGAAAAAAATATCCAGGTATACCCCCATTCGGGACCCTGGAAACGCCCGGATTCGGCATTTGGTTACGCCGAACCCCCGAATCCACCCGGAATCCGGGGTTCCGGGTCGTTTTTTCCGAATACCCGCATCGAGGTACATGGTTACGCCCGCGGCTTTTGGATACGGCCCTTACCCGTTTCCCGCCGGATGCTTAGGGGCGCCCGGCGCCCGCGAGACCGTCAAGGAGGGGGCAGGCGCGCCGTCGGCCGCCTGGCCCGGTTCCGGATCGTGCGAGGTGACCAACACCGGTTTACCCGTGATCGCGGTAGCGCCCGTTGCCATACCCGGGGGAATGGTGCGGATGCGCCTGCCGCCGCCACGCGGAAGCACCTGGATGTTGAAGAGCACCACCCGGTCCGCTGATTTGTCATCGCGGACCATGCGCAGGATTTCCTCGCGCATCTTTTCCACCTGCTTGAGGATGGCCTTGTAGGTCTCTTCACCCACCGTAAGCAGCGCCGAGGAAACGTGGCGTTCCGCCGCGGGTACGGTATTGAGATGGTAGACGGATTGGGACAGCCATGCCTGTTGCAAGCGCACCAGCGCGTCCTTCATCTCTTCCGGCGGTTCCAAGAAGGAATGGGTAACCAGGTAACGGCCGTCCCGGTCCTGGTTGGCCAGGCCCCACTCGCAAAGATCGCGCACATAGCGCTTGACCGAAGCCGCCTGCATGGGAGGCCTCAGGAAATCCCCCAGCACCTGGTAGTTGCCGCGGAAGTCGCAGGCTTCGATGGCGGCGCGCACGAGGGGATAATTGAAATCGAGATAGTACTTGGATTGGCTCTGATTGAGGCGGCGGAAGAAATGCCGGTTGCGCCGCAGCTCCAGCTTTTGGTGCGCGGCTTCCTTTTCGCCCATGTCCTTGGCTTCGGTATAGGCGACCAGCACCCGGAGGAATTCCGTTTCGTTGGTTTCCAGGGAAAGCCCCACGCCCATGCGATCGATGGCGGCCGAACTGAGCTTACGGCGCCCTTGGATCACTTCATTGAAGAATCCCGGATTGGCAAACCCTGCCGTACGCGCCAGCTTACGCTGGGAGAAGCTATTGTCGCGGCTTTGCAGCCACTTGAACCGGTCCTTAAGATAGGAGCGGTAATCCACGTACTGGTAGATGTTGGTTTCGGGCGCGTCCGAAGGGGTCGCAGGCCCTAGGGAGTCTTCCGCTTCGTTGTCGTTTTCTTCTGTGTTCATATTCGGTAACAACGTCCAAGTATCCCCCGAACGCCACTCCGCGGCCGGTGGAAACCATGTACAATGTAAATCCGATCACGAAGCGGGGCTAAAGGGGATTCGCCCCGGTGGGTATGTGGGAGGGCTAAAAATCCATTAATAAGGCCGATTCCTAACGGCGTCGCGCGCGTGATCCGCGCGGCGATGTCAAGGAATCCGACAGGGCGGCGCCGCGATCAGCGTTCGCGGAGGACGCCGACTCGACGGGTGAGCGTGCGGCTTACCGGAGTCGCTCCGATGTCGTTTTTATGCGTTTCCACCGAGAGCACATAGGCTCCCGTCGCGACGGGTTCCCCTTCGCTGGCATGCCCGTCCCAATAGGCTTCCAGCTTGCGGAGCCCATTGGGACCGACCGGGGCCAGGGACCGGAAAGAGCGTTCATCCAGGCTGAAACCGGCATCGGTCACCGGCTCGCCCAGGCGCGAGAAGACGCGGGCGCGGAACGCGAAAGGCTGCTCCGATTCCACGGTAACATGGATGTAACGGGCCGAGTCCCCCTCGTCCATAGGGCCCGGGATAGCGCGGCAGCAGGACCAATCCCCGGAGGGGCGGAACCCCGGGGGCGCGGCGATAAGCCAATGCCTACCGTCCGGAACGCGGCGCGCCTCGCTTACGCGCGCCAGGGAATTTCCGGCGCGTAACAGCGCAACCACCCGACTCGAATCCGGGCAAGCGGCAGTGAGTGCCATCCCGACCGGGGCCTCGGGGATGGGCGAACGCAAATGGGCGAGCAGGGCCGCTTCCAGGGTTTCCACCGGGACGCTTAACGGCGTGGTTTCCGCGAGCACGGCGCTGCGGGGATTGGCGGTCGAGTATCCGTTGGCGGCGATATGGGCGACGAGTTCGCGCAAGGAAGCCGCCGGCTCCGCCGTCACGGAAGCGGCGGGCAACATTTGCA
>JAHFCH010000146.1 GCA_023249635.1 Fibrobacterota bacterium
CAGGGCGGAGGCCGAAACGGAAACCGTCTGCAGGGTGGAGGAGGCAACCGTGGCGGTGGCGGTGCCGGAGGGGTTGGTGCGCAGGGACGATTGCAAGGCGCCTTTGAGGGTGAGCTGCACGTCCGGCAAGGCGCGGCCTTGGGCGTCGCGCACGTGGATGGCCACCGGCACGGTATCGTTGAGCAGGGCTTCGTCTTTGACGGGCTTCATTTCGATTTGCACGCCGGCCAGGGTCACCGAGGTGGTGGCGATACGGGTGGAGTCGCCTTGCACGTACGAGGCGGTGATGAGCGCGTCCGCGTTCTGGGCGAAGCCTTGGAATACGGCTTCGGCGACGCCGCTTTCATCCGTGGTATCCGAAGGGGTGATGAGGCCCTGGCTGGCGGAGAAGGTGACCCGCTTGCCGGCCACGGGATTATGGCTGTCGTCGTAGAGGATGGCTTTGATGTGCGCTATTTCGCCGTTGGCGGCGGCGATGCGGGGCGGGTCGGCGAACAGGAGCAGGGTGCGCGAGCGCGAGAAGAACGGGGTCTTCCAGAATCCGATGTTGGCGGAACCGGAGGCGCCCAAGGCGGTGGCGGAAACCTTGGCTGAGGTTTCCGTGCCGCTCTTGACCGTGGTCTTGAACGAGCCGGAGCCGTCGGTAACCCCTTCCGATGCCGAGGCGCCTTGCAGTTTGACCGTTGCGGCCGCTACGGCTTCGCCGTCGCCATCGCGTACCGTCACGGTTACGGGTACGGCGGCGTCGATGAGGGTATCCATGGAAAGCGGAGTGACGGTTACCGTCATGCCTTCGAGATGCACCGAGGTGCCCACGACGGCGGTGGAATCTCCCACGTTTGCGAAAGCGAGGATGCGCGCGTCGGCATTGCGGGGAACGCCGCTGAAAACGGCGGTGGCGGCGCCTTCGGCGTCCGTGGTATCGCTTGCGGTGACGGTGCCGAGCGAGGCGGCGAAACGAACCAGGCGTCCGCGCAGGGGATTGTGGTTGTCGTCAAAGACCAGAACCGTCAGGGTCGAGCGTCCCTTATTGCCGGCTTTCAGGGTTTGAGGAGTGGCGAACAGGCGCATGTTCCGGGAAACGGAATCGCGCATCCACGATGTGGTATCCAATCCGCCCCCGGTGTTGGAAGGACCGATGGGCGCGTCACCAAGGTCACGATCGGTAACATTGCAGGATAGGAGGAAAACCGCGAATGCGGCAATCGGGATGCAAAAACCAATTAGACGTTTCAATCGGGAATTCCCGTGACCCTGAACTTTAGCCATCGTCCCCTGATCTCTTCTTGGTCCAAGCCTCATAGGTCGTAGGCATGCAAGCCTAACTAGCCTTTTCGCAAACCCATCCGAAGGCTGTCTCCTTTGGATACCGGAGACGGCCAAAAGGTAGTAAAGGGGGGTAAGTGAGCGCGTCTAACCCCTTGGAATCCCTGGTCTTCAGGAGGTTCGAACGTCGGAATTATTATAGAGTTGTAAAAAATGCCGACACTTTTGCAAAGAAATGGCGAAATTTCCCCGGGTTCCTGCATTCCGGTTATTTTTTACCCGGCTCGCCATGCGTAAATGGATAAAGAGAATCTTCCTGACGATGGGGGCCCTATTGGCGCTCCTGTTTTTGGGTGTTTTCCTGGGCGGACACTGGGCGGCGGACAGGTATCTGGCCCGGGAGTATGCGGTTGGACCGGGGCGGGTCCGTCTGGTCGCTCCGGATTTCCGCTGGAGCCTGGATCTCCAAGCCGACTCGGCGATTTACGCGAGTCCCGATCTGGGTGCCTCGGTGCGGGGACTCCGGGTCTCGGTCGACCTATTCCGTAGTCTGCTCCACTTCGCCCCTTCGGCGCGCCTGGAGATGGATACCGTGCTGGTGCGCATGGGTCCGGGGCCGGATACCGTCAAGCCACGTATGGATTCGATCCCGTTCCCGGATTTCAAGTTTCCGGCCGCCGCCGTCGTGCGTATCGGGCGGGTTACCGTGCGGGATACTGCCGCGGACTCTCTGGCGCCGTTGCTGCAGGCGGATGGAATCGCGGCGGATACCCGGGGCGAGCGCGGCGTCTCCTTACTTATCGGAGCGGCCCAAGCGCGTGCCTTGGGGCCGTTGATCCAGAGCTTGAAGGCTTCCGCAGACTGGTCGGATACCGATGCGGTGCAGGTGCGCGCGGCTTGGCGCCGCGAAGGGGATACCGCCGCGGCCGACTTGCAACTGGCCAAGCCCAACCTGTTGCGCTTGAAAGGGATGTTGCGCGCCCACGTGGCATCGACTTCGCCCTATGCCCGCGCGCTCAGGCTCGACGCCGGCCTGCCACGCGCCGAAGCTTTCGATCTGGAGGTGCACGCGTCCCATGCCCGCGGGTACCGCGGCGACGTGAAGGCCGATTTCAAGGCCGCCGGCTTGCCCGGGAACCTTCCCATCCGTTTGCCGGACCAGAAGCTGGCGGTGCGATTCGCCTTCGTCGACAGCTCCGGAACCTGGTCCTTGGCGGGAAAAGGGGCGGGAGGCGAAGAGATTGATCTGCATGGATCCTTGAAGGCGCAAGGGGACTCCCTGGACAATCCCGCTTGGCTCGCCCGTCACGCGCAGGTTACTGCGGCGGGGCGCGTGCGCGGGTTCCAGGTTACCGCCGGCGGCAAGCGCCTTCCCGCCGACCTCCAGATAGCCTCCCTGCAGGCTTCGCCCACGGCGGTGCGCGCCGAGGCGGTCACGGGGGACGGATCGAGGCTGAAAGCGGATGTGCGGCTGGACACGGCCGCGGCGCGCCGGGCGACGGCGGCCCGGAGCGGCCGCAAGGGCAACCAGGGTAACAGTAAAGCTACCGTAACCGGGCTGCCACCCTGGAACGGATCATTTTCCCTGGACCTGGCGCCGCGGGAAACCTGGATCCTGGCCTTCACCGATACCAACGTGGCGTTCACGAAAGCGGCCGTGAGGGGAGCCTTGCGCGGCGGGGAAGCGCGCGCGGACATGGAGATTCGCGGGCTCAAGGCTTATGGGCTCATGGCCGATTCCCTGGTCGCCATCCATCGCTATGGGCCCGGTGGGTACGTGTTGGAACCTTCCCGCCTGTGGTGGCGTGGAGTGGATTGGGAGCTCTCCGGGACCGCCGATCCGCGCAAGCCGGGGCCTCCGGCTTCGGTTCGCATCGCGAACGCCGAGTTCGGAAGCGTGGAAGCCGGGCTCAAGGACGGAGGCCGACTCGAGGCCCGTATCCGCGGGCTGGCTCCGGAGATGCTGCCTTACCGCGGGTTGGATGGCCTTAAGGCGAACCATCCCAGGGTGAGCGCCGATTTCACATGGGACCGCGCCGGCAAAAAGGGCTCGGCATCCGTGGATCTGGAGGGACGATACCAGAAGGAGAGCGTAAAGGTTTCGGCGGCGGCGGAGTGGGATGCCGAGGTCCTGCGACTGCAACGGCTCAAGGCCTCGCTATCCGGGAACGAGATTACCGCTTCGGCCAAGGTGCGCCTGCATGGACGGCAATTCTACGCATTGCAGGGGCTGGCTCCCGCCGATGTGGAAGATGCGAGCTTGGGCGCGGATCATTTCGACCTGGCCAAGGCCCTGACGGCCATCATGCCCGAGCCGCCGATCAGCGCCGGGGTGGCGGTGGGGAATCTGGGGTACTCGCCGGCGGAAGGGTTCCGCGGGGAATGGCGCCTGCAGGATGTGAAGCTGGCGGACGGTGAGGCGAGGTTCGCGATCAAGGAACTGGCGATTGCGGGCAGAGGCGATAGCGTAGTTATCCGCGCGGTTACCGTATCGGACGTGGAACCCTTGTTCCGGGACTCGGTGACGGTGGGATTGACGGGCATCCTGGGGCGGTCGCAAACCTTGATTGTACGAGGCCGCGCAGGCGAAGGCATATTCCTCGGCTTCGACGGGAACCTGAAGGATTTCAAGGATCTGGATGGGCGGTTTTCCCTGCGCGGCGATGCGGCGCTGCCTTCGGGATCAGGGGTGCTGCGCGAATTGCGCGTTACCGCGACCGTGGCCATGCCTCTGAAGGAAGGCATCAAGGGGTTGCGGTTGGAAGCGGATACCTTGCGCGGGATTTACGCCGTGCCCGGGCTCGACACGCAATCCTTCGCGGCCACGGTGCGCATGCGCGGGGGCAAAGTGGAGGTGCCCAACCTTTCTGTTTCGGGAAAGGCCGGGAGCGGGTTGCAGGGCCATGCGCAATTCGATCCGGCCAGCCGCAGGTTGGTTGCCGATCTCGCCGGCGGGCGCTTCTCGGCGCAGATGGGCGGGGACAAGGTCCAATTGCGGGAACTTGCCGTGCACGTCCAGGCCGATTCCACCCAGCTTACCGTGCAGGCCGCGGTGGGTTCGGGATCGGCCGAGCACGTGAAATCGCCTTTGCGGGCCGCGGGGGATTTCACCCGCTTGACGGCCTTTTACCGGGCGCCGCTCAAGGTGGGCGGCGGCGGGCGGGAAGGCGCGGGTACTCCCTACCTCAGGCTCAATGTGACCCTGGACAGCTCCACCGTTCGCTACCGGGTACGCAGCCTGGAATCCATTACGGGCATCTTCCGGAAAGAGGGGCAGCGCAAGGCCGCGGGACGGCGGGTAAAACCCATCCAGGTGCAAATCAACCTGGAGACGGCCGGTCGCGGCAATTCCATCGAGACCGATGTGCTGAGGGTGTCCTACGTCGGGAACGTATCCATGGTGGGCACCTACCCTTATGCCCTGATGCGCGGGCGCATCAATTCCAGCTCGGGCGGTTTGGGGACCAAAAAGCAGTCCTATGACATAAAGGGGATGGAGATCAAATGGCTGAACGCGCCGCTGGAGGAAGGCGAGCTGGACCTGCACGCGGAGAAGCGCTTGGCGCGCACGTGCGACACGGTATCCTCCGATTCCTGCTCTATCCGCATGAGCCTTACGGGGCAGCTATCCGACATCCGGTTCGCCTATGACAGTGATTGCCGCGGCGGTTACGGCAGCGGCAGCGCCGACGTTTCCGCCTTGATCTATTCGGTGCGCCGCGGCTGCTATTCCCCCGCCTCCAGCTCGGGAGCGGGAGGACTCACCAAGCAGGAGCAGGCTTTGGGCCTGTTGGAACCCTTGGCCAGCAACTACCTCTCCCAGGCCGCGGAGAAGCTTTCGGGAAAGTGGATCGCGAGCGCGCAGGTTTCCGGGCTGGGGGCGCTGGCGCAGGATCGCGAACGCAAGGCCTCGGACTCGGCTTCGACCCGGGACGCCATCGGGCTGGAAATCCTGAGCAAGGAATTCTGGCGCTTGCGACTGCGCGCCAAATCGGCATACAACCTCCAGTATGCCGACGAGACCACTCCCTGGAGCTACCGCGTAGGCGTGGAATGGCAGCCGCCCCTGTTCCGCCTGGTGGATGATCCCAGTTGGCGCAACCGCATCAAGAACCGCATCACCGTGGACGCGTCCGTCTTTACCGATCCCTCCCACGGGTCCCAGGACAATGCCGAGGATCCCCTGCGTCGGCGCCTGGGGCTCAATTACAATTACGATTGGTGGGGCCATTGGTGGGCCAAGGAAACGGGCGTCCCGCCCACCGCGGTCACACCCACTGCTGCCGGTAAAACCGCCGCCGCCCCGGATACCTCCCGATGAGGTCCGCGTTGCTGAAGCGGGCCGTTCTCGCATCCGTTTTCGCGTCTGTTCTTGCTGCCGTTCTACCGGGCGCGGCGCGCGCCGACATCAAAATCGTCCTCAAGGGCAACGACGGCATTTCCAAGCGCAAGCTGCTGGAAGTGATCAACCCCGAGCCCGATGAGTACGGCAAGGAAGGGCTGCGCTCCTGGCGCGAGGACGCCGAGTTCTACATACTCGATCTGTACCGCGTGTACGGGTATTTCGAAGCGCGCGTGAAGGATGATTTCAGCAAACGCGGCGAGAAGCCGGACGACTGGGAAGCGGACTTCGAGATCAGCGAAGGGCCGAGGTACACTTTCGACAGCGTCCGCGTGATCGGCGCGAACCTGCGCGAAGGCGAAGAAGGGGCCGTCGATCCCGGGCCGGCGGATACGGTCTCTACCGCCATGGACGTGCTTCCCGGCGCCGCCACCGCGGCCCCGCCGCCCACGGCGGAACGTCCCAGCGTGCTGATGGCCGTCCCTGCGCCTGCGAAGCCGCCCCCGGCCCCGCTTATCGTACCGGTCCTATATGGGCCCGCCATCGATACCAGTGACTTGCTGGCGCGGCCGGGAAAGCCTTTCCGCCAGGACGCCTTGCTCGCCGATCGACGTTACCTGATGCGTCGCTATGGCGACGCCGGTTTCGTGCGCGTGGAAGCCGATGATAAGCTCGACATCCGGGCCGCCAGCAAGACCGTCGCGGTCGATTACCTGCTCGATCCCGGGCAGCCGGTCATCTTCGACTCGCTCGTGGTCCGCAACCTGCGGGCCCCGCCCATGGATACCCTGGAAGGCATCACCCGGGAAGAGATGCTGCAAGGCCTGGTGCCCTACGCCCGAGGCGATACCGTGCGCATTTCCAACAACGATAAGCTGGTGGAAAAGCTCCAGTATACCGGCGCTTTCAATTTCGTGCGCATCAAGGACAGCCTGAAGGCCGGGGAAGACGGGCGCAGTACCTTATACCTGTATAGCGAAGAGCACGTACCCGGCAGCATGCGGTCGTCGTTGTTCTACGAGACCCAATACGGATTCGGCCTTTCCTCGGACGCGCGCCACAGTAACGTGGCGGGTACCCTGAACGAATTGCGCACGGGGTTCTCGCTGGCCCAGGAACGGCAGACCATGTACGGGGGCTACGGTTCGCCCCTGACCTTGGGGCAATTGGTCCGCTTCGATCAGGACGTGGATTTCAACTGGTACCAGGATCAGCATCCCCTGCAAGACAGCGTCCCCATGTTCGCGGGAACCTTCCGATGGACCAGTTCCACGCGTCTCACCTGGCCCCATTCCTATTGGCTGCGCCTGGTCGGTGACGCGCAAGTGGAAGCCCTGAGCCGCATGACGAGCGATACCACGCGCGATCGCGATCTTTCCCTCAATTTCATCGAGACCGCGTTCCTGACTTTCGTCGATCAGCCAATGGATCCGGCCCGCGGCCTCCGCTTCGCTTTCACCTGGGGCAATGGTGGCGCGCTCCGCCGCCATGACGTTTTCCGCTTCACGGAGTTCCGCCATAATTGGTTCGAGGTCAAAACCTCGCAGTACTACGTGGTCCCCGGCCTGCGCATGCTCAAGCTGGCCACGCGCCTCGATGGCGGCCGCTTTTTCGGGGAAGGCGGCGCCAATTCGGAGCGCTTCTTCCTGGGCGGATCGCGCAGCGTGCGCAGTTACGATTTCCAGGATCTCTGCCCCATGGGGCCCGGCGAGAAAGTCTGCGTGGCGCAAGATTCCACCCTGGCGTATGGACTGGGTTCGGCCGAAGTACGCATGGAGCCGTTCTGGTTCGTGAGCCCGAGGGGGAAACTCCGCCACTTCGCGCCTTTGCAAGTCGTCCCGTTTTTCGACTTCGGCAAGGTCTGGGACGTGCGCCATGGCGCCCGCTTTCGCGAGAAAGACGGTTCGTTGCCCCCCGGCGAAGGCTATGCCGAAGGCATCGGCATCCGCTACCCTTTGCTGGGGATTTTCAATTTCCGCCTCGACTTCGTCCTGAAGGGCTCGGGAAATTCCTCCGTGTGGTTGGATTTGGCCCAAGCCTTCTGATCGTTGCGGCTTGTCCCGCCCGCCTTAATCCTTTCCCCTTCCCCGCAGCGAATGTTTATTCCCTTATGTACCCGGGGAGGATCATGTCCACTGTTTCCGCCGCCCAAATCAAAGACCTGCTAAAGGAAACCTTCTCGGAATGGAGCAAGGACAAGGCATCGCGGCTGGCCGCGGCGCTTTCCTACTACACCATCTTCTCGGTGGCTCCCCTGCTGATCATCGCCATTGCCGTGGCCGGCCTGGTATTCGGGCGCGAGGCCGCCACCCATCAGATTGAGGGGCAGGTCCGCGGGCTGTTGGGAGAGCAAGGGGCCCAGGCCATCCAGACCATCGTCGAAAACGCAAGCAAGACGGGCGCCGGCGTCGTGGCCACTTTAGTAGGGGTGGTTACCTTGCTGATGGGCGCTTCCGGCGCCTTCGCGCAGTTGCAGGAATCACTCAACGCCATTTGGGAAGTGAAGCCCAAGCAAGGTCGCGGCGTCAAAGGCATCCTCCGCGATCGCTTCCTGTCTTTCTCCATGGTCTTGGTCATCGGGTTTCTGCTGCTGGTCTCGCTCGTGCTCAGCGCGGTGCTCGCGGGGGTGGGAAAATACCTGGCGGGCATCCTGCCGATCTCTTCCGTGGTGATGCAGATAGTGAACTTCGGCATCTCGTTTGCCGTTACAACTTTGCTGTTCGCGCTCATCTTCAAGGTGCTTCCGGACGCCTATATCCGCTGGCGCGACGTGTGGGTAGGTGCCGCCTTCACGGCCCTGCTTTTCTCCCTGGGCCGGTTCGTCATCGGCCTTTACCTGGGACGCAGCTCGGTAAGCTCGGCTTATGGGGCCGCGGGATCGCTGGTGGTGCTCTTGGTTTGGGTCTATTACTCGGCGCAGATCCTGTTCCTGGGAGCCGAGTTCACGCAGGTCTTCGCCACCCGTTACGGGAAAGGCATCGTGCCGAAACCGAATGCGGAGAGGTTAGGGCCGGTGCCCCCGGGATTGACGGCGGCCTAAGGCCGGGAACTGTAGACGGTGCCCTTGTTCCGGCCCGTCTTTTCCAATAGGCCGGCCGTAGTCAGGTCACGCAAATCCTTCTTCAGGGTGTTGATGCTGTCCTGGGCGAACCTGCCTGCGATGTCGGCCAACTTCACGGGACCCTGTTCCCGGATATGCGCCAGGATTTTCCGCTTCCTATCGTTCAGGTATCCGTCCGCGGTTTCCAGCGAGAAACTTTTCCGTTCCAGTTTCAAGGTCAATTCCCCAAGGCAATCCAGGAAGAAAAGCAACCAATCCGAGATGTCTTCCGCCTTGCCGGGTTTCCTGCGCTTTTGGCATTCCATCAACGCCCGGTAATATTCCTTTTTGCGATTCTCGATCTGATGCTCGAAGGAAATGTATTGGATGAACCCGTATCCGGCCTGCAACAGCAAGAGCGTGGTCAACAGTCTCGACAAGCGTCCATTGCCATCTTGGAAAGGATGGATGGAAAGGAATTCATAGACGATCAACCCGATTACCAACAACGGATGGATATCCTTGCCGCGTGCCTGCTCCCGGGTCCAGGAGAATAGGCTTTCCATGGATTTGTCCACCAGGTGGGGTGGGGTGGTTTCGAATATGACTTTGGTGGTGCCGTCCGGATAATTCGCGTTAACGCTATTGGAAAGGGATTTGTACTTGCCCCGGTGTCGCTGATCCTTGCCCACCGGCTTCAGCAGAATGGCATGCAGGTTGAATACGGAACTTTCCCGGAAGGGAATGTCCGCATGCTTCTCAAGAATGATGGCCAAGGCATCACGGTAACCGGATACCTCTTCCTGGTCCCGCGATTCGAAACGCGTGATATTGAGGGCACCCAGGAATTTCGCGACTTCCTTATCCGTGAGCGTCGCGCCTTCAATACGCGTTGACGATCCGATGCTTTGTAACGTCGCGATCTGGCGTAACTCGGCTAGCTGCTTCCCTTTGGTTTCCTCAATCCGTTGCCACTTGCCTTCGAATCGATCGATAGAGGCGACCAATCTGAGGACCTTCTGGTTCGCCGTGAACCCGAATTCCAACTTCCCGCTTAAACCGGAGGTGTTTTTTATACCCATATAATATCCATAAAGGATATCTCTAATGTATCCATATATTATCCATAAATCGATGGGTCAGGGAAGCCGGAGAAAAAGGAGGGAGGAGGAAGCAGGCAGGGCCGTGGGCCTACCCGCTTGGTTTTTATCCGCTCGGCACTTTGCCGACCGGCTGCCTAGCCGACCATCACCCGATAGCCCGACTTCGGCTTCTCGGGTTTACGCGTTTGCTCGAGCAGCAGGAGGATACCTGCGACGAGCAGGTATAGGCCCACCATCCCATTGGTCGCGGCGAGGATGCTCGCATCGGGGAAGGTGAAATTCGCCAAGGCGAAGCTCAGGTAGACCATCCAGTTGAAGGGGACCGACTTCCCGGACTTGAGACCCAGCGCCAGCAATTGCCCCGAGAGCAGGGAGAGCAGGGCCACGCGGCCGTAAAGCAAGGGCGTGCCCAAGGTGGCCAGGGCGAAGAGCGCTGCGACGGCGAAGCAGCCGACGATGAGCTTGGTGCCCGCGTAGCGGCGGGCGCGCATCACCAGGAAGACGGGGCCGAAGACTCCGGGCAGCATTACCGCGAAGACCATGAGCAGGTTGATCCAGAAACCGGTGCCGAGCAGGGCCGGGCGGAATGCCGCGAAGGGATGCAACGCGGAAAAGGTCCAAGCCTGCACGCCGGGGAAAAAGAAGAACATGGAAATGGCGAAGAGGGTGCCGAAGAGGCCGAGGCTGAAATCGATGACTTGCTTCAAGTTCATATTCATCAAAATCTGTCCGTGATAGTAGTTGGGAATGTAGAGTCCGGGTTGGGAAAAAGCATTCCCTATTTTACCAAACGGGGGAAGAAAAATCCCGATCAGCCTGGAAGCTTACTCCCATATGACTGGGAGCCTGATTAAGAGGGTGGCGGGGCCGGCGAATTCGGCTGATTTCGCCGCTAAAATCGAAAAGAATTCCGACAGTTCAAACGGCGCTGGCGGGGTATACGCCCCGGATGCGATCAAGGCGGATTTCCGTGCCGTCGTCCAGGCGCAGGAATTCCTCTTTGCGGCCGTTGGTATAGATGTCGGTGATAAGCCCTTCGGTGCGCCCTTCGGCTGCGGACGGGTTGGATTTCAGCGCCAGGCGCACGCGGCGACGCGTGGTGGCGAAGGCTTCCAACTGGTCATAAAACTTGCACGCGATGGGATGGTAATCCGGGTCCATGGCACCTCCGCTTTGAAAATAAAATCACAGCAGGGGCCCTTGCCATAAAATTCGGATCTTCGCTTAGGTCTGTCCTGCGGGGGCTTGGGCGAAGGCGGCCGCGAAAACGTATCCGCCCTCGCCATCGGGGCTGAGCGAAGTGGTCCATACCGCTTCGGAGACGCCCTGTCGGTGCAGGTCCCACAATTTGGCGCCCATCTTTTCGCCCACCATCCGGGCAAAGGCCAGGTTGTCGCGTAACAGCGCCGCGCTGACGGGAAGCTCGACCACGCCGGGCTCCACGGCGACGTTCCCGGTCTTCTCGCCATCCATGATCACGTTGCTGGGCTCGAAAGCGCCCTCGCGCACCGCTATGCCGATGAGGCTCTTGACCTCTTCGCCTCCCAGCGCCTCGAAGCAGCCGGTACAGACCAGGAAATCGCCCCAATGGGTTCCCTGCATATTGACGGGAATACGGTTCAAGCTCACCTGGTCCTGTCCGGTCTGGCAGATAAGGCAGTTCTTCATGGGGCCTCCGAGGCCGCGTACCGCGGCCCATGGCGGGTAAACCTAATTTATTCGGGGTGCCGGAGGGGAGATGGGAGTGAAGCCCCCTCATGGTAATGTCATTGTCATTATGGTCGTTGTCCGGACAATGACATTACAACCTTGCCAGGGCGTGCCCGGGATTAAGGGGAGGGCCCCCGCGGCCCGCCGAGCCGCTAAACGGTCTCTTTGTACAGTTCCAGGTCGTGCCGGATCTTGCGCAGCAAGCGTCCCTTCAGGCGGGGCGAGCGTAGATCCTCTTCGGGAATCGGGCGCCACTTGCCCGGAATCAGTACTTGGGATTCAATGAAGGCGTCCAGGGCGTCCTGGAGCTCGTCGAATTCCAGCTTGTCCTTCACTTCCAATATCTCGCCGATGATCCAGACCAACCCATCGCCGGTTAGGCGGTGGGCATGGTTGATGATGGTGGAGCGGTCGGCCAGCTGCTTGAGGGTATCCTCTTCCTTGCCATTGGCCTTGCGCACCAAACAGCGGTAGCAATCCTGGAATTCCCGCGCATGGGCGGCCCGCGAAGGCGTGATCTCCAAATCGCGCTTCTCGGCGTACGAGGCCGCCATGGTGCGGCACAGGTGGTCCGCGTCCATGTCGGTTTGCATGTTCCCGTGCTCGGCCCAGAAGCGGGGAAGTTCGCGTAGCAGGTTGCGGATGAGGAAGACGGGACGGTGGGTGATGCCATCGGGAAGCTTCTCCGGGCCTTTTACCACCTTGAGATCCTCGAAATAGGACAGCGCCCGCCGGAACTCGGCGATGTCGGCGCGGCATTTTTCCATCAGGCGGGCGATATGCGCCGGGGAGAATCCGATGCGCCACAGCAGGCGGCGATCGCGCTCGTCGCGGAATTCGTTGTCGAACTCGGTGAGGCAGGGGACGCCGCGGAAATCCTTCACTCGCTTCTTGACGCCGGTGAGGGTGAAGTCCGAAGCCTGGGCGAAGGCCTGTACCATCAGGCGGGCCCAATAGCGTTGCTCGGTGAGGCTGGTGGAGTAGCGATCGACGTCCTCATAGCGGTACTTGTTCGACTTGGCCGCGAATTGGCGGATGGAACCGTAGTCGAGGATGGAGCCGTCGGCAAGCACGTTGTCGCCGTCCCAGGACAGCCAATTGAAAATGTATTCCTCTTCCATCACCGCGGCCAGCTTCCCGTAGGAGCGGGCGATGTGGTCCAGGCCCCGGGCATGGCGGGCTTCCGGTTGCGAGGGCAATTTCCAGAAACCGTTCTTCTCCTGGCGACGCAGGAAATAATCCATGCTGCGCTTGAGCTCGGCATGCCGCCCCATTTTAAGGTAGCGGAACAGGTGCGCGGGCCTTATCAGGTTGGGCGCGGTGCGCACGCCTACCGAGGAACCGTCGCCGAAATCGATCACGGTGAGGCAACGCTCGGTGGGGATGCCTTGGCGGTAGAAGATCTCGGACATGAGCGCCGAACCCAGCATTTCGTCCAGGTCGGCCGTGCCCGAGGCGTAGCCGAATTTGGTGTCGCCGGTCGCCAGCGCCTGGCCGGCTTCGGACGCGCCCGGGGAGAGGATGGTGGCTCCGGTGCCGCGGCTGGAAACGTCGAAGCGGATGCCGTTGGATTCGATGCTGCCGTTCCAGATGCTACGGCCGTCGCCGGAGGTGCGGCCGCATTTGTCCTTGTGCTGCAATTGCAGGTAACGCGTGGCCATGTAGGGATGCGGCTTTACGCGCACGCCCTTCATGCGTTCGGGATGGGCCAGATCGTACTCGTTGATGATCTGGATGGAGAAGGCCTCCAGGATGCGGGCTTCCAGGCGCGCGTTCATGCGGTCGTTATGGCTGGGCGGCATCAGGCCGAGTTCGCGGGCCAGGGGGAAATTGAAATAGATCACGCGGCCGCCGGGGCGGTAGCGCGCGGGATAATCCACGTAACCATCCGGAGCTGTATCGCGCCAGGGATGGGTGCCGTCAAGGGTGTCGAAGCGCGCGTAGGGCGCGGCGGATTTGTCGCGGGCCGATGGGCGCGGCCTGCCCGCGGCGGATTTCAAATCGAGGGATCGAACGGGGGAAGCGGGACCGGCCCGGCGGCGGGCGGTCTGCGCAGGGCCGTGTTTGCGGCCCGGATGTCGCGCGGCGCCGCTCAGCTTGGGGCCCCCAACACCTGCCGCACCGTGTGCTGCAGCATGCTTGGATTGAAGGGCTTGCCCAGGAACTGGGCGTTCAACAAGCACATATCGTTGCGCAGATCATCGGGCTGCTTATTTCCGGACATGAAGAGCACCTGGGTCTCTGGCCGGTAGAGCAGCATCTGCTCCGCGAGCTCGGGACCGCTCATGGGTGACATCTCCACATCGGTAAGCAGCAAGTGGATGGGACCTTTATGGTTGGTGCTCAGGAACAAGGCATCGACGCCGTTGTCCGCGTCCATGACGCTGAATCCGGAATATTCCAGGAAGAGTTTCATGACCGAACGCAAAGAACCCTCATCTTCTACAAGCAAAATCGTTTCGGAATGCATAGCCCCTTTAAATACCCAAGCCGGGATTCCATGCGTGCGGTGTCGCCGGAACCCCTTCTGGTGGTTCCATTGTAGGGCAATGCGCAATGCAGGTCAAACCCGCTTTGCGCGGTTTACCGGAGGATTTGGGGTGTTTGGGCCTAGCCGGGCGACGTGCGCGACCGTCCGCGGCTCTCGAACGGGGACAACGGGGACAGCGGGGCGAGCGCAGGGGGTGACATGAAGGGTACGGGGGGATCGAGGCAAGGGAGCGGCGAAACGGCCGCCTCGCTTTCCAACGCGCGCCCCGGCGCCTGATTGATGGGGCATTGCAGGGGAAGCTCAGCGGTCCCGCCGCCGGAACCCCCCTTACCGGCGGTCGGCACGAAGCCGGTACCTGTCGCCGCCAGGGAGCGGGTCCGCACCAGCGGTACGCGTACCGGCATTGGGATGGCTGTCGCGGCCACTTCGCCGCCCGCCAGGCGGAATTCCAGGCGCGGGCTGGAAGCCCCGCCGCCGTTAAAGTTGGCTACCTGGGCGGTGGCCTGGCCTACCGCCGATTCCAGTCGGCCTCCGCGGCAGACGCCCACCAGATCGCTCGCCCTGAGGACGAAGCGGGAATCCTGACGCACCGGGCCCCGACGCGGCGAAAGCGATCCCGGCTCATGCCGCCGCAAAAACCCGGTAGTCCGGGAGCGGCTCGCTCCCGTGCTCGCATCGCGGCAGGTCACCTGCACGTTTCCCTGCAGGGAAATATTCCTTACGCCGCCGTCCCCATCTTCGCCTACCGCCGTGATCACCACGCTGTCCGAAGGGGACAGGTCGACCTTCACGGGCTCTTCCCCAACGCCCAGGCGGATAGGTTCCCCTGCGCCAAGTACTTCGAGGGCGGCCGAGGGCGGCGTGGCGTCGCTGCTCGGGATCTTCACCATGGCTGTGCGACCGGCGCATGCCACCAGCGAAAAGGCCGGCACCAGCGCGAATAGGCCAACCAGGTGTCGGAAGCGGGACCGCATGGGATGAAAAACGATTATTCCGGAGGTGGGGAAAAGAGGACCGACGGATGCGTGAAACGTTTAATCTGCGGTGTCGTCCCGGGCCGCTACGGAATGTCCCGCACGATCTATGAACAACCAATCGTTACCGAAACGCACCGTTGCGAATCCGTCCTGGAAGGGACGGGCATGGCGGAATACCGCCGGGATGGCGAAAATGCCGCGAGTGTCGATATAGCCAAAGCGCCCTTTTTCCAGGACCAGGGCCAAACCTTCGCTGAAGGTATCCGCGGCATCGAAGCGAGGGGCGATCACGATTTTGCCGAAGGCGTCAACGTACCCGTATTTTCCCTCGATTCTTCGGGGGCGCAATCGGCTTACCGAGTCGGAGCGGGCAGTGTCTCCGGAAGTTGCCTCGGAACCGGACAGTACCACTGAATCGGCCGCTTCCATGGAACCGGAAGAGCCGGTCACTGCCGTGGCGGTCAACCCGGCCAGGCTACCCAGCACTATAAGAAGACCCAACCCCAGAATGCCATTCAGGAAGCGGGCGGGGTTGCGTGGCTTTTTTCCGGACATGCCGCTTAGACGCTATGGGGTGCAGGGGAGGTAATGCCCGAGGCTCGTCGCAGGGCGCAAGAATTCCCTTTGCAGGCAAATACAGAGCTTCCCTGACCGGATACTCGGGCCCTCAAGCGTTCCGTAACCAGAAGAAGATGGTGAATTCTGCCCGAAATCGAGGCATTTTCCGTGATTTGGGATTGTTTCAATTTCCTTAAGATTTTCTTGCGCACCTAGACGGAGGATTCCATATTAATGGGGTTTTCAAAGGAGTAATTCCTTGCCGGAACGGAAACTGCAGCACCCAGGTACGGACAAGGTCCTGAAATTCGTCGGAGACGATTCAGGGCTCACGCAGTACCTGCGGGAAATCAGCAGAAGCAAGAATCTGACCCTGGGCGAAGAGGCCGACTTGGCGATGCGCATTCGCCAGGGTGATCGCCGCGCCCTGAACAAGCTCATCAGCGCGAACCTCAAGTTCGTGGTATCCGTGTGCCGCAACTACCAGAACCAGGGACTGCCGCTCACCGATCTCATCAACGAGGGCAACCTGGGGCTCATCCGGGCCGCCAAGCGCTTCGACGAGACCAAGAATTTCAAGTTCATCTCGTACGCGGTCTGGTGGATCCGTCAGGGCATCCTCCAGGCATTGGCTGAACAATCCCGCATCCTGAATATTCCCTTGAACCGCGTCAGCACCATTCACCGCTTGGGCAAATCCAGCGCGCAATTGGAACAGAAGCTGGGCCGGTCCGTCTCGTCGTCCGAGCTCTCTTATCACTTGTCCCTTGAGGAGAGCGACGTACGCGAGTGTTTGCAGCTCTCCGCGAGTCCGCTTTCCCTGGAGTCGCCGCTGCAAAGCGATGAAGAGGGTAAAGTCGGGGATTTGCTCAAGGATGAGAATGCCGAAAGCCCCGATGAACCGGTGCTGATGGGGAGCCTCCGCAAAGAGGTCCAGCATGTCCTGGGGACCCTGGATGATCGGGAAGAAGAAGTAATGCGGCTATACTTCGGCATCGGCGTCGATACCGGCTACACGTTGGAGGAGATTGGCCTTCGCTTCAACCTGACCCGGGAGCGGGTGCGCCAAATCAAGGAAAAGGCCCTCAAAAGATTGAAGCACTCCACCCGTTCCAATCGGCTTTCCGCCTTCCGGCCGTGACCCTGCGGGTATTCCAAGCGTCGGACCCCGGAATAAGCTAGTTTTCGTTGATGTCGCCCTTGCCGGGCGCAAGCAGGCGAGGACCGATGGGAACGGAAAAACAACCTACTATCCTGGTGGTGGACGATATTGCGTCCAACCGTACCCTGGTCAAGGAAATCCTCAAGATCAACGACTATGTCGTTCTCGAGGCCAAGGATAGCGAAGACGCCAAGCACGTGAGCGAGACCCATCAGGGACCCATCAGCCTGCTGATCGCCGACCTGGTCATGCCCCGCATCAATGGGATGGAATTGGCCCGCTACCTGCGGCCCAAACGCCCGGAAATGAAGGTCCTGTACATTTCCGGTTATAATGCCGATGTGAACGTGCAGATCGAGGTCTGGGACGCCGAGGCGGATTTCCTGCCCAAGCCCTTCAGCCCCAACGGATTGCTCCAAAAGGTGGGCGACCTGTTGGATCCGTCCATGTCGGATAGGGACAAATAAAGCCCGTCGTCTGAAAATGTTGATTCCCTGCGAACCGGTTGAAGGTTCGGGCGGGATATCG
>JAHFCH010000147.1 GCA_023249635.1 Fibrobacterota bacterium
GGGGTCTCTTCCAAATGTGGGAGGGGCCTTTTTGCGTTCCGGGGCCAGGAAAAATAGCCTGGAATCAGCAGGGACGGGAGCGCGGGATTATTACGCTGCCAGAGCGCGAGAGCTTACAGGCGGTACCGGGCGCGCGCGGATTTTCCGATGTAATGTCATTGTCATTACATCGGTTGCAATGACAATGACATTACAAGGGGGAGAATCCGGACCGGGACCCCGGCAAACCGGGATTTTCCGCTGAGAGGCGGGGGCCCAATCGCCGCAAATTGCCAATCCGCTCCGCGCCCCGTATCCTTCCGGAGAACTGTTTCGCCCTGGCGCCGCAGGATCGCGGCGCGGAGGCGCCCGGCCCTTTATTAGATTCATCGCGGCCCTCGGGGGAGGCCTGCGCGTATTTCAGACTTGATGGAAGGATCGGACATGTCAGCGGATGCGAATAAGCGGAGATTGCGGGCGGGGATCATCGGCGGGGGCGCGGGAGCCTTCATCGGGGCCGTGCATCGCATCGCCTGCGAGCTGGACGGCCAGGCCCTGGTGGTTGCCGGGGCCATGTCCTCGGACCCCAAGCGGGCCAAGGAGTCGGCGGATGCCTGGTTCCTGGAACGCTCCTACGACAGCTATCAAGAGATGGCCCTTGCCGAAGCCAAGCATCCCGAAGGCATCGACTTCGCCATCATCGCCACGCCCAACAATCTGCATTTCCCCGTCGCCAAGGCCTTCCTGGAAGCGGGCATCCACGTGGTATGCGATAAGCCCATGACCTTCGACATGGTCGAGGCGGAAGAGCTTGTGCGCATCGTGGAAAAGAGCAAGCTTATTTTCGCGCTCACCCATCCCTACCTCGGCTATCCCGCCGTACAGCAGGCCCGCGCCATGGTGGCCAAGGGCGAACTGGGAACCATCCGCAAGGTCCAGGTCGAGTACAATCAGGATTGGTTGCTGGAACCGGTCGCCGCTACCAGCCACAAGCAGGCCGAGTGGCGCACCGATCCCGCGCGCGCCGGCGTCTCGTGCTGCGTGGGCGATATCGGCACCCACGGTGAAAACCTGCTGGAGCATATCACCGGGCTCAAGATCGAATCCCTATGCGCCGACCTTACCTCTTTCGCGCCGGGCCGCAAGCTCGACGACGATGCCAGCATGCTGCTGCGCCTGGAAAAGGGCGCCAAGGGTTACCTCACCTGCTCGCAAATCGCTTGCGGCGAGGAGAACAACCTCAACATCCGCGTGTACGGGACCAAGGCCGCCATCGAATGGCACCAGGAGCATCCCAACCATCTGACCGTCAAGTACAAGGGTAAGCCCTGGGAGACGCTGGCCCGTGGCGGCGCCTACATGGACGACGCGGCCAAGTCCATCACGCGCACGCCGCATGGGCATCCCGAAGGCTACCTGGAGGCCTTCGCCACCCTGTACAAGATCATCATGGCGGACGTGCGGCGCGCCAAATCGGGACAGCCGTTACTGGGAGGTTACCCTACGGCGGACGACGGCCTGCGCGGGATGAAGTTCGTGATCAAGGCGGTGGAGAGTTCGGAAAAGGGCGCGGTCTGGGTCAAGGTGATGGCTTAATACGCGAAAGGGATCCCGGCGCGGACATAGAATTCCGCGCTTAGGCTGGACCCGGGACCGGATGCGAAGGTCCTGGGGCCGCTATCCGTATCTCCATACGGATCATACACCTCAACGCTGTTGGTCCGGGTACGAGCGGGATCCCCGTAGACATCCAACCGCACACCGAGAGCGAACATCCGGGCGATCGGGAACTCGGCCGAACCCGCTAACCCGTATACCGAATAGGTATCCACCACCTCGCCGGAATAATGGATTTCGCTCATGAAGCCGCCCCCGGGGGTGAAGGAGTTCTTCCCGCTTTGCCGGAACGCCTCGGCCCCCCAGAGCACGGGACCTACCCGGTATTGGGCGCCAACCGTGGCTTTGAGATAGCGTTCCGTAAGCTTTTCATTCCCGAGGAAGGGATGGTTGCGCGCGTCCACCCAGGTGAGGGTAATCGGGATACGGTAAGCGCGCCCCGGCGACCAGGCGAAAGAGATATACGGGATGTAATTGAACCCCATGGCATCGAGGTAAGGCTCGAAGCGAGCCGACTGGCCGAAATTGAAGCCGGACCCGAACGCGAGTTCGAAAGTGCGTTCAGGGGGTTCGGGTTGTTCCAGGGGATTGGCGGCGACGGGGCCGCACAGGGCGACCATGGCGAGGAAGGTAGCGACAGAGCCCATAAAAGTAGGACGCCGGGGCGGCCGGAAAAGGTGACCCCCTTTCGGGAGGCGTTGCGCGGGAGGTTATATCCCGGAGGGCGGGCTGCCTCCCGCCGCCGATTTCAGGAACAGGTCCCCGTACAAGCGGATGCCGCAATCCGGGCAGATGGTGTGGGAGAAATCGGCGTCGGAACGCTGTTGGATGTAATCCTCGATGGGGGTCCAATGGTCCTTGCCGTCGCGGATTTTCTTGCAGCTGGCGCACACGCTGAGAATGCCTTCCAGCAATTTGATCTTCTGGAAATCCTTGGCCTGGATATACAGCGCGAGTCCGAACAGGAAGGCGACCCAGACGGTATCCAGCACGCCCGCCACCGATGTGCGCGAGAAATGGGAATTGCTGCTCATCAGGCGGGGAAGCAGGTATTCGTCGTCCACGGAGATGAATACCACCAGGAGCGCGAAGCAGATGATCTCGATCCAGACCAGGCGCCGGATCGATTTCCGGACGTTCATGCCGCCCGCGGTAGGGATTCGGCCTTGGCGGCCCACACGAAATCGCTTTCGGTGAGTCCATCGATTTTATGGGTCCAAACCGTAAGGCCCACCTTGCCCCATGAAAGCGCGATGTCCGGATGATGGTTCTGGGCTTCGGCCATGGCGCCCACCTTGTTGGTGAAGTCGAGCGCTTGCTGGAAATCCTTGAACTTGTATTCCTTGGTGAGATGGTGCTCGTCCACCACCTTCCATCCGTGCCCGAGCTTTTCGGAGAGTTGCCGCAGCGCCTCTCCCTTGAGCGGCGGAACGCCGCCTTTGCAGGGAATGCATTCCAGGGCCGCCAGCCCTTCCAAGGTTTTCATCGTTTCCATTTTCGCCTCCATTTTTGCCTCCTTTGTCCCCCAGGAAATTATAATCCTGAGGGTCCGAACGGTAGCGCGAAGGCCCACGGATGCAATCCTCCCGAAACGCCGCCGCTGCGGGCCCTGCGGCCCGGCGCCGGTCGAAAAATCCTATATTTGCTGCGCCAAAGAACGCCCCTCCTGGGGCGAAGGAGACGGGATGAGCAGGGTTTTATTGATTGGCGCGGGTGGCGTCGGTGGCGTAGTGGCGCATAAGATAAGCCAAGCGCCGGAAACCTTTTCCAGCCTGGTGTTGGCCAGCCGAACCAAGTCCAAGTGCGACGTGATCAAGGCGCAAATCCTCAAGCGCCGTCCCGGGTACAAGATGGAAACGGCCCAGGTCGATGCCGACAACGTTCCCATGCTGGTGAATCTCATCAAAGAGGTTCAGCCCAAGCTGGTCATCAATACCGCGTTGCCCTACCAAGACCTGACCATCATGGATGCCTGCCTGGAAACCGGCGTGGATTACCTGGACACCGCCAATTACGAACCGCCGGACACGGCCAAGTTCGAGTACAAATGGCAATGGGCCTACCAGGAGCGATTCAAGGCCAAGGGACTGATGGCCCTGCTCGGCTGCGGCTTCGATCCCGGCGTCACCAATATCTTCTGCGCCCATGCCATGAAAAACCATTTCGACGAAATCCACAACGTGGACATCATCGATTGCAACGCGGGAAACCACGGCCATCCTTTCGCCACGAATTTCAATCCCGAGATCAACATCCGGGAAGTCACGGCCAAGGGCAAATATTGGGAGAACGGGCAATGGGTCGAGACCGAGCCCATGGCCATCCACAAGCCTTTCAACGCGCCTGAGCTGGGTGAGATGGAGATCTACCTCATGTATCATGAGGAGCTGGAATCCCTGTCCAAGAACCTGAAGGGCCTCAAGCGCATCCGCTTCTGGATGTCCTTCTCGCAAAACTACCTGAACCACCTGAAGGTGCTGCAGAACGTGGGCATGACCCGCATCGACCCCATCGAGTTCCAGGGCCAGAAAATCATCCCCCTGCAATTCCTCAAGGCTCTGCTTCCGGACCCGGCCAGCCTGGGCCCGCGCACCAAGGGCAAGACCAACATCGGTTGCGTCATCGACGGCATCAAGGGCGGCAAGCCCAAGAAGTATTACGTCTACAACGTCTGCGATCACGAAGAAGCCTACAAGGAAACCGACAACCAGGCGATTTCCTACACTACCGGCGTGCCCGCCTTCATCGGCGCCATGATGATGCTGCAAGGCAAGTGGAAGGGCGCGGGCGTGTTCAACGTGGAACAGTTGGATCCGGATCCGTTCATGGCGGAGCTGCTGGTAAGAGGGCTGCCGTGGATCGAGGATGTGGAGTATGAGACGTGAAGGGAAGGAAGGCTGGGGAGAAGAAAGGTTTAAGGTTTAAGGTTTAAGGTGGAGGATCTCATAACGCAACTGATGGCTCTTTGCTCCACCTTTTTCCTTAAACCTTAAACCTTAAACCTTAAACCTTAAACCTTAAACCTTAAACCTTAAACCTTAAACCTAACGAAGAAATGACCACCGTGAATCCCATCCCCCTCGACATCTCCGCCGTCCAAACCCCGGCCTACATCCTTGAGGAATCCGCCCTCAAGCGGAACCTCGCCATATTCGACCGGGTCCAGAAGGAATCCGGCGGCAAGATCATCCTGGCCCTCAAGGGGTTCGCGTTCTGGCCCGCCTTTCCCTGGGTCCGCGAAGTGCTGCATGGGGCCACTGCCAGCTCGCTGCACGAGGCGCGTCTGGCAAAGGAAGAGATGCGCAAAGAGGTGCATGTCTATTCCGTGGCCTTCACGGATAAGGAATTCCCCGAAGTGCTCGCCATCGCGGACCATATCGTCTTCAACTCCTTCGGCCAGTGGCGGCGGTTCAAGCCCCAGGTGATGGCCGCCCGCGCCGCGGGACGGTACGTATCCTGCGGGATACGGGTCAACCCAGGGCATTCCGAGGTCCAGACTCCCCTGTACGATCCCTGCTACGCCAATTCACGGCTGGGGGTGACGCGGGAGGAGTTCCGCCCGGACGATTTGGACGGCATCGATGGCTTCCACTTCCACGCCCATTGCGGCAACAACTCCGATACGTTGGAGCGCGTGGTGGCGTCCTTCGAAAAGCTGTATGGCGAATTCATTCCCCGCATGAAATGGATCAACTTCGGCGGCGGACACCATATCACCAAGCAGGGGTACGACGTGGAGCGCCTGATCCGCGTCATAAAGGGCGTGCGCGAGCGGTATAAGGTGGAAGTGTACGTGGAACCGGGCGAGGCCGTGGGCTGGCGTACGGGTCCCTTGGTTTCCTCCGTCGTCGATATCGTGCGCAACGGCATGGACATCGCCATCCTGGACACCTCGGCCACGGCGCATATGCCGGATACCCTGGAGATGCCTTACCGCCCGGAAATCCGCGAGGCGGACGTACCCGGAAAGCTGGCGCATACCTACCGCCTGGGCGGCCTCACCTGCCTGGCCGGGGACGTGATCGGCGATTATAGTTTCGCCAAGCCCCTGGCCATCGGCGACAAGCTCGTGTTCGAAGACATGATCCACTACACCATCGTCAAGAACACCACCTTCAACGGCATACCCCTGCCGTCGCTGTGCATGTGGACCGAACAAGGTGAATTGCGCGTGGCGCGCGAGTTCGGCTACGAGTCGTACAAGCTGCGCAACGGTTGAACTTCATGGCTACGCCTCCGGCGTATCCCCCTGAATAAATCCGCCCATGTAATCCTGGTGGTTTCCGGTGATACCCGGATCCGCTTTTCCCGCTCAGCAAGCAACGTAGCTCCGCGGCGTTTCCAATCCGTATACGCCATCCTACCCGGCATTTCGCGCAGTACCCGCAGGCGCGCCTATATTCGTGCCGGGAAGCATTGGGTAAACACGTCATGGCCATCACCACCATCTGGCACGATACGCGGGAACCCATCAGGCCGGTGGCGCGCGTGGCTTTCATCGAATCGGACCCCTCGCAATGGGACGACCTGCCGTTCCGGGAGTTGGGGGAAATCCTCAGCGGAACCCCTCCGGCATGGCTGCCCCCGGCCAAGACGGGGGCGCCGCGGGGCCGCAAGCGTAAGCCGGGACTGAAAATCCCCGCATTCCAGCCCAAGGCGGTTTCGGCAGGGGTCTAAGCCGGCCCTGTGATCCCGATCATGCTCCCCCAGATCGGTGGAATCTATATTTCCTCCCAACATCCTTTCAGCGTGGGAGAGACTATGGCATTGCGAATCCTTTTCCTGGCCTTGGCACTAAGCACTGGACTGACCCGGGCGGTACCGCAATTGGATGGCACCTATTGGAACTCCAATTGGGACGCCATGTTTTTCGAACGCCACGGCAACCAGGTCTCCTCGGAATACATTTACGATAACGGCGTCATCACCGCGACCCTGCATGGGGATACCTTATATGGCTGGTGGCGCGAATACAATAACGTCCAGAGCTGCGGGCCGGATAAAGCGTGGAGCGGCCGCATCGCATTCCTCTTTGACTCGGCGGGGACCTCGTTCCAGGGCAACTGGAATTATTGCGAGGATACCACCGCCTACATGAGCCCGGTGGGTACGGGATGGACCGGTACCAAACGGGATTCCAGCTACAACCAGGCGGATTGCGGCCAGGCCGGTCGCAATTGGTGCACGGACAAATGCCAGATCCAACCCTGCGGTGAAGTCATCACCAAGGCGGAATGCGAACTGGCGGGGCGTTTCTGGTGCACGGATGCCTGCTCTCTGGCCCAATGCCCGGCGGCCATCAAGCCCTGGTTCGCGCGTGCCCGGACGACCGGTAACCGCATGCCCATGAGCTTGGCTTTTCCGGTGGACATCCGCGGGCGCAGCCTGGAAACGCGCGGCAATCCTGCCGCGGTCTATTTCATCGGCCGCTGAATCCGCTCAAGCTGCCGGGGCGCCCGAAGCCCCGGTAACGCCAGCCCGCGCCCATCCCCGGCGCGGTAGGCATCCTTCCCGATCCGCAGTACGGGTATCCCCGCTTCCCACGATAAGACGGGCCGCCGCGCAGCTTCCGCGCGGTCCGGTCGTCCCGCGATAGCCACGGGTTTTTCCGGGAAGGCTGCCGGATCGATCATCCCCGCATGGGCATCCTGCAGCGCCTTGGCGCCCGCGCGGGCTTGTTCCCACCATCCGGTATAGGCCGAATCCTGGGGATTGAATTGCCAGGTGAGCGCCCCGGCGTAACTTCCCTGGTACGCCGCCTCGAAGGCTTGCGCGATGGTCATTTTCGGTTCCCGGTACTTGAGCCCGAAGGAGGGGAATTCCCCAATCAGAACCGGCTTGTCCAACTTCCAATGGGCCACCGGGTTCGCGAAAGGGGAAAGAATGGTGGGGAAGGATTGGTCGTAGAAATGCACCTGGTAGAAATCCAGGGTGCCCAGGCTGTCGCCCCCGGCCGCAATCAGGCGATCGTCCGCGTACAGGTTGCGGTTGGGGCCCGGCCACCAGTTCGCGCCTTCGCCCTGCAAGACGATATCGGTGGATCCGAAAAAGCCCCATGACCCCGCGGTTACTAATTGCCCCGGAGCCCAACGATGCACCGATCCGGCCAGCCGATTGACGAAGCGTTGGATTTCCGGAACGGGGATGCGCCAATCGGTTTGCGCGTTGGCGTCCTTCCAACCCCAGGCCGGAGTCATGCCCTCGGGCTCGTTGAGGACTTCCCAGGCGACCAGGGCGGGATGCCCGCGGAAGCGCCGCACCATTGGCTTGAGGGCATTCTCCAGATAGGAGCGGAGCTTGGAGGTATCCGTGACGAGTTCATGGTGATCGTTCTTGAGCCGCTCGCTCCAGATGGAATACAGAACCAGGATGCCGGCCGCATGCGCCGAGTCGAGTACGGCGCCCATATCGTCGAGGAAACCCGGCCCCAATCCGGTCACCCTTCCTTGGGAATCCCATACGGGCGAAGCCGAGCCGTCGGTATGCACCCAGATGCGGGCGCAATTGGCTCCGTTGGCGCGCAGATCGCGGAAAAAGCCCCCGAAGGCTTTGCGATCGGCCGCGGTCTGGGAACCGAAATCGCGAGCGTAGTTGAACCACGCCAGGTTGGTGCCGGAAAGGAAGATCTCTTTGCCGCGGAACAGCAGCCGTGGGCCTTGGGCGGGGAGTTCCATGGGCATGGTTTGCGCCCTAGCGGCGGGGACGAAACAAAACATCGCGACCAGGGCGACCACGGCATAAAGTCTACGCCGGGCGCGGGAAAGGAACGCATTCGGGAAGCCGGGCCTGACCCGCGGCGCGGAATTCACGGCATCACCGGCTGGACGCGGACCTTTC
The DNA here is from genome assembly GCA_023249635.1 of Fibrobacterota bacterium. Taxonomy (GTDB): domain Bacteria; phylum Fibrobacterota; class Fibrobacteria; order UBA11236; family UBA11236; genus Chersky-265. The sequence continues at coordinate 8,434 of JAHFCH010000147.1, forward strand.
CGCGGCATACCCAGCGGAGGAAATGCAGGCCGGGGGCAAGCCGACCGACTACGAGCTCCATGGGGCCGCCCGCGGAGGACCCGCCCGCGAGGCGCCGGCCCTCTGGCGAGTAGAGTTCGGCGCGGTAGGCGTCGGCGGAGGCGGGGTAGGGATGCATAAGGAGACGCGGGCCGATCAGGGTAACGGACATGTTACCCAGGTGGGGAGCCGGAGCTGTGGCGGGGCGGGCAGACAGGGAATTCGCGGAGCGCAGCTTGAAAGCCAGGTCTCCGGCGGTCGCCGCGCTCCCGGCCGGAACCTGCAAGGTGAGCTTGCCGCCGGCCACGGTCACGTCGGAAGCCGCGACCCGGGTGCCTTGCCAGGTATCGTCCCATTCCAGCTTCCAGGCCCCGTCGGAAAGGCCCTGCAAGGCGATGCTCTTGCCGGCTACGGACCCGTTCTCATTCAGGATCCAGCCGAAGGCGGCGATGTCCGAGGCCATGGCCCAGGCCGAAGCGCCCGGGACGGAAGGCGTCAGCCGCTGGGGGGCGCCCATGGACGCGAAGGGGATGTCGCGCGCGAATGCGGCATAGGCTTTCAGGTAGCCCCAATTCTCGGGACTCCATTGATCGGGATAGTTCCACCAATACGGGGCGCTGGCCGCCCCGGACGCCAAGGCCGACCATAAAGCATGGTGGAACGTCTTGGGGGATTTGTAATTGCCGATCTCGCCGATCACGATCGGCTTCTTGAATTGGGACCACAATTTCCCCGTCTCCTGGACCACGGAAAGATGGCTGCTGCCGTTGAAATAGATCTCGCGGTTGGAGAGGTCGAAGATCTTGTATCCGTTGGCCCAATAATTATCCTCATTCCCCTGCTGCGAGCCGCTGGTGGGATGCCCGTACGGATCGTTCTGCTTGAACCAGTCCCGCACTTTCTGGGACCAGGCTTCCACCACCGCGGGACCGCGCAGGGCCCAGGCGTCCGTGCCGGGAGTCTCGACCACGGTCCACCAATGCTCCAGGGCCGGGCTGTATCCCCAGCGCGCCACCATATAGCGGTAGAGTTTGCGCTGGTATTCCCAGGCGCGGGCATCGTCGAAGAAATCCCGCGCCTTGACCAGGGAGCCGTACGGGTTCACGCCGTAGAAGGCCTCCCAGCCCCCGACCTTGTTGCCGGGGTTGATCTCGTCGCCCAGAAAGGGATGGGGCCAGATGCAGAAGATGAGCTGCATGTCCCGCGCCTCGCACCATTCCATGATCTGATCGACGCGCGCGCCTTTGCGATCGTCGTAATGTCCCAAACCCGAATCGGCGGACTCGATCAGGTATTTGCCGCCCCCGGAGCCTTCCCAATCGAAGCTGCTGTTCCAGTACACGATGGTATTGGCCCCGGCGGCCTTGAGGCTGTCCAAAACCGCCTCCTTCACGTTCCAGGGATAGCCGAACCCGATGCCGTGATAGGGCGCGCCGTCGTCATGGCGGAAATAGCGCTGGTTGGCGGCAATGCGGATCCAGCCATGGCGGGTGGATGCCATGACGGTGAACGTTCCGGGCAGGGAGGATATGCCGGAGGCATCCTTGGCGCGCAGCGAGTAGGTCCAGCGGCCGGTTTCGTCGGCGGCGAAGCGGACCTTGAAACCCCTGGGGGCATGGAAACCGGGAATGGCCCATTTGCGGCCCGAGGGCGCGGTGAACTCGGCGGTTACGTCGATCTGATCCGGATCGTCGGGATTGGCGTAGGCCCCGCCTACCGTCGCGGAAAGTTCGATGCGTCCGTAACGGGGCACGCTATCGCGATCGGACAAGAGCCCGCTAAGCAGGGGAAGAGCGGCCGCGGGCAGCGCGCAGGCCAGTGCCACGGCTGCGAGCGATAAGCATGGGATGCGCACGGGAACCTCCTGTGGCCCCAAGCATACTCATGCCGGCACCGCCGCGAAAGACGTTCCCGGGAGATTCCGCTTGGTAAGCGGAGATCATGGTATAAACGTCACGACTGATGTTGATCGTTTTTTGCCAACGGGAAAAATGAACCTGCGCGGGGAAGCTTACCACCGCTTGGGGGATGCGGAAGAATCCGCTAGAGGGGACTCAGGGTCACCAGGGTCGACCACGGCTTCTGGCTATGGTAGATGAGATGCATGTAGTCCGGGGATTCGGCGCGTGACTTGGACCAGAATTCGTCGATGATGCCGTGGAATCCGAAGGAACCCCGGTAGTCGCGCCCTCCCAGGTACACTAGGGAAATATGGCCCAATCCGTCGCTCCAATCGATGGACTCCCGTTCGTACCCGTCAACGTAGACGTGCAATTTCGAGCCATCCCAAACCGCCCCCAACAGCATCCAGGAGTTCAAAGGCACATAGACGCCGGTCCGGAAGGTAATGCCGTTCTCGGCGAAATTGAGCCGGCCCGTACCCGCCTCAAGGGAGATCTCCAGCCGCTGATCGTCGGCCCTTTCCCCGTCTTTCTCCAACAGGACCGCCTTGTCCACGCTTTCGCGGTATACCCACATGTGCAAGGTATACGCGGTAAGTCCCGGATCATATTCTTTGGGTAGCGTGACCCAAGAAGGGGAATTCGTCGTCTTGAAATCCTGCCCGCGTCCGACCATGCCTTCTTTGCGGCTCGGGATGGCGCCGCCGCCGAAGCCCGGATACTGCCCGGTGGCATCCTTGTATTCATTGGCCTTGCCCGAGCCGACCTCTTCCAGATGCCAGATGCCCGACCAGGCTTGCGTGGTCGGGAATACCTTGTCCGGGCTGGCGGATTTTTCCACCGCGGTATTGTCCCAATACATGATGATGGGGTTGCCGTAATTGCGGCTCGCCAGGCTGTCGGCGCGGATGAATATTTCGGCAAGCCTTGCCGAGGCATCCCACCGTACGATCTCGAACGGAAGTACCGTTCCATCCGCCAGGGCGAAGCGGATATCGCGGCCATCGCTCCAGGCCTCATTGAACTTGAAGTTGGACGCGTTGAGGCGCAAGAGCAAGGGGAAATCCTTGATGCGGAAGTCCGGGCCCAATCCCACTTGTTCGAAATTCACCAGCAACTGGGCTTTGTAGAGCCAGGCCGAGAAAACCGTATCGCGCTTGTCCGGCGGGATATGCGTCGTATCTATGGGTCCCGAGGTATCGGCGGGTTTCGCCGCCCGCGTGGCGATGATGGCGTATTGATCGGTGGTGTCGGCGGCCACCACGGTAATGGTCATGCGGTTCTCGCCGACCTGCAGGGGAAAGGGTTCGGAGGGGGTTCCCGAAGGGGTGAGGATGATGTCGGTGTAAATGGAAGCCGGAGCGTATTCGGGTACGGCAGTCGCGCGTAGCACGGTCTGGTCGTAGCGGTATGCGGCGGAATATTCATGCACGGAAGGATCGAATGGCGGCGAGAGGGTGCCCGGATCGATGGCGAGGGAGACCAGCCGCGGCGAGGGCTGCGGTATCCGCGTAGAGGTGATCAGCTGTTTGCCGTCGGCCTTGGTGATGGTTTCGTCAAGCACCAGTCTCCCGTTGGCGTCCCAACCGCGCACCCGGATCGAAAGCGCGCGCGTCTCCGTATCGTCCAGGCGGAAGGAAGGCATGGCCGAAGGTTTCGCCAGGTGCCCATTCCACAGGCTGCCTATCACCGCGGAGGTATCGCCTCCCGCCAGGATGAGCACCTGAACGCTGTCGAAGAGGCTCAGGGAATCGTGCAAGCGCACGGTCACGAATTTCTCCTCACGGGGCGCTGGCTGGTCGATCTGGCATTGGGGCAATAGGAAGAGTACCGCCGCCAACGCGAGCAGGGCCAGGCTACGGGGTATTGCGGAAGTTACCCTGCCGGTTGGGGGAACGGCGCCGTCGCCGTCAGCGATCATCCGTGAAGACCTGATCGTTGCGGGTTACGACGGGTTCCTTGGCCGGGTTCTCATGGAGATACCAGCCCAGCCCGCCCGCGGCGACGGTGGCGCCCATGGCCCAGTAGATCCAAGCATGGGATGCCGGGGCCGATAACACAGCGACCTTGGGCGCTGGCTCCACTTCATCGGCGAAGTCGAGGGTGAGGTCGAGATCGACCGTCTTGGACTTGACCGTCGGGGCGCGATGGGGCGGATGGCCGGGGTCGCTGCCGGCTTGCGCGGCGCCCACGGCGAGAGCGATCAGGAATGCGGCTGACTTCATGTTCCCACGGCCCGGCCCGCCTCCTTTCGGGAGGACAGGTGTTTGCGATTTTAGGCGGTGGCGGGGGGGTGGTACAAGCGTCCCGGGGGCGCGGAAGCGGGGGAGGCGCGAGGGCCGGCAGCGAACCGGCCCTGTCCTCTAAAAACCCAAGCTTATTTGAACATCTTCATGAACAGGTTGCCCAAATCCAGGCGGACGCCGAATACCGACCAGATGCCGGAGTAGCGGCGGTTGTACGCGCCGCCATCGTAGAGCGGGTCGACTTCATGGCTCAGGTCGTAATAGGCGGAAATCCAATCTGTACCCAGGGAGGCGTGCGCGCCGAACTTGCTGTAAGGGGTGTAGTTCTTGAACCCCACGAACAGGTTCCCGATGGGATCGATGATGTCGATGCCGGCGGTGCCCCCGAGCATCAGGTAGGGGAAGAAGCTCGGCTGCCAGCCCATGTGGAGATTGAGGGAGGTGGTCGCGAAGCTCCAATCGTCCCCGGGGTTGGTACCGCCCCCGTAGATCTTCAGCGAGGTGCCGCCCAAATCCGATCCCATCATCCAATAGAAATCGGAATTGCCGATCAGGCGCGGGGCGGTCACCAGGTTCATATCGAAGCGGATATAATCGAAGCGGAGCTTGGGATCCTTGAAGGTCGCTACGGAGTCCTTGCCGTCCTTCAAGGCGTGGGTACGGAACGTGCGCGTGCCGCCGTCGGCGAAGGCGTGGGAATAGCCCCAGCGGAACCATCGGCCCTCGGGAATGGGGGGCGGCTCCGCATAGGACCAATGGTAAACGTGCTCGCCTTTCTTGAGGGCTTCGTTGCGGGCATTGATCTCGTTGGCTTCCGAGTTCGCCGCTCCGGCAATGAGGCTGAAAATGAAGCCCGGTTCTTCCAGGTAGTAGTTGGTGATGCCGGGAACATCGAACTCGATCTTCTGCTCGCCCAGCTTGGGATCGTACTTGTTGCCGGGATCCTTGCTTCCATCGACTTCCACGTTATTCCAGCTTTCCCATTGCGTGCCGATGGCGAAGCGGCTGGCTTGCGCGGGAACGCTAAGGATTATGAGGACGGATGCGAAGGCGGGAAGCAAGGGCGCGGGGAGGCGGGGTAACGGCATGGCTACGGGCTCCTGGGAACGGTGGGAAATCCGCCTAAATCTTACCTTTCACGGAATTCCCGTTCAATGTCGGTGTTCTTGACGCCGACGGATTCCGTGGTATGGAAGGGGTAAAGTCCGCGCTCAGCGCAGGTATTCCAGCACGATGCCGGAGAGGCGCGAGCGTTCCGAGTCGGGAAGGTCGCAGTAGCTTTGGATCTTGCCGCGGCACGCCGGGGCTCCGCAAGTGCAGGGCACTTCCCAGCCGGGCTCGTTGATGCTGGTGCGATAGTCCCAGAACAATTCCTCGCCGGGCGCGATATCGCGCAGCGCCGAGAGGGTCGGGGAGCCGTCGGTGAACCCGACGTTGGGCGCGCAGCTATGGTTGATGAAGTCGTCGAGGCGGGGATTGGCGGGATCTTCCGCGAGGTAGGTTTCCGGCCCGATTTGCAAGGCCCGCATGCCTTCGACCACTTCGTCCTTATGGCGCAGGATGCCTTGGCACTTGATGACGAAGGAGCCGTTTGCGATGGCGAAACGCGTGAATACGCCCAAGCCATGGATGCCCGATTGTTGCGCATAGAGTCCGGTATCGGTTTCCGCTACGATCACGATCGCCTCCGGTCCTGTGGGGTCGCGAAGCGCGCATCCCGGGCCGGATGCTAATCTAATTAAAGCCGGTTGCGCCGCGGCCGGGTCCGGTCGAGGGGCCGCGCTACCCCTTCATAAATGCAAGGGCGGCCAGGGCGCGGGTTCTGGCTTCCGCATGGGCGATGATGGGCGCGGGATAGCTCCTGCCCGGCCCTAAGCCCGCGGCCCGGAGGACCGCCTCCGGGGCCTCCCAGGGTTTGTGGATCCACACCGCGGGCAGCCCGGCCAGCTCGGGCACCCAGCGCTTCACGTAGGCTCCCTCCGGATCGAACCCTTCCCCTTGGGTCACCGGATTGAAAATGCGGAAATACGGGGCCGCGTCGGCGCCGCAGCCGGCCACCCATTGCCAACCCAGGGTGTTCTGCGCCAGGTCGGCGTCAACCAGGGTATCCCAGAACCAGCGCGCTCCGGCCTGCCAAGGCAGCAACAAATGCTTGACCAGGAAGGAACCCGCCACCATGCGCACGCGATTGTGCATCCATCCGGTAGCCCAGAGCTGGCGCATACCGGCGTCCACGTAGGGATACCCGGTACGGCCTTGCTGCCAGGCGCGCAGGGAAACGGGATCCGCGAGCCATGGGAATGCGGCGAAGGCGGGCCGCAGAGGCTGATCCGGGGTGCAGGGGAAATGGGCCAAGAGATGATGGGAGAATTCGCGCCAGGCCAATTGGCGTCGCCAGGCGGCACGTGGTCCGTCCGGACCCGGGGTAGCGTTCGTGTTACCCTGGTTCCCCCGGTATCCTCCGGCGGCGGCCCAGGCTTCCCGGGCGCCCACTTCGCCGAAATGCAGATGCGGGGAAAGCCGTGACGTGCCATCCCGATCCGGCCGATCGCGACCTTCCGGGTAATGGGGCAGGATATCGGGAAGATGATCGCGGAGTAGAGCTTTCGCCCCTGTCGCTCCGGGACGCCATGACTCGCGCAGTCCAGCCGCCCAATCGTTTCGGGGTAAAAGATCCAGGGCGCGCAGGTCGAGGGAATCGGGCCAGGCATCCGGCGCTGCCAGTCGTTTGGGCGCAAGCAATGGCGGCAGGGGATCCGCGCCGGATTGCAGGTTTTTCCAGAATGGGGTGAATACCTGGTAAGGCTTTCCGGTTTGCGTCCGGATGGATTCGGGCTCATGCAACAAGGCGGAGGCGAAGACCTCTACCGCCACGCCTTCGCTCCGCAATGCCGCCAGGATTTCCTGATCGCGGGCGGCCGCGGCGGGCTCATAGCGGCGGCTGAAATGCAGGCAATGGGACCCGGTCGTTCGGATTAATGCGCGCAACTCGGCGAGGGATTCGCCGCGGCGGAGGATGAGCCGCGAGCCGAGCTTGCGGAGGGAGGAATCCAGATCGGCGAGGGAATGGTGCAGCCACCAGCGGGATGCGGCGCCAGGCGCCCAAGCGCCATCGCCCTGCTCATCGAGAATATAGACGGGGATCACTGGGCCCCGGCAGGCGGCTTCGGTCAGTGCGGGGTGATCGGAAAGGCGCAGGTCTTGGCGGAACCAAAGGAGGGTAGGCGGAGACTGGGTATTTTTGGGCGCGGAAGCCATGGCGTCGGTCCGAATCCAAAGCTACGAATCCGGGCGTGAGGCCCACGCGCGATTATCCGTCCAACTCCGGGGAATGGACGGATCCGGTCGGATCGGACCGGTCGGGTCCGGTCCGGTCTAGGCTGGTTAAGGCACCGTCGTCACGTTGTCGAAGGACGCCGTGTTCAATTGCGCATTGTCATGGGCCGTCACGACCAAGCCCACCTGGACGGCCGCGTTCAGGGCGATGGTGGTGGAGCCTACCGTGAACCAGCTTACGTTGTCGGGTGAACGGTACACCGTAAAGGTATTGCCCACGCGGGACAGCCGGACCCAATATGGCGCCGCATATCCGACCAGGTTTACGTTCTCGCTGATGCTGCCGGTGGCGTTGCGCCATTGGATGGCCACGCCGTTCTGGGCGGTGACCGCCCCCAGTACGTGCCGGGAGCCGGCTGTCAGGTCTTCCCGGATCATGACACCGGCCTTGGCCCAGGCATTGGTCCCTTGCACGCTGTTGACCCGCGCGGTAATCGTCACGTCGCCGTTGGCGGCCTTATGCACGAAGTGGAATCCGTCGGCATTATCCCAGATGTCCCCGCCGGAGCCCGTCAAGGCGAAAGCCCCGTTGGCGAAGGAAGCGCAGCCGGCCATGCCCACCGCGCCCACGTCGTGGTTGGCCCAAGGCGCGGAAATGCCGGTGCCTGTCCCCACGTAACGGATGCGGTACACGTTACCGCCCGCGTCCGTCGGGGTGGTCGCGTTCAAATCCTTATACAGGTCGGTGAAATACAATCCGTCCGGACCGGCGGCCAGGCCCACCGCGGTGGCCTTTCCCGATCCGATGTACTCGATGAGGTTGAGGGGGCCCGTGAGTTTGGTGCCGGCCGCGTCCAGGGTGAATTCCGTGATGCGCTTGCCCAAAGGCTGGGGGCCGCTGGCATAGGTGGGGCCGGATTCGGTAACGAAAAGGTGGTCCATCTTCGCCGCGGGAAATCCGCTCCCGCCTTGGCTGGCGGATTGCAGGAACGCCAGGTTGACCGGGCCATGGGCCGGGTCGAAATTATGGATGGCGAAATTGCGCATGCTCGCGTCGCTGCCGTCCCATAACTGGTTCTGGCCGCGCAGCACTTTGGAAAGGCGATCGACTGAGGGGCCGTTCTCGATATTGTAGTGGGCTCCATCCGAAGCGCGCCAGCCGCCGCCGAAGGGATTGCGGAAGCCGTAGGCGAAGATGTAGTCGCGGGCGGTGATGCCGTCGGCGGAGTTGAAATAGGGGTTATCGTTGGGCGCGGTGCCGTCGAGATTG
>JAHFCH010000008.1 GCA_023249635.1 Fibrobacterota bacterium
ATAAGCGCGGTAATGGAGACCAGGATACGCATGTCGATGAGCCAGGAGTAATCCTTGCGGACCACCCGGTACTCGATGGGCAGCAGGTTTACGTGGATGAAATCCGGGGCTTTGACTTCGAGCGATTCCGTCGCCATCAGATGCGCCTCAGGGCCAGCCCGGTGGCCACGGTAAGGATGGTCGAGATGTTCTCGGGAATCGGCCCGCTGAACTTCTTCTCGTCGTAAGCGATATGGGCCAAGGGATTGGTCACCTCGACTTCCACGTTGTGCCGCTTGGCCAATATGCCGGCCAGGTCCTGGATGCACGCGCCGCCGCCGCACAGGACCATCTTCTCCACCTTGAGATTGTTCTCGGAGGATTGGAAATAGCTGAAGGCCAGGTCGATGCCGACGGAAAGCTCTTCCGCCGAGAATTCGATGCTGCGGTTCAAGGTGGCCGCGTTGTACTTCTCGGTATTCTTTCCGCGCAGGATGTTAGCGGCCTCTTCGCGCTCCACCTTCAGGTTCTTCATGATGGTCTTCACGAAGAAGTCGCAGGCGGTGGCGATATCGCGCGTGCTGTGGTAGGTGCCGTTCTTGAGGAAGGTGAGATTGGTGAGATGCTCGCCGATATTGATCAGCGATACCACCTTGTTGTTGTCTTCCTGCGGAGCCGAGAGCAGGTAGGCGTTGGTAACTGCGAAAGCGTCCACGTCGATGACGATGGGGCGCAGGCCGGCCTCATAAAGCAGATCGATATAGGACTGCATCACCTGGAGCTTGGCGGCCACCAGCAGCACTTCCATCTCATCGTTCTCGGGATTCTTGTGCAATACCTTGTAGTCGAGGGTGATGTTGTCCACGTCGAAGGGGCTGCGCTGGCCCGCTTCCATGAGGATCACCTCTTCATCGCTTTCGCCCTTGTTGGACTTGAGCTTGATGCGATCCGCGATCACGCCGTACGACCACGACAGCGAGAGGATGACATCCTTGATCTTGCCCGTCGGATCGGTGCGGTGCACCAACGCCGTGAGCGATTGCAGCAGCTCGTCGCGGTTCTTGATCTCACCGCCGACGATGGTATCGGGCTTAAGCACGTGGATGCCCGCGCCCAATAGCACCGGGCCTCCGGGCCTATGCGCCACGCGCGAGATTTTGATGCTGTAATTCCCGATATCGATGCCCACCGTAGTGGGCTCGCCCTGGATTGCGTTCAGTATCTTTTCCTTGAAGCCCAAAGCCAGCCCCCGGCACCTATGCCGGCCTGGATTACCTCAACCCAGGCCAAAATTCCTCAACCCACAGATTATAGCACCGGCTGGAAACGGATTGCCAAGAAAGATCTGGGGGAAGTTTATGGAGGAAAGGGACTTATGGGAAGCTGGTGGTAATGAGTCGGTAAAGAGTGGCGTTGGTTGGGAGGTGCGGGTGGATGGTAGTGCAGTGCACTTGGAGGCTCCGCGTCGGGGCGTCGGGCGTACGGCAGGTCTCGACTCTGATTTCGACGCCTGGGCGTCGGGCGTAAAACCGGAAGGTACCGGAAGACGTGATCCGGTTTTGACGCGCGACGCCCAGGTGCGCTTCGCACCGGGTCGCCCGACGCCCGACGAGCCTTTTCAAATACGTACCTGCGGTGGTCAATCCCGAATGCCGGCTCGAAGAGCGAAAGACCTACTCTATCTTGATCGGTCCCCGCATCTGCGAATCGATGCGCTGTTTCTCGAACACGTACCGGACGATCTTCTCTTGCGCCGCGGTCTCCATGGTCATGAATTTCAGGTTGTGCTCGAAATCCTCGCGGTTGCCTTTGACCACCGAGGTCATGCGCATGACTTCGCTCTGTACCCCGCGCAGGGATTGCCCGGGGAGGTCGAAGTTGAGTGACAGCTTGTAATTCTGCGGGATGGGCGAAGTGAACCGGGCGCAGGTGCCGCCGCCGGAAAGATCGAGCATCCGGCCTTCCAGGACCATGCCCACGCTGGGGCCTCCCGAGCCTTCCACCCAACCTTCCACCCTGGACATGACGGTGACGCGGCAGGGTATGTTCACGTCGATGCGCACCCAATTCCGCAGTTGCTTGCGCTCCAGGGTGCGGGTATGCGGCAGGTAGAGCAGACGCTGGCCCAAGCGGGTGGCCTTGATCCCGAGGTTGACGTTGTATTCACCGTCCCCGGCGCGCTGCAGCGAAACGTTCACCGCCGCGCCGGCGGCCAGCATGGGCGGAATCTCCTCGTCCATGATCACGGCCCAGGCGCGTTCCCGGACTTCGGCGACCCGGCCCTTCATAGGTACGCCTTCATTGTCGAAGATGGTGGCGGCCATGCCTTCTTCGAGTTGGCGGGTGCTGGAAAGCGGCACTTCGGATGGCAGCAGGGAATATCCCAGTTTCACCCGCAATCCGCGCAAGAGGGCGTACTGGGTCTCGTCCTTTTCCAACTGGCGGCTGTTCTCCTTGAGGAAGGCCTCCAGGGCATCCTCGTATATGAAGGAAGAGTCGAAGACCATGTCGGCGCTGCTCACGGCGCCTTCTTCCACGATACGCTTGAGGATATCGGTCTCCTGGGTCGTGAGGCGTTTCATGGTGGCCATCTCCTGGAAGTACTGCCAGCCGATGTCGACCTTTTCGCGTTGCTTGCTGTCTGTGCGGATGATTTCGGCGACCACGATGATAGCCATGACGACGACGATGACGATGCCGCAGATGGCGAGCCCCAGGGGGCTGATGCGCCCGAACCCGCTGCCCAACGCATGTAGGCTCTCGGGAGTGGCCGCAGCATGGATGTTACCTTGCCCGGCGAACGCGCAGGCAACGGCTACGGCCGCGGCCCATCGGGACCGCAGGTAAGGCTTCGAATCCGGCATAAAACCCCTATCAAACCCAATTGTCCCATATTTTCCGTTGCCTGTCCTCCCCGGCGGGGGCTAAAATAAAGCGGCCTGCCCCTGCGGTTGGCGGAGGTCGGTTTTTGAGCCCCGAATCCACTGAATTGAAGGCATTGGTCCAGAAAATCACGGACCTGCCCACCTTACCGGCCATGATGGCGACGATAACGCGCCTCATGCAGGATCCCCGTACCTCGGCCGAAGAGCTGGGCCGGGCCATCGCCACCGATCCGGCCCTGGTCTCCAAGGTCCTGAAATTGGTGAATTCCGCCTTCTACGGATTCCCCGGGCGCATCAGCACCATCACCCAGGCCATCGTGATCCTGGGATTCAGCACCATCCGCAACGTGGTGCTCACCACCTCGGTGCTCAAGGCATTCAATAAAAACGGATCCCATGCCTTCGACGTGGAGAAGTTCTGGGAGCATTCCCTGCTTACCGGCGCCATCGCCCGCTCGCTCGCGGTGGAGCGCGAAGCCAATTTCATCGAAGAGACTTTCATCGCCGGCCTGTTGCACGACATGGGCCGTATCGTACTAAGCCAAAAGCTCACCGCCGAATTCGATAAGGTCATCCTGGTCAAGGAGAAGGCCAACATCTCGCAATTGGCCGCCGAACAATCGGTGCTCAAGTTGACCCACGGCGATATCGGCGGCTGGCTGGCGCGCAAGTGGAACCTACCGATCCCTTTCGTCGAGGTGATGCGCCTGCATCATTCCCCGCTGGAGATACTGGCCCAGGAGCCCCCCGCCCAACGCGATACCGCCAACCTGGTATTCCTGGTGCATGCCGCCGACGCGCTCTCCAAAGGGATCGTCGAAGGCAAGGTGCAATTCTCCGCCTGCGCCGCCATCGATCCCAAGGTACGGGCCGATCTCAAACTGGAAGAAGCGGGCTGGGACAGGTTTCAACTGAGGACGGAAGAAGAGATCGGGAAGGCGCGCGCCTTCCTGGAAATCATCTGAAGGGAACGACCATGCCTACCGAATACAAACGCTCGTCCAAGAAGAAGCTCGCCATGGAGCAACTGCAGGACATCTCGTTGCCGGTGAGCCTGGAACTGGGGCACAAGCTGCTGCGCGTCAAGGAACTGCTCGAGTTGTCTCCCGGACGCATCGTCAAGCTGGATAGGTTGGCGGGCGAACCCGTCGACCTGGTCATCAACGGCAAGACCATCGCCAAGGGCGAGGTTGCCGTCATCGACGAAAACTTCGCGGTGCGCATCGTGACCTTGCTCAGCCCCGAAGAGCGCCTCAAGCTTTTGTAGACGTCAAGCTACCGGCGATTCCGGCGGCTGCGGTGTTGATGGCCGCGTAGGCACCAGCCAGTCCTCATCCACCAGATGAGGATGACTCAATCCCAGGTTCGCCAAATCCTCCCGCGCCGCCTGGCTCAGGTGCTGTGAATCCGGATCCCGATCGATACGCCCCAACTCCTCGCGCAATTCGCGCCGCTTGGTCTCGGTGTCCGACATGGGATTGGCCACTATATCGTTGAAGAATCTCTGCTGTTCGGCGCGCTCCACGTGGACGGTATCGTAATTGGCGCGTACCATGTCCGAAAGTTCGGTGTTATGCGTCCCGTTCCAGGTCGGCGGCGGTTGCGGGGGCGGAGTCTCGGCCCCGGCGGGAATGCGTTCTCCCGCCGGGCCCGTGAAACCTACGCGCGTATGCTTCTCAGGCAGCGGATCCCGGTAGTCATGGTTCCATTGGGAATTCACCGCGTCCATCCTGGGGTTGGGCGGGGCGGGCGGCCGGTAATGGCTGAAATCCAGGGGCGGGAGGACCCGGCCGCCGCCGGCGATCCCGAACGGCTGCGGTAGAAATGCGGTGAACGGCGAGGACGGTGGGATATCCGGCCAGGACGAGGGACCGGGAAATCCCTCCCCGAGCAACATGGAACCGTGTCCTGCGATAGGCGTGGGCGAAGTAGGCCCAGGGCTTTCCTCGCGAACCGGATCGTAAGGGCGGCCGGATGTGGACGGCGAAGCCGGTAAGGATCGGTGGGCAGGCCGGGGAGAAGCGGGCGGCGCATGCAACTCCGCATGCGCGGGGCGGGGAGAGGCCGGCGGGGTAAGGCGAGCCGGCTCCCTATCCGGAGGCAAGGAGGGAAGGCGATGCCCCAAGGGCGAAGGTCCATCCGCGAGATTCAGGGGAGCGAGTTCAATCGGGGCCTGGGGCGGGAAATGGGTTGATGGGCCTCCGCTCGCGCCTGGAGGCGGAGGCAAGGTGGGACGCTCGCCGGGAAACAGAGAGGGCGTTCCCGATCCTACCCGGGGCGGCTGCGGGGAATTCCTCCCCTCCTGGGAGATAGGATTGAATCGTTGGGTGTGACGGGCGGGATCGGTATTCCCTGGGCCCAGGGCTTTCGGCATGGCTTCTTTCGACCCCGGGGCAAAAGGCCCGGCAGGCATGTTCCCATAGTAACCGAACCGGGCGCGTGTCGCCATATGCCGCAACCGCTTCGGAGGCGGCTGGTTACGGCGGCCTTTTTCTATTTTTTGAGGCAATGCCGGATTCCTCGCAGCGCGAACGCCCGAATCGCTCCGGCTTTTCCGCGTCCCTACCCGCAAGCCTGTTCCCGGCGATCCTTTTCGCGGCCCTGGTTACGCTTTTTGCTCCCGCTCCCGCCCAGGAATTGCATTCCCTCTCCCATGCCTCCCAGGACAGCCTGGCAGCCAAGGCGAAAGCCGACTCCACGCAAGCGCATGCCGATTCCCTCAAAGCCGATTCGCTGGGCACGCGCGCCGATACCGTGAACTACTCCGCCAAGCGCATCCGCTATCGCAGCGATCGCTTCTCGCTCTCGGATAAAGCCCTGCTTACCTACCGGGGATCATCATTGGTGGCCGACTCCATCATCTATTACAGCCAGGACAATATGGTCGAGGCCATGGGCGCTCCGCTCATCACCGATCCCGTGCAGCCGCCCATCCAAGGCTACAAGATGCGTTACAATCTCAAGACCCGCGTGGGTGAGATTTACTACGGCTCTTCCAAGAAGGGGAACCAGACCTTCAACGGGGTAGAAGTGCGCCGCCAAAAGGACGGCGACATTCTCATCGCCCGCGGCGATTTCTCCACCTGCGACATCCCCCTGGACAAGCATTATTTCTTCTACAGCCGCCGCATGATCCTGGAGCCCAAGTCCAAGGTGCTTTCCGGGCCCATCGTCATGAACGTGGGCGACGTACCGGTTGCCATCCTGCCCATGATGGTGATGCCGTTGGGCAGCGGCCGGCGTTCCGGATTATTGCAGCCCAAATTCGGCGGCGATCAGACCCAAGGCTTCTACCTCACCGGGCTGGGATATTACTGGGCCATCAACGATTATACCGATTTCATGGTGGCGGGGGATCTCATCGAAGGCGAAAGCGGCACCTTCGATCGCACCAACCTCAATTCCACCTTCCGGTACAACAAGCGTTACGCCTACAGCGGCAGCATCGGGGGCAAATACTACGTGAGCGAGTTCGACCCCCAGAACGCGGGCTGGAGCGCGGACTACGCCCATGATCAGAACATCACGCCCGATGCCAAGCAGACCCTGAAGGGCTCCGGGCGTTTCCAATCCGATCCCAATATCGTGGATCGCAATGCGCTGAACGTCGAGGACAAGAGCAAGCAGACCGCCAACGCCACCTTGGGATACCGTCGCCAGTTCGATTGGAATCAAGCCACCTTCAACGCCGATTTCACCCAGGACAATAATCTTACCGACGACCTGGTCGATCGCAGCCTGCCTGATCTCCGCTTCCGCGTGAGCGCGCCTTTGTTCCCCAAAGCGGACGACGAAGGCTCGGCCTTGCTGGCCGGGGACGATCCCTGGTACCGCAAGATCACGTACAGCTACGACAACCGGTTCAACCTCAACCAGACCAGCCATCCCACCACCGCTACGGCCGCCGGATACGACTACACCTACTCCGGCTACCTCGATCATCTCGGGCTTTCCGCGAAGTATCCCTTGCTGCAGTATTTCAACGTAACGCCCTCGGCCAACGTGAGCCAGATGTGGACCTCGACCCAGCGCGGGCCTGCGGGCGATCCCGTGCTGAATGCCTGGGACCCGAGCAACGGCGAGACAGGAGAATACTTCGCGTTCTTCAATACCGGCGCCTCCCTGGATACGCGCATCTACGGCATCGCCCAACCCGAGAACGGTCCCTGGTTCGGTAAGCTCGGAGGCATCCGGCATACCATCATACCCAGCATGAGTTATACCTACGCGCCCAAGATCGATTCCAACCCGCGCTTCCTTCCCGACCCCAAGATCGGCGGGACGGCCTTCCAGGCTCGGCAGCAGACGGTGGGCTTCGTATTGGGAAACGACGTGGACTTGAAGCTGGCACCGGAACAGGGAGCGGCTTCGGCGAATGGGCAGCCTTCAGCAACAGCAACGGCGCCGACTGCGGCAGGAGCGGCGGCCAAGCCTCCCAAGGGGGAAACCTACAAGTTGCTCTCCTCCTCTTCCTCGATCAATTACAACTTCGCGAAGGACGTACGGGAATGGTCCGATATCCCCAGCACCTTCAGCCTGTACCTTACCCGGAACGTCGCCTTCACCATCAGTACCGTGCACACGTTGTATGACGATTTCGCCACGGGTGGCGAGAAGGACGTGCTGGTTTCCCCCATCCTCTCCTCTTACAGCTTCGGCTGGCGCAAAGGCGTCTCCGTGGCGGGAACCTTCAACGACGGCGTGCGCCTGCGGGATACGCGCGGATTCCCCACCGATCGCTTCGACACCACGCCCTGGTCCATGGACCTCAACTACAGCTTCGACTTCAATTCCACCCGCGTGGGCGGGGACGACGCCTCTTCATTCGAACGGATGTTCGGGACCGGCGGAACCTTCCGGCGCACGCGCACCCACAACGCCAGCGGCAGCCTCAAGCTCAATCCCACTGCGGGATGGCAAATGGCTTACGATACCGACTACAACTTTTCCGAAGGGAAATTCTCCAAGCATTCCTTTTCCTTCCACCGCGTGCTGCATTGCTGGGAAATGGATTTCCGCTGGACCCCTCAGGGCATTTCGGAAGGGTGGAACTTCAACATCCGCATCACCGAATTGCCGGACGTGAAGCTGGAAACCAGCGATACGCGCTCGCGCAGCCTGAAACGCTGACGCATCCCGCCTCGATAAACTAAATTAAGGGCTATGCTTACGCCTTCCGCGCGCCTTTCAAGCCCTTGGTTTGAAAGGATTTATGCAGAAACCTAGGCTGGTCCTGGCCAGCCGTTCGCCGCGGCGGGAACAGATCCTGCGGATGCTGGGTCTGGACTTCACGGTACAAGTGCCGGACTACGAGGAAATCAACCCTCCGGGGATGGATCCGCACCGGATCCCGGAACACCTGGCCCGCGGCAAGGCCTCGGCCCTGCGCGGTATCGCGGCGGGTACCCTGGTGCTCGGATCGGATACGCTGGTGTTACTGGGGGATCGCATCCTCGGTAAACCGGATGGCGCGACGGGCGCATTGGAAATGCTCACCGCCCTCAATGGCCGCACCCATCAGGTGGTGACGGGAGTGGCCGTGGCGCAGGACGGCGAAGTGCTGGATTCCGGCGCGACCGTCACCCAAGTGACCTTCGCGCGGTTGTCCGACGCCGAGATCCGGGATTACGCCGCCAGCGAAGAACCGCTGGACAAGGCCGGGGCCTACGCCATCCAGGGCTATGGCGCCCGGTTGGTGGACAAGGTGGATGGATGCTTTTACAACGTCATGGGCCTGCCTATCCAGCTGACTTTGCGGATGCTGGCCCCATACTTGAATAGGGATTAGGAGCGACATGAACGAGGAAAGCAACGCCGGAGCCCAAGCAGCCGGAGAGAGCGTAGGTTCGATACTGCGCAAGGCCCGCTTGGCGGCCAAGATCGACATCAACAAGATCTGCACCGATTTGCGCATTTCGCCCCAGGCCCTGGAAGCCTTGGAAGAAGGCAATCACCACCTGTTGCCGGGCGATCCCTACATCCGCGCCCTGCTGGGGTCACTGGGACGTTACCTCAACGTCGATCCCAAGGCCCTGGTGCAGAATTACAACCAGGACATCGGCGCCGTGCACGCCGCGCCCTCCATCGCGCCCTACAAGGACCGCGCTTCCACGCATACCGCCGCGCACAAGCAGATCTTTTTCGTAATCTTCGCCGTGCTCATCGTGGTACTGGTGGTGCTCATCAACCAGTTGAAGAAGGGCGATTCGTCTTCGGGAGCCCCGCCGGCCCCCGCCTCCACGGGTTCCGCCGACAGCCTGTCCCCTCCCCTGGATACCCTGGAAAGCAAATCCCTGGCGCCCGACTCGGGCATGGCCAAGGGTTCGCCCGATTCCGGGGAAACCCACGGGCTGGGTACTGCCGGGCCTGCCGCGCTCCACCCGGCCGCGCGCATGGACAGCCTGAAGACCGCCGCTTCGGCCGGTTCCTCCGCCCCCCCCGTGGCCGCCGTCCCGGCCGCCACCGCCGTAGTCCCCGCCCCCGCGGTGGAAACCGCCGGCCTCAATTCCGCCGTCATCAAGCCCCTCATCGACAGCGTGGGGATCAAGGTGGTCCGCTCCGGCAAAGAGGATTTCGGCACGGTTTTGCGCCTGGGCAAGCAAATGCAGGTTAGCCATACCGATACCATCGTGGTCATGATTTCCAAGCGGAAAGCCGTAGAAGTGACCTTGGCCGGCAAGACCGTGATCCCGGAGCGGAAAAGGTTTAAAATATTCGGGACCACCCTGAAAACGTTCTGATGACCATAGCCATACTTCTCCTATCCGCCCTGGTGCTGCCGCTGGCCCTGGTCTACCTGACCCTGGCCGTGAACGATTTCGAGAAGAATACCAAGGCGCTGGGCGCGCTTTTGCAGAAGCGGTATCACATCGAGCCGCCCAAGAAGGCCACCAACGCGACCGCCATGCAATCCATGGTGAAACCAGGCAAGGCCTAACCGGCCCGTCCCACACACCAGCAGAACCAGGCGGACCATTTGACTCGCAAGGCCGAAATCAAGCGCAAGACCAAAGAGACCGACATCAAGCTGTCGTTGGATCTCGACGACGCCTTCGATGGACCCATCAGCACCGGCTCCGCCTTTTTGGATCACATGCTGGATTTGCTGCGCAAGCACGGCGGCTTCGGACTTTCGGTGGAATGCAAAGGCGATACCGACATCGACATGCACCACTCCTGCGAGGACATCGCCATTTGCCTGGGTGAAGCGCTACTCAAGGCCGTGGGCGACAAAAAAGGCATCGAACGCTACGGGTTCTATTATGTGACCATGGACGAGGCCCTGGCGCGCTGCTGCCTGGACCTCTCGGGCCGCATCGGCTTCGTCTACAACGCGGCCATCCCCACCGCCCGCATCGGCAACCTGGATACCGAGCTGATAGAGCATTTCTTCCAAAGCGTCGCCGAGAACGCCAAGATGAACCTGCATCTCGATCTGCTGCGCGGGACCAATACCCATCATTGCATCGAAGGCATGTTCAAGGCATTCGCCCGCGCCCTGTCGATGGCCATTTCGCCTTCGCGCCGCGTGGCCGGCGTGCCCTCCACCAAAGGCACGCTCAATGCGTGACTCAGGTACGCTCAATGCGTGACGCGGGTGCTTTGCACGCGTAACGCGCTGCTGAGCCTGGCGCTCGCGTTGGCCGGCGCCGCCAACGCCGCGGTCGCTCCCGACTGGACCCCCGCCGATTCCCTGGCCGCCGCGCGTATCGTCGCGGTACTGGCGCACCATCCCGAATCCATCGACTCGCTTACCGCCGGTTCCATCACCCGGGATCATCCCTTGGGTTTCGGCCGCCGCCTGCGCGAGGCTTGGGTCAATCCCGCCGGCAAGCTGGGTTTCGCCTTCAAGATCGTTTACGCAGGCACCCGACCGCTGGGCTTCGAAGCCCGGCCGGTAATGAATTACGGCGGCCTGCGCGACCGGCAATGGCCCGCGTTGGCGCCGGTATTCGCGCGTCCCAAGCGGGACGGGGCCAATCCAGAGCCCTTCCATTGGAACCTGGCGGAGGCCTCGGCCCCGCTGCCCGCCGATTCCTTGCTGCTCCCGGAAGATTCCCTGCCCTCGCCCGCCATCCGCCAGGCCCTGGCCTATTACATGTCGCCCTACTCCGGCACCCTGTACGGGCTGCGCGGAGGGGAAGCCGGGCAATTGCTGGAAAACCGGGATCGCTTCCTGGACGTGGGCGGGATCATAGCGGCGGACCGGAAACTCGCGCGTTACCTGCTGCGCAGCCCCAATCCCGCGACGCGGCTGACCGCGGTGGAATTCATCATCCGCAACCAGGCCGGCTACGCCGATTTCGACAAGCTACAGGGGACGGCCTTTCGGGCCGCTTACGCGAATCCCCCCAAGGCCGCCACCCTGCGCGGCAGCTCGGTAAGCGAAGAGGACCCCCGCAAGCTGGTGGCCGAGTGCGCGCGCCAGGACGCCTATCGCGACGGCCGTGGCGTGCTGCGCATGTTCTGAAGCACGCGCTTCAGGTTTGGGGCTGCCCTGCGCCCGCCATGACCCGCGCCACGCGCGCCAGCAGATCCGAAGGCGAGAAGGGCTTGCGCAGGAAATCGGCCTGCCCCGTGCGCACTTCCTGGAACACCCGATCATCGTCGGTAAATGCCGACATGTAGAGCACGCGGATCCCGGGCCGCAACTTGCGCATGGCATCCGCCAGATCGCAACCGTTCAGCTTGGGGCCCATGCGGATATCCGTCAGCAAAAGGTGGATGGGGAATGGATGGTTGTCGTTGACGTACAGCGCATCCTCGCCGCTGGCCCCGAAGATGACCGTATAGC
Organism: Fibrobacterota bacterium; assembly: GCA_023249635.1. Lineage (GTDB taxonomy): Bacteria > Fibrobacterota > Fibrobacteria > UBA11236 > UBA11236 > Chersky-265. The sequence goes on from JAHFCH010000008.1 coordinate 11,659, forward strand.
CCTCCATGTAGAGCACGGTCTTGGCGAATTGGACGATGGACGCGTTATCGTCAACAACAAGTATGGTCTTGCCTTCCATGGGCCCTCCCCCGATTGATCCATTCTAGGGGCAACCGGGCACTCGCTTCCATTAGCTAGAATCGCGACCGATTACACCCAAGGAAATAGGCCCGGGACGGGGGAAAGCGCGCAAATCCGGCTGAAGAAGCGCGTAATACGCCGAGGTTTTTTTGGGAGCTTTAGGAGTTGAGGGCCAGCTGGTAGAGGGCCTCGTACTGGGGGACGATGCGGTCGGGGTGGAAGAGTTCCTTGGCGGCCTTGCGGCCCGCCTTCCCCATGACGACACGCAGTTCCTTGGAGCGCCCCAACTCCACGGCATGCGTGGCCATGCTATCGACGTCCCCGACGTCGGCCAGGAAGCCGCTGACGCCGTGGGCCACCACTTCGGGGATGCCGCCCGAACGGGAGGCTATCACCGGCACCTCGCAGGCCATGGCCTCCAAAGGCGCCAGGCCGAAGCTTTCCACTTCGGAGGGGAACAGGAGCACGTCGGCGCAACCCAGTATGCTTACGATGTCGAGCTGCTTGCCCAGGTAACGTACGTGTTTCTGCACTCCCAGCTGGGCGGCCAATTCCTTGGCTTCGCGCAGCATGGGGCCTTCTCCCACCAGCACCAGTACGGCATCGATCTGCTCCCGCACCTTGGCGAAGATGCGGATCACGTCCGGGATGCGTTTCACCGGGCGGAAATTGGAGATGTGGATATACACGATTTGATCCGGGGTCGCGAAATTGGAGCGATGGCAGCCGAAAGCCGGATGGCGGAATAGATCCAGGTCCACGAAATTATGCACGCGGTGGATGGGTTTGCTCGGGCTGAACACGCTCTCGGTGCGTTCCTTGAGGTAATCGGAGACCGCGGTGACCACGGTGCTCTCGTTGATCCCGAAGCGGGTGATATCGAAAAAGCTTTTCTCCTGCCCTACCAGGGTGATATCCGTGCCATGCAAGGTGGTAACGATGGGGACCCGTTGCGGCTTGAGCAACTGGGCAGCCAAGTAGGCGCTGATGGCATGGGGGATGGCGTAATGCACGTGCAGCAAGTCCAGGCCTTCGGAAACGAATACGTCCCTCATCTTGGCGGCCAGGGCCAGATCGTAAGGCGGATGCTCGAAGAGCGGATAGGGCTCCATGTCCACGGTGTGGAAGTAGATGCGCTCCTGGAAATCCCGCTGCAAGCGGTACGGGATGGTGGAGGTGATGAAATGGATCTCGTGACCGCGCTTGGCCAGGAACTTCCCCAATTCCGAGGCGAGCACGCCGCTGCCGCCATAGGTGGGATAACAGGTAATTCCGATTTTCATGCGAATCTCCCCGCGCCCAGCGCGGTAATGTCCCCGACCTCCGGCAACTCGGCGCAGGTGAATGCTTCCGCGTAGCGGCGCTTGATGCGCGTTCCCCAATAGCGATTGCGGACGGTAAGGAAATCCAGGAAGGCCGGGCTGGCCAAATCCGTCTTACCCTTGAAAGCGCGCGCGTCCGGATTATGGAACTGGCTCTTATAGCACATGATGGCTTTGAGCTTGGCTTCCCAGTGTTCGCTGATATCGACGCAGAACGAAGGCGTATGCGCTTCCATGCCGATGAAATGGAACACCCGTCCGGGACGGTACGCTTGGCCCGCGCAATCGAGCTTGGCAAGTCCCGCCTTGTACGCGGCCTGCTTGACGATGCGCGCCGTCACCTCATGGTCGGGATGCTCTTCGCTGGCATGATGGGTGATGACGACTTTGGGCCGCCATGCGCGGATGGCGTCGATGACGAGTTTCTGGGCATCCCATCCGTCGGCCAGCCGCCCGTCGGGCAGGCCCAGGTTCACGCGGCTTACCCCCATGAGTTTGGCGGCGGCCTTGGCTTCGCGGGCCCGGATCTCCGGAGTGCCGCGGGTGCCCATGGAAGCGTCGGTCATATCCACGATCACGCCTTTGCGGCCCATGGCGGCCAGCTTGAGCACGGTGCCTCCGCAACCGAGTTCGATGTCGTCCGGATGGGCGCCGATGGCCATGAAGTCAAGGGAAGAGGAAGCCTTTGGAGAACGGGTGAGATTAACCAATCGATGGCCCTCCCAGAAGCATATCGTCGGGCGTTGGGCGTCGGGCGTCGGGCGAGAAGAAATTCGGCGAAAATTTCCGCCCAAGCAGGAAAATACGCTTCGCGCATTTTACGCCCGACGCCCGACGCCCGACGCCCGACGATGCATTGATAAAATGTTCCACTCTCGCTCCCCTCACCACGCTTATTTCCTCGGCTCTTCGTATTTCATCAATTGCACATCCGTCGCCAATGGATCCACCGCGTTCCGCAAGTCCACGAAACCATCGCGGCCGATGGCCTGCAACAGCGAACCCAGGCAGAGATGGCGATCCTGGCCCATGCCGTTGCCGAGCCAACGCAGGTGTGCGAATAGTCCCGCGTGGCTTTGCGCCGTGGGCGCGTAGGCGGCTTTTTCCAGGCTGCGCTGGTAGCGCTTCCAGGCGGCCCCCACGGTTCTTTCCAGTCGGGCCAATGGGCCTTCATCGCGAAAATGGCGCGCGTGGGACTTGCGCAAACCTTCCAGCCAGCGATCCGAAGTCGTGGATGCGATTACGTTGGCGGCCGGGTGCGTGCGCCAGAGCGTATCGGCGAGGCGGGAACGTAACGCGCCGGGACCGAAGCGCATGACCTCGGCCAGGTCGATGCCTTCCGCCTGGAACGCGTCCCAGGCGGAGCCGGGGGCCAAGGCCGCGGTCATGCGCGGATGCAAGAGCGGCATATCCCCCGTGGACTTGAGGAACAGCGGGGAGAGCTGGGCGAAGTAGCGCAGCTCGGCCGGCCCCAGCACGTGGCCCAACACCGGAAAAATCGCGTCCGCGGCCAAGGGGCGACTGAACACGTCATGGGTCGGTTCCGCGCCCGCCATGGCCTCGCGGGCATCGGCATTGGGCCTGTCGGCGGTGTAGAGCCGATCCCCGGCGGGCAAGCGTTGCGCGAAGAGGCGCTGGCGTTCGCCGTTCCGGAGCAGAAAGGCATGGGCGATGCCGGGGCGCGCGTCCACCTGGATGGGAATGCCCGCGGCGGCGGCGGCGGTAGTACCCGCGGCCAGCAGGGACTGCCACTCCTCCCAACCCGCAATGGCCTGCTCGAGCACGGGGCGCGCGCGGGCGCGCAGGTTGCGGGAATACCCATCGACGAACAGAATGCCTTCGCGGCCCAATTGGGCCTGGGCCAGGCGGAGGAATCCCGAGGCCAGGGTGCTGGGGGCGGGATAGGCGCGGCGCATCAGCTCCACCGTCTCCGGATTCCAGACCACTCCCAGCCGCTTGAGCAAACCCTTGAGGGCATCGGGTTCGACCCGGCGCTCGCCCATGGCCAGCATGCGGCCATCGGCGGGATACGGCAGGCGGAGATCGCCATGTACCTCGCCGGCGTCGCGCTCCAGCAATTCCACGTGATTGCATTCGGCCAGATCGGAATCGTCCCCGGCCACCCAGAATATGGGGATCACGGGGCGCGAGAGCTTGATCGACCATTCCCGCGCCAGGGCCGCGCAGGTGAGGGCCTTGTAGTACCAGAGGATGGGCCCGCCCAAGAGGCCGGGTTGCTGTCCCGTGAGCACGTAGACCGCGGCCGGAGAGCCGGCGGCCTCCAGGTTCGCGCGCTGCTCCGGGGCCAAGGGCGCGAAAGCATTCTCGTGGCGGAGGAATTCCTGCAGATCCTTCCGCGGCGCGCCGCCGTCCAACCAGGCCAATCGCCGCGCGACATGGCTTTCGGATCGGAAATGGCCGCCGGGATAGATGGCAGCGCTCAGGGAGGTATCACCCAGGGTACCTGCGCCCTCGTCCATGGCGTAAAGCACCCGCTGGGCGGCATCGGCGGCGGGAAGGATGGCATGCGGGGTTACGCGCATGGATTTTCCGGGGAGGCCTTTAAGGCCTTGCGGCCTCTAAGGTCTTCGCTAAGCCCGCTCCGGCCCGGAACAGCAGGGCCATGCGCGGGGATTCGTCGCCGCGGTAGGCGCAACCGGCCTCGTCCCCGAAGGTGGCCTCATGGGAAAGGGAAAAGCGCGCGGCCAGCGCGAGTATGTCCGCCGATTCGTACAGGCGCACGCGCTCCTGGTACTGTTCGCGTGAGCCGTCGGGCCGCAGGATATCGATCTCCTTGACCACCATGCTGGAAGGGCCTTCGGACTGGGGTTCGAGGCGGCGGCGCTGTTCCACGACGGCGCCATCCACTTCGCGCCTATCGGAGGAGACCAGGTGCTTCACGAGGTGGCCTTTGTTGATCAAATCCAGGAACAGGTAGCCGCCGGGCTTGAGCAGGGAAACCATTTGCGCCAGCGCTTCCACGTCCTCGGCGAAGGTAGCAAAGTACCCGAAGGAAGTAAAAAACGAGGTTACCAGATCGAAACCGCCCGCGCGGAACGGAAGCCAACGCATGTCGCCGCGCGCCACCGCCTGGCCCGCCGCGCGCGCGTCGCGCAACAGGGGCATGCTCAAATCCAATCCCAGGCAATGCGGGAAGCCATGCGCGCGCAACCATTCCAGGTGCCGGCCCGCGCCGCATCCCACGTCGAGTATCCGCCACTCCGGTGTTACGGGTAACTGGCGCGTTACGAAGCGGGCCTGTACCGCGGCCTGGCGCGTGTCGCGGTGCGGGTAGAGTTTCTTGTAGCTGTCGCCGAACCAACGGCGGAACCAGGCGTCAGCCATGGAGGCCGACGCGGGAGGAAGGGGAAGATTCGGGTAGTGCTTGGGCGCGGGACCGCGCGGAGAAGGCCGAGATTACGCTCGGCCGCAGGGGGAGCTGCTTTACGCCGGAACCAGCGCCGCAGACATCTGCTGCAGGGCGGCATAGAAGTCTTCGGTCTGGGGCGGTACGGAGCAATGGGCGGTGAGCGCCTTGGCATTGCGGAACTTCAGCGGCGGCAGCTTCTTGCTCTTGCTGAAGACGATGATGGGCTTGGGATTGATGTCTTCCAGCACGCCGAAGTATTTCAGCAGGGAGACGCAGCGCTGCCAGCTCTGGTGATCGACCAGCATGCCGTCGAAGGCGCCGAGACGGCCGCGCGAGAGCACGGCGGCCAGATCGAAGGTCTGGAAATTGTGGGGCGTGGAGGTCAGAAGATCCTCCAGATGCTTGCGGAGGCTGCTGTTTTCGGAAAACACCACTAACTTCATGGCCTGGGATTCCTTTCGGCCCACGGGGAGGAATTGATCCTGCCTTCGGAGCCAAGGTGAAATGAGGGGATAAAGCTAGCAAGATTGCCCAAAAATTAAAAATATCGGGGGCTAAGGGGGCCTAGGAATCGGTGCTAAGCCTTCAAAACGGCCTGAATCGCCTGGGTGGTGATGCCCTCCAGCTCGGCCAACACCCCGGATTCGGCGTTCAGGGGCAGCAACCAGTACACCGTATCACCCAAGGTACGCAGCAAGGCCCCCCTCGCCACCGCCTCTTGATAGACCCGGAATCCGGCCCGCTTCCCCTGTCCCGTGCCCGGTCCCGTCAGCTCCGCCGCCGCCACCGCGCCCAGGCAGCGAACGTTTTTCAAGCAGCCGGTCGCCGCCGCGACGCGCTCCATGGCCGCCCGCAATTCCGGTTGCCCGCGGTGCACTTGCCCCAGGATATCCTCGTCGCGGTATACGTTCAGGGTCTCAAGAGCCACCGCGGCCGCGAGCGCGTTGCCGGCGTAGGTATTGGAATGCAGGAAGTCCCGTCCCTCGCCGTATCCCGCGTAGAAAAGATCGTAGATGGCATCGGGAACCAACACCGCGGACATGGCGAGCCATCCCGCGGTAAGCCCCTTGGAGACGCAGACCAGATCGGGAACGATGCCGGCATGTTCGCAGGCCAGCATGGTGCCGGTGCGGCCGAAGCCGGAGAGGATTTCGTCCGCGATCAGGTAAACGCCGTGTTGCTTGGTCCAGGCGCGCAGGCGGCGCAGAAAATCGGCGCTGTAGAAGCGCATGCCGCCGGCCCCTTGCAGGATGGGTTCCACCACGACGGCGCACAGGCCGGCGAGATTCGCTTGCAACTGGCGCTCCAAAGCGGGCCAGGCTTCGGAGCAATCGCTCCACAGCGGATGCGTATCCGAATCCACGTAGGGAAGACCGCGCAGGAATGAAACCGGAGGCAGTATCTCGCGATAGGCTTCGCGGTAGAGGCCCAAATCCCCCAGCGCCAGCGTCAGGGCCGTCTCGCCATGATAGCCGTTCTCCAGCGCCAGAAAGCGGCTCTCACCGCCACCCTGGATCTTTTTCGCGTGCAGGGCCATTTTGGCCGCCACCTCCACCGCGGTGGAACCGTCGCCGGCGTAGAAAACGTGGTTGAGCCCGGGAGCCAGGGCCGCGAGCCTTTCGGAAAGGGAAACGATCACTTCGTTGGTGGTATTGGCGAGGATCACGTGTTCGAAACGATCCATCTGCCGCGAAAGCGCCGCGCGCAGCCGGGGATGGCCGTGTCCCAGGTTCTTGCACCACCAGCTGGAGATGGCGTCGATGAGGGTGCGGCCGCCGGCCAGGTGCAGGCGGGACCCCTGGGCCGCGATCACTTCCAAAGGCGGAAAGGATTCGTAGTCCCGCATTTGCGAGCAAGGATGCCAAACATGCCGCAGATCGCGGGCGCCGAGATCGGACATCACGCTACAGGGGAGGAGTCAGGAATGCCCCCCGCGGGGCCGCGGGGTCTTGCGTTTGCGAGGAATCGGCGGCGGCCTTCTCCAGCACCCACTCGGGCTGGCCCTTGCCGCGTTCGCTGTCTTCGATCTTCATGCGCAAGGCGCGTAATTGCGGACCGGTGCGCAGCAATACGGTATACAGGCCCGGCGCGAGATTGCGCGGCCGCAAGGTCCAATCGCCGGCCTGCAAAGTGTAGACGGTACGCGCCAAGGTGCGGCCGGCGCCGTTGCGGATCTCCGCCGTAACATCCTGGTTACTGATCATGCGCAGGGAGAATCCGTCGCGGGCCGAGAAGGAGAGATGCTTGAGCGCGGCGGGAGGCCGTACCAGCTTGCGCGAACCGGGCGCCGCTCCCGGGGCGGTGCGGGCCGCAGGGGATGCGTCATCGGGGCCGCGGGTCGAGCCGGGAGAAAGGGATGCGGGGGCTTGCGAAGGGTCGGCCGCGAACCCCCCGACGGCGAAGGCCAACAGCAGGGTGATCGGCGCGAATCCAATCGGCTGGGTCATCTCGAATCCCTTCCTGGCCCGGCGTGCGGGCGCCGGAAAAGCTAGTCATCGCGGGAATCGCCCGCAACGATGCCAAAGGATAGCGTATCAACGTCCCGTTTTCCAGTTTCCCGCGCTCCCGAATACGGCCAATTCCACCGCATGCATGGGCGCGGCGGCTTTCAGCATGGCTTCCGCGAATTCCGCTTCCGGATCCGACTCCGACAGTATGGCGCCGCCGCAACCAACGCGATATTCCCCATTCACATGCACCAAGGTACGGATCACCATGCCCAGATCCATGGCTCCATCGAAACCCAGATATCCCATTGCTCCCGAAAAGATACCGCGTGGGCGGCGTTCCGCAGCCGCGAGCAATTCCATGGTCCGTTTCTTCGGCGCTCCCGTCATGGAGCCTCCCGGGAAGCAGGCGCGCACCGCCGAGAGGGCGGTTTCGCCCTCGGCCAGCCGCCCGGTCACGGTGGAGACCAATTGCAGCACGTTGGGATGCGTTTCCACTTTCATCATCTCGGGCGCGGCCACGGTGCCCAGGGCGCATACCTTGCCGAAATCATTGCGCACCAGATCCACGATCATAAGGTTTTCCGATCGATCCTTGGCGTTGCCCGCCAGTTCGGCGCGCAAAGCCGCATCGGCTTCGGCATCCGCGCCCCGGGGACGGGTCCCTTTGATGGGCCGGCTGGCGAGGTTGCCGCGCGCGTCCAACTTGAGGAAGCGCTCCGGCGAGGCGGACAGCACTTCCATTCCCGGAAAGCGCAGATAGGCGGCGTACGGCGCGGGATTGGTACGCCGCAGCAGTCGATAGACATCGAAAGGATCCGCCTCGCATTCGGCGCGCAGCTCATTGGTCAGGCAGGCTTCGTATGTCTCGCCCCGCAGGATGGCTTGTTGCAATTCCCGGATGCGATCCAGGTATTCCGGTCGGGAAGCCGAGAGGGACCAGGAAAGGCGCAAACCCGCCAGGGGATCGTCCGACGCCGGCGCCGGTGCCGTCACGTTGACGCGTCCAAGCTCCAAGGGCATGGGTAGCAAGGATTCCCATTCCCGTTCCACCTCGTCCAACCAGGCCGTGCCCGCGGCCGCCTCGCCTGCGGTAGAACCCGATTGCGGTACTGCCGTTCCCCGGGGCAGGCACGCATAGACGCGGCCCGCGGCCTGATCGAAGGCCAGCATGCGATCGGGCTCCAGGAACAAGGCGTCCGGTAAATCCGGATCCGCGGCCTGCTCGGGCCCGCCGCCCGCGAAGCGCTTGAGACCGTAGCCGAACCAACCCAGCAAACCGCCCGTGAAAGAGCCGGTGAATCCCGTTTCCGAAGGTAACCTACAGGCTACCCCGGCGCTGAGCCGCGCCTCGATGCGGGCGAAGGCATCCGCCTCCCCGCGAACTTCCAGCAGGCGCGTACCCGAACCCATATAGGACACCCGCGCTTCGCCCGGCACCGGTTCCGCGAGGGAATCCAGCCAGAAGGCGGCGGGCGACTTACGGAACCAGCGATCGAACGCGGCTTCGGGATCGCGCCAGGGCAGGCTGCGGAATTCCATTTCGGCAATCGGCGGCGCGGTTTTCCGCGCGGAAGGAATGTGCACGGTAGCATTGACCGCGGCGGCAGCGCCGGGGCCGAGCAGGCGCGCGGAGAGGTCGCGGAAATTGGCCAGCAGGGCTTTGCCATGTTCCGTGCCGATGGATTCGGGATGGAATTGCACCCCGAAAGCGGGACGATCGCCAAGCTTGATCCCCATGATCTGCCCGTCGTCGGCGGCCGTGGCGGTAACCACCAGGCCGGGCGGCGCCGTGGCGGGATCGATGACGAGAGAATGGTAACGGACGGCCTGGAAGCCTTGCGGCACTCCTGCGAACAGATCCTTGCCGTCATGCCGGATCGGGGAAGGTTTGCCGTGGCGCACCGCCGGAGCGGGACCGACACGCCCGCCTGCGGCCAGACCCAAACCCTGCAGCCCCAGGCACACTCCCAAAAGCGGTTTATGGGCGCAGGCACGGATGGCTTCGGCGCAAATCCCGAAATCGCGCTCGCTACCGGGATGTCCGGGCCCCGGCGAGATCACCAGGTTGTCGAAGCGCGCCGCCAGGATCTGCGCGAGGGTCCATTCATCGTTGCGGATGAACAGCGGCTTTTCCCCATTCACCTCCCATAGGTATTGGAAGAGGATATGGCTGAAGGAGTCGTAATTGTCGATGAGGAGGGTCTTCATGGCGGATACGCTTTTGCTACGGGAAAACATAGATTTCCCTACACCTATGCGCATACTCCCGCTTCCTAACGCCCTCGCGCTGATGACGGCCCTGCTGGCGGCCCCGATGCAACGGGCCTGGGGAGCCGATGCCTCCCGGCCCTCGGATATCTACTCCCTGTCTGGTCGGGACTATGCTCTGGTCCCGGTTTCCCTGGCCATCGGCATCGCCGGGCAATTGGCCTATCGCGGCATGACCCCGGCCGATACCGGCGCTCTGGACAAGCAAAAGGATCTCTGGGCCATGGACAGGTGGGCCGCCGGATACCATTCCCATCTGGCCGACCTCTCCAGCGACCTGGCCATCTATCCGCTGGTATGCCTTCCGGGCCTGGTCAGCGCCTGGGAGCTGGCCCAGGGCCGCCAGAGCTGGGGCGGCGCCATCGCCGATGCCGTGGTCTTCACCGAAGCCATGTCGCTTTCCTCCGGGCTCGATCTGTGGGTGCGCTCATTGCAAGTGCATCCCCGCCCCCTGGTTTACGATCGCAAGGTACCCGCCTCGGAACGCCTTAGCCCGGAAGCCTCGGGAAGCTTCTATTCAGGCCATTCCAACGCCGCTTTCCTCTCCGCCGTATATTTCGCCTACTCCTGGACGCTGCGCAATCCGGGTTCGGACAAGCAGGGTTGGGTCTGGGCGGGCAGCCTGGGGGCCGCCTCCATCGTGGCGGGCTTGCGTATCGGGGCCGGCAAGCATTACCTGTCCGACGTGTTGGTTGGGGCCGCGGCGGGCTCGTTCTTCGGATTCGCCTTCCCCTGGCTGCATCGGCACGGGGGCGAAGGCGGCGGGATGCCCGCCGTAGGCGTAGGCATGGCGGGCCCGCGGCCCTATCCCATGCTGGCCTGGACCTTCTGAAAAAATTATTTGAGGTTTGAAGAAGGACCGCGCACGGCGAAACCGCCGGTCTCGATCAGCTTACGGGCCGCGGTATCTTCCAGAGGCCTGGAGAAATAGTAACCCTGGCCGTATTGGCAGGAAAGCTGGTGCAGCAGGGCCCATTGCTCCGCCGTTTCGATGCCTTCCGCCACCACATCCATACCCAGGTTCTTCGCCAGGGAATTGATCACCTTCACGATTTCCGCGTCCTTATCCCCGTCTTCCATCTTCATGACGAAGGAACGATCGATCTTCAGATTATGGAACGGGAAGCGGTGCAGATAGCTGAGGGATGAATAGCCCGTGCCGAAATCGTCCAGGCTCAGGTGGATGCCCATGGCGCGCAACTGGTTGAGGATGGCCGCGGCCTTATCGGGATTCTCCATGATGGCGCTCTCGGTCACTTCCAGCTTCAAGGAAGCGGGCGCCACGCCGGCCTCCTGGAGGATGGCGCCGATCTGCCGCACGATATCCATATCCTGCAATTGCTTGCCGGAAAGGTTCACGCTCATGGTCAGGTCCTTCCCGCCCTCGAACAGGCGCTGCCATTCGGCCAACTGCTTGCAGGATTGCCATAGCACCCAGCGGCCGATGGGGACGATATGCCCGGTATCTTCGGCCAGGGGAATGAAGTCGGCGGGGGAAACCAGGCCCAGCTTGGGATGATGCCAGCGGATCAACGCTTCGAAACCCATCAGTCGGCTGTCGGTAAGGGAAACGATGGGCTGGTAATTGAGGCGGAATTCCATCCGCTCCAGAGCCCGGCGCAAGTCGGTCTCCAAGGTCAGCCGATGCACGGCCTTGGCGTGCATGGAGGAGTCGAACATCTCGTAACGGCCCTTGCCGGCCGATTTCGCGCGGTGCATGGCGGTATCGCCTTCGCGCAACAGGTCCTCGGGGCTCGTGGTCTGGGCGCCGCCTACGGCGATGCCTATGCTCGCTCCCGCGAAAATCTCCTGGCCATCGAGATCGAATCCCAGGGAAAGCGCCTCTTGCATCCGCTCCGCCAAGGTGGTGGCGTGCCCGAAATCCTTAAGCTCATCCACCAAGATGCAGAATTCGTCGCCCGACAGGCGCGCCAGCGTGGTGCCCGCCGGCAGAAAGGCCAACAGCCGCCGCGCGAAAGCCACCAACATGTGATCGCCATGGGCATGGCCCAGGCTGTCGTTGATGGTCTTGAAGCGATCCAGATCCATGACCATGACCGCGCACATGGTGCCGGGCTTGCGGCGTACGCGCTCCAGGGTGCGTCCCAGCCGCTCGATGAGCAGGGTGCGGTTGGGCAGGCCAGTCAGGGCATCGTGGAGCGAGCCGTGGATCAGCTGCTCCTCCATACGCTTACGCTGGGTCACGTCGACCACGGTGCCTTCGCAATAATCCAGGCTACCGTCCGGCTTGAGCACCGCGCGCGCATTCTCCGAAATCATGATCAGGGAACCGTCCTTGCGACGCACCTGGGACTCGAATTCCGTCACCCGTCCGCGTTCGCGCAGGCCGCTTACGAACTCGGCGCGGCGTTGGGGCTCGGTATACAGCACGGTTCCGATATCGCCTACGGCGGCCATCATCTCGCGCGGATCGACGAAGCCGAAAATGCGCGCCAGGGCGGGATTCACGCCCAGGAAGCGTCCGTCGGGGGTGGATTGGAAGATACCTTCCACCGCATTCTCGAAAATGTTCAGGTACTTGGCCTTGGCATCGGTCAGCGCCTGGTCGACCTTCTTGCGCTCCAGGGCGTTGATGAAGATCTCCCCCGCCATCTTGAGCACCTGGATATTGTCTTCCGACCAGTTTTTCTGGCGGTGTACCGAGTCGAAGCCCAGGTAACCCCGGATGGCGCCGCGGTGGACCATGGGCACGATGACCAACGATTGGATCCCCTCGCGTTCGAATTCTTCGCGCTCGGCCGCCGCTTCCGGAGGCAGCTCCGAAACCCGGGGCACGTGGATGGTCTGGAAGGAGCGGATCTTTTCCATGAACCAGGGATAGCGGGAGACCCGCAAGCCTTTGAGGCTGTCGATTTGGGGCTCAACGCCGCGTGAACACCATTCGTGGGTATTGTCCACCATGCCCTGGTCGGCCGAGAACATGAAAATATAGCAGCGATCCACGGCCGCGAATTCGCCCAAGGCATGCAAGGCGTAATTTACCCCCATGTCGATGCGATCGCTGGGAAGGTGGATGAAATGCGTGGAGATGGAAGTGATCAGGTTCTCGAAGCGGATGCGCGACTGCAGTTCATCCTGCGCCGTGCGGTGCCGGGCTTCGCTCTCGCGCAAGGCCAGGTCCGAATCGCGCCGCGAGGAAAGATCGCGCGCCATGATCAGGCGCAAGCCCCCGGCATGGGCGGCGAAAGCCCCGGAGGAGAATTCCACCGGCACGCGAGAACCGTCGGGGCGCTGGGCCTCGGTTTCATGGCGGCGGGCGGCAAGGTCGTCGGTGGCCGAAGCGAAAGGCCATTCGCAGGAGAGCAAGGCGGGGGCGGTCGCGCCTACGGCCTTGGCGGCAGGAATCCCGAACAGCGCCTCGGCGCCGTCATTCCAAAAACGGATGGCTCCCGAGCCATCGCAAATGAACATGGCTTCCTGGGACGTGAGGAAAAGATCAAGCAGGCCCGCCGGTTCAGCGGTACCGGGACGCCAATCAGCGGACGCGGAGCCGTTTGCCGGCGCGGCGGATGCGGGGCGATCTTCCGTCTGCGCCTGCTGGCGCCTTTTCCCTGGCGTGCGTTCCAAAGTGCTCCCCGGCGGGCCGAAGCCCGTTCCCCGCGTGTTACCCGTGGTCGTTTATCCTCAACAACTATACGGGGGGGAAGCGGAACGCGGCAAGCCGGAGAGCACGGGAGCGCCCCCCGGCCATCCCGGGAAGGCCCGGGATTTGGGGAATTAGAGGATGTCCGCGGCACCGGACGGGGAGTATGGGAGGGAGGGCCGTCAAGCCCGGCCCGGATCACCAGGATTAATGGCCGCCGATGAGGCTGAGCACGCCCTGCGGGATCTGGTTGGCCTGCGCCAACATCGAGGTCGCGCTCTGCATCAGGATCTGGGCTCGGGTAAACTCGGTGGTTTCCTGCGCGAAATCCACGTCGCGGATGCGGCTTTCCGCGTCCTGCGTATTGTAGAGCTGGTTGCCCAGGTTGCTGATGGCGAACTCCAGGCGATTTACGTAGGCGCCCATATCGGCGCGCATGGTGTTCACCGAACGGACCGCGTTATCGATGATCGAGAGCGCCGCCAGCGCCGAGGACGAAGTGCTCACCGCCGTGGTCGTCGGGCTCATGCCCAACGCGCCCAGGGTCATGGCCGTGATGGTGATGCTGATGCGATCCACGGTCGTGCTCGAGCCCGAACCGATATGCAACACCGAGGCCGCTCCGCCCATCACGCCGAATGATCCAGCCGCTCCGTCCAACAAGGTCATGCCGTTGTACGAGGCCGAAGTCGAGATGCGGGTGATTTCCGACATCAACTGCCCGAATTCCTTATCCGTATACGCGCGTTCCGTGGTCGTCATCGTATCCGTGGAACTCTGGATGGCGAGCTCGCGCAAGCGCTGGAGGATGTTGTTCACCTCTCCGGTCGCGCCTTCCGCTATCTGCAGCAGAGCGATCCCGTCTTCGGCATTGCTCTTGGCGCGTCCGAGGCCGCGGATCTTGCTCCGCAGCGATTCGGACACCGACAAGCCGGCGGCATCATCGGATGCGCGGTTGATGCGCATGCCGGTCGAAAGTTTCTCAAGGGACTTCTGCAGGGACTTCGTCTGGTTAGTCAGCGAACCCTGCCCGATCATCGAGGAAATATTGTGATTAATACGCATTAGGCTAAGCCTCCCGTTCTTCTCCTCAGTTCATCGGGGGCTTATGCAAACGGCATTAAGAGCCTTTAGAGGGGTCTCTTGCGTTACTGCGGGAGTTGCAGGCAGAATCTGCCGGAGGCTGTGATCCTGGACACACTCGGAGGCGAGGGCCCGGGAAACCGTCGGGCCGGGAGGGCGAATCCTCCCGGCCGTTCAGTTGGGGTTGTAGCGGAAAGCCTTAAAAGACTTAAGGCCCGCCGGCTGCGCCTATTAGCGGAGCAGCGACAACACGCCCTGAGGGACCTGGTTGGCTTGCGCCAACATCGAGGTCGCGCTCTGCGTCAGGATCTGCGCGCGGGTAAACTCGGTAGTTTCCTTGGCGAAGTCCACGTCGCGGATGCGGCTCTCGGCGTCCTGCGTGTTGTAAATCTGGTTGCCCAGATTGCTGATCGCGAACTCAAGACGGTTCACGTACGCGCCCATATCGGAACGCATGGTGTTCACAGACTTGATGGCTGTGTCGATCAAGGACAGCGAGGACAGGGCCCCGGCCGAGGTCGAAACCGTGGTGGTGGTCGCGTTCAGGCCCAAAGCGCCCAGGGTCATGGCGTTCACCGTGATCGAGAGACGATCCGTGCTCGCGCTGGAGCCGGCACCGATGTGCAGCACCGAAGCCGAGCCGCCGGAAACGCCGAACGAAGCCGATCCGCCGTCCAACAGCGTCATGCCGTTGTACGAGGCCGAGTTCGAAATACGGGTGATTTCAGACATCAACTGTCCGAATTCCTTATCCGTATACGACCGTTCCGTGGTGGTCATGGTATCCGTGGAGCTCTGGATGGAGAGTTCGCGCATACGTTGCAGGATGTTGTTGATTTCGCCAGTGGCGCCTTCAGCAATCTGCACGAGCGCGATGCCGTCTTCGGCATTGCCCTTGGCGCGGCCCATGCCGCGGATCTTGGAGCGCAGCGATTCCGACACCGAAAGGCCGGCGGCGTCATCCGAAGCGCGGTTGATCCGCAAGCCGGTCGACAGTTTCTCAAGGGATTTGCCCAGCGAGGTCTGCTGAGTATTCAGCGACCCCTGGCCGATCATCGAGGAAATATTATGATTGATTCTCATCGAAAAAACCTCCGTGTTAATTTGAACCGGAGCATCCATGCTCCAGTGGCCCGATCATGCCGGGACCTATTTAGTTGTCGGTATCCTTAGACCGGAACATGAGGGTTTACTGGAATTTTTTTCTCACTTCCACGGCAGGTTTTGCCCCGATCGGCCCGGGCGCGCCGGAATCGCCATCCCCCCTCAAACGCACCCGGCAATACTTGCAGCGCAACTTGAAGCGAAGCTTGAACTTTTCCCCAGCAACGCGAAAAGCCGGGAGGCGATCCTCCCGGCTTGCGATTGTTGCGTTGCTTGCGCCGGCTTAAGCTTGCGCTTAGCGGGCGAGCAGGGACAGAACGCCTTGCGGTACCTGGTTGGCCTGGGCCAACATCGAGGTCGCGCTCTGCGTCAGGATCTGCGCGCGGGTAAACTCGGTGGTTTCCTTTGCGAAGTCCACGTCCCGGATACGGCTTTCCGCATCCTGCGTATTATAGATCTGGTTGCCCAGATTGCTGATGGCGAACTCGAGACGGTTCACGTACGCGCCCATATCGGAACGCATGGTGTTCACAGACTTGATGGCTGTGTCGATCAAGGACAGCGAGGACAGGGCCCCGGCCGAGGTCGAAACCGTGGTCGTGGTCGCGTTGAGGCCCAAGGCGCCCAAGGTCATGGCATTCACCGTAATCGACAAGCGATCGGTGGAGGTGCTTGAACCCGAACCGATATGGAGCACCGAAGCGCCGCCGCCGGATACGCCGAACGAAGCCGAGCCGCCGTCCAACAGCGTCATGCCGTTGTACGAGGCCGAGTTCGAAATACGGGTGATTTCGGACATCAACTGCCCGAATTCCTTGTCCGTATACGACCGTTCCGTGGTGGTCATGGTATCCGTCGAGCTCTGGATGGAGAGTTCGCGCATACGTTGCAGGATATTGTTGATTTCTCCGGTGGCGCCTTCCGCGATCTGAACCAGGGCGATACCGTCTTCGGCGTTGCTCTTGGCGCGGCCCATGCCGCGGATCTTGGAACGAAGCGATTCCGACACCGAAAGGCCGGCGGCGTCATCCGACGCGCGGTTGATCCGCAAGCCCGTACTCAGCTTCTCCAACGATTTGCCGAGGGAGGTTTGCTGCGTTGACAGCGACCCCTGGCCAATCATGGAAGAAATATTATGGTTGATTCTCATTAGGAAAGACCTCCATGTGTTCCCGTTCCGAGGACATCCTTGCCTCGTGGGCCCGGTATGCTGGGCCCTGTTAACTTATCGGAGGCCTTTAAGTTGTCCTTTAACTTTTTCCGCAGGTATTTTTTCGGTGAATACCCAGAGATCGCAAATAACGCGATGCGCCGCCCCCCGACGCCCCACCCCGATCGGCTTTATTGGCAATACCAAAAACACCGAAGCCTGGCTGCTTACGCAACCAGGCTCCGGTTTTCGGGGACTAGCGTCCGGTATGACCGGACACGAGGGCTAAGCTAGGCTTAGCGGAGCAGCGACAGAACCCCCTGCGGGATCTGGTTGGCTTGCGACAACATCGAGGTCGCGCTCTGCGTCAGGATTTGCGAACGGGTAAACTCGGTGGTTTCCTTCGCAAAGTCCACGTCGCGGATGCGGCTCTCGGCGTCCTGCGTGTTGTAAATCTGGTTGCCCAGATTGCTGATCGCGAACTCCAGACGGTTCACGTAGGCGCCCATGTCCGAACGCATCGTGTTCACCGACTTGATGGCGGTATCGATGAGGGACAGGGACGACAGCGCGCCGGCAGAGGTCGAAACCGTGCTGGTGGTGGAGTTTAGGCCAAGGGCGCCCAACGTCATGGCGTTCACGGTGATGGAAAGGCGATCCACCGAGGCGTTCGAACCGGCGCCGATATGCAGCACCGAGGAGCCGCCGCCGGAAACGCCGAAGGAGGCCGAACCACCGTCCAACAGCGTCATGCCGTTGTACGAAGCGGAACTGGAGATACGGGTGATTTCGGACATCAGCTGCCCGAATTCCTTGTCCGTATAGGACCTTTCCGTGGTGGTCATGGTATCCGTGGAGCTCTGGATGGCGAGTTCGCGCATACGCTGCAGGATGTTGTTGATTTCGCCGGTGGCGCCTTCAGCAATCTGCACGAGCGCGATGCCGTCTTCGGCGTTGCCCTTGGCGCGGCCCATGCCGCGGATCTTGGAACGAAGGGACTCGGACACCGAAAGGCCGGCGGCGTCATCCGAAGCGCGGTTGATCCGCAAACCGGTGGACAGCTTTTCCAGGGACTTGCCGAGAGAAGTCTGCTGGGTGGCCAAGGAACCCTGGCCGATCATGGACGAAATATTATGGTTAATGCGCATGGGGAAAACCTCCGTGTTTTTTTTACTTGGCCCGAAGCGTCCTTGCTTCGAGGTCCCGAATTCGCCGGGACATTAGTTTCATCGGAAGGGTTCGAAAAATCCTTTAACATTTTCGCGAACTTTAATTCCTTCGGGAACTATTTTGACGTCGCCTTCCCGTACGTGCCGTACAGCGCCGCGCAAGCGCCAGTCCGCTTGAAGTTGATGTTAATCCATGAAGTGCGCGTTGAAGCGGCGCCCAGGCTTTGAAAAGGGGAAACGGAAAAGACCGCGCCTTGCGGCGCGGCCTAATCACCCGACGGGAAAACCGGGATTTATCCGACTTAGTGGCCCAGCAGGCTGAGCACGCCCTGAGGGATTTGGTTCGCTTGCGACAACATCGAGGTCGCGCTCTGCGTCAGGATTTGCGAACGGGTAAACTCGGTGGTTTCCTTCGCAAAGTCCACGTCGCGGATGCGGCTCTCGGCGTCCTGCGTGTTGTAAATCTGGTTGCCCAGATTGCTGATCGCGAACTCCAGACGGTTCACGTAGGCGCCCATGTCCGAACGCATCGTGTTCACCGACTTGATGGCGGTATCGATGAGGGACAGGGACGACAGCGCGCCGGCAGAGGTCGAAACCGTGCTGGTGGTGGAGTTTAGGCCAAGGGCGCCCAACGTCATGGCGTTCACGGTGATGGAAAGGCGATCCACCGAGGCGTTCGAACCGGCGCCGATATGCAGCACCGAGGAGCCGCCGCCGGAAACGCCGAAGGAGGCCGAACCACCGTCCAACAGCGTCATGCCGTTGTACGAAGCGGAACTGGAGATACGGGTGATTTCGGACATCAGCTGCCCGAATTCCTTGTCCGTATAGGACCTTTCCGTGGTGGTCATGGTATCCGTGGAGCTCTGGATGGCGAGTTCGCGCATACGCTGCAGGATGTTGTTGATTTCGCCGGTGGCGCCTTCAGCAATCTGCACGAGCGCGATGCCGTCTTCGGCATTGCCCTTGGCGCGGCCCATGCCGCGGATCTTGGAACGCAGGGATTCCGACACCGAAAGGCCGGCGGCGTCATCCGAGGCGCGGTTGATCCGCAAACCGGTGGACAGCTTTTCCAGTGATTTGCCGAGAGAACCCTGTTGGGTGGCCAAGGAACCCTGGCCAATCATGGACGAAATATTATGGTTAATGCGCATGGGGAAAACCTCCGTGTTTTTTTATCTCCCGTCGCTTCCTTGCTCCGGGATCCCGTATTCCACGGGACACTCCATTAATCGGCGCGGGTGAAAAATTCCTTTAGCTTTTTCCTCAACTTCAATTTTCCCGGTAAGAATTGTGTTTGCGGTTCTTGCGGCAAGACCCCGAATCCGGCCTGGAATCGGCGGTAAAATCAAAGTCCGGACTTAAACCATTGAGCCTATCATGCAGCCCGCCTTCAAGGGGGACTGGAGGGAACGCATTAAGCAGGGTACGCAGCCGCGGGAATAGGGAAAAACTGTTCCTCGGGAAAACGGAAAAGACCTCGCTGGGTGAGCGCGGTCTTTTTGCACGGAAAATGGAAGAGGCCGCGTCCATGGGACGCGGCCTCTTCACCCGACGGGAGGTTCGGGATTTAGTGCTCTTAGTGACCCAGCAGGCTGAGTACGCCCTGCGGGACCTGATTCGCCTGAGCCAACATCGAGGTTGCGCTCTGCGAGAGGATTTGCGCTCTCGTGAATTCCGTCGTCTCCTGGGCGAAGTCCACGTCGCGGATGCGGCTTTCCGCGTCCTGAGTGTTATACACCTGGTTGGACAGATTGCTGATGGCGAACTCGAGGCGGTTCACGTAGGCGCCCATGTCCGAACGCATGGTGTTCACCGACTTGATGGCCATATCGATGATGGACAGGGCGGAGAGGGCCGTGGCCGAGGTCGAAACGGCAGTGGTCACCGAGCTCATGCCCAAAGCGCCCAGGGTCATCGCCGTAATGGTGATGCTGATGCGGTCGATGGACTGGCTGGAGCCCGCGCCGATGTGAAGAACCGAAGCCGCGCCGCCGGACACGCCGAACGAGCTCGACTGGCCGTCCAACAGGGTCATGCCGTTATAGCTGGCCGAGTTGGAGATTCGGGTGATTTCAGACATCAGCTGCCCGAATTCCTTGTCGATATAGGCGCGCTCCGTGGTGGTCATGGTATCCGTGGAGCTCTGGATGGAGAGTTCGCGCATGCGCTGGAGGATGTTATTGACTTCCCCGGTGGCGCCTTCCGCGATTTGGATGAGCGCGATGCCGTCTTCTGCGTTGCTCTTGGCCCGGCCCATTCCGCGGATTTTGCTCCGCAGGGACTCGGACACCGACAGGCCCGCAGCGTCGTCCGACGCACGGTTGATCCGCATGCCGGTGGACAGTTTTTCAAGGGACTTGGTCAGCGAGTTCTGCTGGGTGGCGAGAGCGCCCTGACCGATCATCGAGGAAATGTTGTGATTGATGCGCATGGTAAGTAACCTCCGTGTTGTTTTATTTCGCTCGGCAGCTTCCTTGCTGCTTCGCGGTTCCGCCCTTTCGAGGCGAACCGGGACTCCCTCCCGGCCTACACAAACTTCATCGGACTATTTTTGCCCGGGGTTAAGGACTTTTTTTCCATAAGTCAAAGTGCCACCGCAACTTAACGCGATAGCTAAAGTGGCTTGCGATGGATTAGGCGAAGAAAAAACGGGGAAATGCCCGTATTTCCACAGTAACCCGGGTGATACGGTAACAGGCCTGTAGCGGAACTTGAAGTGGAATCTGCGGAGCGGCCGAAGCCGAAGGGGAAAAATATTCCGAGGAGGGGGGGCCGGAAGGGCCGGCGACCGGAATGGGGGCCGGTCGCGTAGCCCCCCGACCCCCTTATATAAGGGGAGCGGGGCGGGGAGCCCGGCTCAGAACCAGGCCAGTTTGCGCATCCGGATGCCCGCAGCCGTGATGATGGCGGCAAAATAGACTCCCGGCCGCGGGGGAGCGAACTCCCGCCCGCCCGCGGCCACGGGAACGCGCGCGCCGTCGGCGCCGCGGATCCATAGGAAGGCGCCGCCGCGCAGTACGAATGACCGGCCTTCGCGCGCCAGCGAGAAAACCTCCGCCTCGCCCGGTGCGATGGCGGTAGGCGTGTTGCAGTCCGCGGGATTGCTCTTTACGAAGAAGCTCCGGTACGCGGGCTTGCTCTTGTCCATGCAGCCTTCCAAATCAAGGATGGATAGTTCCTTGAACTGGGTGGAGGTGCCTTCCGCCTGCACGGAAAGGTATCCGTCCTTGAGAGGGGTGCCGTTATCCTCGCGCAGACGGGTGTACTCGAAAACCTTGGCGCCATGGATGAAATGCTGCACCAGGGAATCGGAAAGGACGCGTACGGTAACGTCGGTCCAACCGGCGGGGTCCTCGAAGGGAATGGTCTTCTTCTTCCAGGCATCCGGATATTGCGAGGCGGTGCAATGCTGGGTATAGTCGGCGTTCCCATTGTAGGCCACGAAGGTGCTGGGAGTGCAGAGGTTGGCGGTATGCCCCGAGGGCCAATCGGCGCTGGCGGGCTCGGCCCCGTTCTTGGGTCCCAGCAACTGGACTTCGATGCTGGTGGGGAAATCCTTTCCCTTCATGGTCTTGGGATCCTGGCTATGCAGCATCAGGCCGTTGTTCTGCATGTTCCACCCCTGTCCCCAGTCGGGACCGTAGGTCGCGGTCTGGAAGCGGTATTGGGCGCGGACCATGTAAAAGGAGAATTTCCGCTTGGTGTAGAAAAGATGCCCGAAGCCGGTCGTGTTGAACGAGATGTGGATGTTGATGTCCAGGTACCCTTCCGGGGATACCCGGTAGGTACTGTCAGGATTGCCGATCCCGGTCTTCTGGAAATACGGCGTCCAGTCGCGTAGATCCTTTCCGTTGAGAAGCGAAACCCAGGTCGAATCTTCGGCGCGGGCGGCGCCCGCCAGCAGACATGCGAATGCCAATGGCTTCAAAGCGGATGTGCGAATCATCAGGTACCCCCGGAAATGGAAAAGAGCGCCCGCAGCCATACCGGATGCGGGCGCGGCTGTCAGTAGAAGGCGAACTTGCGAACGGCCGAACCCGCGGCGGTGCGCACGGTGGCGAAGTATAGGCCCGGCCTATCGGGCGCGAAGCCGGTGACGTTCGCCACGGAGGCGAAGGATGCGCACAGGCTGCCATCGGCACGACGCACTTCGGAGAAGGCGGCTCCCTCACCGCTGACCCGCAGCATATCGCCGACGCGGGCGAGATCGAACCGAACGGGTCGCGGTGCGGCGCGAGCGGTCGTCACCTTGCAGGCTTCCGGATCATCCTTCACGAAATAGGTACGATAGGCCGCCTTGGTCTTATCCATGCAACCCACCAGATCCAAAAGGTCTATCTTGCGGAAGAGCACCGGGGCGCTTTCCGCCTGGATCACCACATAACCTTCCTTCAGCGCCTTGCCGTTCACGATTTGGACCGTGTTGCCCGATACGTTACCCCCGCCCATCTCGGGCTTGGTGAATTTGAATACCGTATCCTTGCCTACCATATGCTTGATGACGGAGTCGCCCAGCACCAAAGCCGAGACCGTGGTCCAGGCCGGGGTGGGTTGGCGGGTATTCGCGGTGGCATTCACGCAATGATCCGTGATCAGCTTGCCCGCCATGTCGTGGAAATTGGTTCCCGGAGTGCACAGGTTCATGGTACCGCTCCCATTGGCCGGTCCCAGCAATTGCGCTTCCAGGCTGATGGGAAAATCCTGATCCAGACCCATGCTGGCGATGGATTGGGAATGCAACATGAAACCGTTATTCTCTTTGGCCCAGCCCGGACCGCCCGGCACCTGTTTGTCGGTGATGAACTGGTATTCCCCGCGCAGCAGATAATAGGAGAAGGGCCGCAGCTTGTAGCCCATGTGCCCGAAAGGTTCGCCGTCGAAGTTCTTGTACTCGGAGTAGTCGACGAACAGGTTGCCGTTCACCACCTTGAAGGTGTGCAGGGTATCCTTGTTCAGGGCCTGGTGGCGGATCTTGAAATCCCAGTCCTTGAGATCCTTCCCGTTGAACAGGTGGATCCAGGCCGAATCCTCGGCGGCGCGCGCGGCCCCGGCCATGCAGAACGCGATCAGGAGCGGCAACGCCGCCCGGCGGAAAATGTCCATGCGTGTATCCCCCACGAAATGTTTGCCGAAACCGTTCCCCCCCGGGGACGCGATGCCATGAACCCGGGAGGATGGGCGCCGGCCACTTGGCCTCCCGGCCGGCGCCTCCTACGGGAGTATTCTCCCGCCGGTCCCCCCCTGGGAATCCCTTTACAGGTAGCGCACCCGCAGCAGCCCACCGGCGATGGCGGCGGGTAATTCCACCCGCAGCTTGCCTTCGGCGCCCGCGCGTACGTAGGTCCAGACCTTGCGGCCCGACATGTCGAAGATCTCCAGCCCGTAAACCCCAATGGGCAGATCCACGGCCCGGAAGCCTGCCAGGAAGGCCATGGGCTTGGGAGCGGACATGGCCTTGATGGCGCGGATGGAAACCGTGGTCTTGCACGCCGCGGGGCTGTTCAGGTTGGCGGTTTTGTCATACTCCTGGTACTTGGTATCCATGCAGCCTTCCTTGATGAAGCCGCAGGACTTGTAATCCTTCTGGGCGCCGGTGTATTGCAGGCTCAGCACCGCTCCGTTGTCGTAGTCCAGAAGGTAGAGCGAACCATCGGGCCCCATTTCCATATCCGTCATCGAGATGTTGGTGCGGATGCGCTCCAGGTTGGTCAGGGTCCCTTCGGCGTCCAGGCTCATGAGCCACAGGTAGTGCCGCGAGTAATCGCCCAGGATCACCTTGCGGTGGAAATAAGGCGGGAGTTTCACGGCCGAGGTGACCGCGGGATTGAAATCGTAGGTGGGGCCCATCATGGCGGTTTCGGAACCCCCGCCCAGCTTGGCCGGGATGCCCTTCTGCAAGCCGTTGGCGCAGTACCAGACCAACGGGGGCTTGACCGGAGGCAAATCCACCAGGCCGGTATTGTAGGAGGAGAGATTCTTAAGCTTGGCAAGATCAAAGCTCTGGCCCACCTTCATGCCCGCGGCGATGTATTCCTTTTCGTAGTCGCGCACCTTGTACGGTTCCATGTTGCCGTTGCCGAAAGGCCAGCCGAAATTGGACGCCGACTTGGCGAGGTACACGTGATCGTAGCCGGGAGGCCCCTTGGCGCTGTCGTAATCGTTGGCATCCGCGCCGACTTCGCCGATGAAGGCCCAGCCGGTCACCGAGTCCACCTTGACGCGGTAGGCGTTGCGGGTGCCCATGGTATAGATCTCCGGGCGGGCCTTGTCCGTGCCCGGCGGGAACAGGTTACCGATGGGGATGGTATAGGTGGTGCCTACGCCCGGGGTCGGGGTCTGGGCATCCGCGAAAGCAATAGGGTGGATACGCACGACCTTGCCCCGCAGATCGTTGGTGTTGCCCGCGGTGCGCAAGCCGTTGGAATAGGCGTTATCGGGATCGCGGGGACCGTAAACCGAGCGGTCTCCGAAGGGGTAGGTATCATCGCCGACCGAAAGGAACAGGTCGCCGGTACGTTCGTTCCACGAGAGGCCGCCGCCGGCATGGCGTTCGTCATGGCCGCCGCCGACGCGGGTGCGGGGAATGGTCAGGATGATCTTCTGGTTGGTGAGCTTGCCCGCGGCCACCGTAAAGCGCGAGATTTGGGTGGTGCCCATGGTGCTGGGGGTGTGGTAGATGTACAGCCAGCCGGTCTTGGCGTAGTCGACGTCGGCGATGATGCCGAGCATACCGTCTTCGACCTTCAGGCCTTCGTTGGTGCCCACGGTTCCGGCCACTTCGGCGGCCTTGCCCGGGGTGTAATGCCACACCTTGCCCGACCATTGCTCCACGGCGAAGATCTCGCCGTTCTTGAGCACCGCCATATGGCTGGGATTGGACATGGTGTTCTTAGGGATGATCTCGACGGTCTTGAATTCCGACTCCGCCGGCATGGCGCAGGTCTGCGCCCGCGCCGTTCCGCTTAGAGTCAGGCAAGCGACGGTCGCCAGCGCAGCGTATGCGAAGGCCCCCCCAACGTTCCCCCTATTGGCCTCCGGCCGCCGCTTGCCCGATAGTAGCTGTATCATGCATCCCCCCTTTTGCGTTCCGTCGCTATGGCCCGAACGCGGGGAATGCCGCGCCGGGCTTCTGGTTCTCGAAGCTCAATTTCGCCCAGTCCGCATCGCGGGACCGGGAATGGATCTGCGCCTCATCGAGATCCCCGTCGAATTCGAAGAAAGGCTTGCCGTTGCCGTGCTTGCCCATGGTGACGTTGAGCGGGAAAAGCAATCCCACCACATCGCCGGCGGGAGAGGATCCCACTTCCTTGCCGTCGCAGTACAGGTGCAGGGCGGTGCCGTCGAAGGTTCCCATGATCAGGTGCCAATTGCCGTCGAGCAGATTCTTCACGGGCGCGCTCACGTAATTCCACTCGGTTTTGGCGCCGGTAGGCGGCTTAGGCGGCCAATACCACATGTGCAACCCGGAGTCCCTGAATACGCGCATACCGTAATTGTCGCCCACGTTGAGCACCTCGCCGCCAGCCGAGCCTAGGCGTTTGCCGTTGCTGCGGAACCAGATGGATAGGGTGAAGGCGGAAGTGAGCTTGACGCCGTTGGCGGGCTTGGAAGCCACGATGTAATCGCCGGAGTCGATGCCGTGGCCGCGGCCCACCACGCCTTCCCGGTCGGTGTTGCGGATACGATCATCCCCGTCGCTGCCCGCGCCGGTGGCATCCTTGTAAAGGCTATCGGTGGTGGTGTCGGCAGCCTCCTCTTCCAGGTGCCAGACGCCGGCGAAACCGGTCGCGGTATCGAATACGGGACGGGCTTTGGGTCCCGCCTTGGTCGTCGCGCCCCAATGCATGGTAAACGCTTGGCCGGATTCACGGGCGTGCAGGGTATCGATGCGCAGCCAGAGGTCGGCATGCCCGGCGGCGGAATCCCAATCCTGGACCACATAAGGCAAGGGCATGCCGCCCGGCGATGAGAAACGTACGTCGGCGCCGCGGGCGATGGACTGGGAGAAGTCGAAAGCGGGAGCCTGCAGCCGCACCAGCATGGGGAAATCGATCATGTCCTTGGAGATGAGGGTGACTCCCGAACCGGTATTGGCGATCAGCTTACGCGCATGCGGCCAGGCCGCGTAGGCATCCACATGGGTAACCTCGCCTTTGCGTACCTGCACGTCCCGGGCCAGCACCATGGGCGCGGAGGCCGAATCGGCTTTCTTGTACTCGATGCGCGGCACCAGCCCGGCGGGGACGGAATCGAGGGTGATGGCTCCGGCTATGCGCACTTCGGAATCGACGCGGCCGCGGATCTGGGTGCCCGGGATATAGATCCAGCCGAGGCCGGAATCGGCGGTCTCGGGCAGCGGCACCACCACGGCTCCCGGCGCGTGCAAGGTATCGGCGGGCAGGATAACCGAATCCTGGGCGACGCGGATGCCGTAGATGGAGAGCCGCGTATGCTCGTCATCGTTGCGGACCAGCACATCGTACTCGCCGTCGGCCAGGCGCGTGAAACGGTAGCGACCGTTGGCGTCGGTGGTATCCAGCAAGGTATCCGGCACCGCTTTGCCGGCGGAGGGATCGTAGTCGGCGGGCAGGATGGTCACCTGGGCGCCATGGGAAGGGACACCGCCCTCGGTCATCACCACTCCCGCAACCCGCGCGTTACCCGTCTCTGTGGCGTCGCCCCCCGATGCCATGCGGTTGCTGCAGGCCAGCAGGACGGCGCTCCCCACGAGCGCCGCCGCGGCCCCGAACCCTACCCACGCCCGCGTCATGGCTTGGCCGCCTTGCCCACGGGGAATAATTGGAAGTTGAGCTGGTAAACGCGATCGGGCGATTCCGCGGCCATGGCCATATCCATGATTTCCTTGCGGAAGGCCTGGATGCGCGTCTTGATGCGGAGGAAATCCTCTTCGCCGATACCCAGGGTGAGCGCCGAGATGTCGCGTTCTTCCTTGGTGGAGATGTCATGGGCGCCTTCGGCGAGGCGCGAAACCTGCTTATGGTAATTGATGACGCTGAGGGAAGCCACTTCGTCGCCGGTGGAGATGACGGCGCTGTTCTGGATGAAGACGCCGTCCTTGCCGCGGCTGATCAGGCCGAGCTTCTCGAGCAGGCGCACCGATTTCTTGGCCTCGCGGGCCGGGATGGGCGGCATCAGGCATCGGGCGAGCAACGCGTAGTCGGGGGCCCCGTGGGGCCCCTTCCCGAAGTCTACCTTGGAAACCATGGACCGTATCACCGGATGGTACCACTTGGTGTAGTAATCGTACTGCTCCTCGCCTATCTTCGCGATCTTGAGCTTGCGTTTCAAGCCCAACATCCGCTGGTAATAATGGTCTTTGACCCCGTTGGTACGCGCCTGGGTGAAAGGCACCATTATCTCGAAATATTCCGTCTCCGCCTTGTTGAGTTTGAGGGCCTTGGCCACCCGCAGCACCGATTCCGCCGAAAGGTTCTTGCTGCCCTTGATGAGGTGCAGCAGCCAGGAGGTGGAATTCATGCCGGTGAGCTTGGAGAAATCCCGGTAGGTAAAGCCTTCCTGCTCCTTACGCTCCTCGTAGAAATCCTTCAGGAAGAGGCGGTAGTTGGTGTATTCGTAAACGCTTTTCATACTTTTGCACGAACTCGGTAAACAAGTCCGACGCATTCCAAGATAGCGGGAAAGCTTTGAAAGTCAAGCCGTTCCCGCCGAATTCGACCTTAATCCCTCACCTTTTCGCGGTTTTTACTTCGCCCCGAAGCGAATTCAGGTCGATTTTGAGTTATTTTCGATTTGGCCCTGGTCCAGGATTTGCCCTGATTAAAGCCGGACGACTCCATCTTTTGTAAAAATCTGGTAAACAGAAAAGCTCCCTTCGGCCAGCAGTCTTGGTCGCTTCCGGTCTGAAAGAAGTAAGCTTTCACGAAGTCACTCCACCCCCAGCCCTCCGGAGCCGTTCATGCTCAAGCCTCCGTATTCTTTGGCCGTAGCCCTGATCCTGGCGACCACGTTTCCCATTCTGGCCCAAACCAACGACCCACTGTCCAACATGGCACTCTCCCTTGTCGGCGAATACGATGCCGGTCGGCAATACGGAGATGCTAAGTCCGGGGACGCCAACTACAATTTCAACCTGCAATTCACCGATAAGCTTCTCACCATCCGGAAGGTTCGCCCTGGCCTCGGCGATTCCGTCATGATCGAATACCGTCCGCCAGGCGACCTGAAAATCCTCACGGCTGCATTCAAAGCGGACAATGCGAACCTTGTCCTCATGTCCCTATCCGATGGATCGGTTCTCTACCTCTACGCACTTTACCCGAAATCCATTCCCATCTGGTCTAATTCGGGACGCGTCAAAACGACTTTGTCGAACCTCGCAGAATTGTTGGGGGATGCCCTCTACGCCCGCCAGTCCGGCAAAGTGTGGGCGAGCATCGATTCGGGCAAAACCTGGAAACTCGACACCGTCGGGATTTTCTCGGAATCCGTCACCGACCTGGCCCTCGACCCCAAGTTCAATATCTGGGCCGTGACCCAAAGCCGGAAGCTCTATTCGCAACACAAGGATTCCAGCGCGGGCCGATGGCAGGCGCATCCGGCATTTACCAGCGGCGGATTCCCTAGCGCGCTATTCATCGATAGGCTGGGACGCATTTTCGTGGGCGCCTCCGCGGGCGGGGGACGCGCCCAGGTTTCCACGGATACCGGTGCCACCTGGACCGATATTTCCGTCGGCCTCAATGAAACCATCGGCTCATTCGCCGACGACGACAAGGGTAACGTGTACGCCGTCGGCCTGGTCTCTGGGGCATACCGCCTCTCCGGATTAACGCCACCCTGGATCCCGATCCAGGCAGGTATCGCCTCGCAGGCCCAGATTCCCGCGGTTGAGAAAATCATTTCCTCCTTGAGTTTCAAGGATCTTTTGTATGCGACCACGCGCTACGGCGTCTTCTCCAGCAGCGATTCCGGATCGCATTGGACCCATGTGGAAGACGCGGCCCAGACCCGCGCCACCGCCTTCTATACGCCGCTGATCCGGGCCGGGGGCAAATCGTTCCTTTCCTCCAACCTCGGCATCTTCCGAGCCAAGCCAGACGGCAAGGCCTGGGATAAGGTTTTCCCCCAGGGCAAATACTGCTGGGGCATCAACGCCCTCGCCGCGGACGACGCGGGAAATCTTTACGGCAACGTTCCCATTCAAATCGATACCGCAGTTTCGCGCTTCTTCCCCGTCAAATCCACCGACCAAGGGGATCACTGGGACCTGGATACGGCCGGGCACGGCAACTTCAATTTCAACTCGCAATCCCTTGATCATTTCGTCGATCGGCAAGGCAATCAGTGGCTGGGCGGCGACGCGGCTTTGTACTGCAAAAAGTCCGGTGACTCCTGGAAGCGCGACACCGCGGGCCTCAGCATCAAGCCTGGCGAGTTCATCCGGCAGGTTTCCCGCAACAACAAGAAAGGCGTGGTCTATGCCAGCCTGCGCCGGGCACCCAAATACCTGATCTACAAGCGCGCCATTGCCGATGCCGCCTGGCAACCCGTGAACGCGGATACCTTATCGGCCAGCGACGGGATACTGCAAAGCGACCAGGACGGGAACCTCGTGGTCAAAGTGCTTTCCTTCCCCGGTAAGTTCTGGAAGTACGATGGAAGCGCATGGTCGACTGTCGGCGCGCCGCCCGCGAATCCGGATCAATTCATCGTGGATGCGGAGGGCACTCTCTGGGCCACCATGCTCAACAGCAACGGTCAATCCATGGGCCTGCACCGCACCACGGACAACGGCGCCACCTGGAAGCTCGCGGGCTTGGATAGCATTCCCATCAAATTCTTATCTACGGAAAAGGATTCCGTTTACGCGGTAACCGTCGGCTCCGGGGTTTACGCGTTCACGAAAGAGTCGGTGCCGGTCGCGTTACGGCTCCAGGGCGCGATCGCGCCGCGACTGGCCTTGCTGCAAAACCACCCGAATCCCTTCAAACCCATGACGCGGATCCGCTTCGAACTGCCGGCTGCGGGCGTGGTGCGGTTGGAGATCCTGGATCTGCGGGGCCAAGTGGTCGCCCTGCTGGATCAGGGCCCACGCACCCAAGGCGCGCACCAGGTAGCGTGGGACGCGCACGGGAGGGCGGGGGGCATGTACGTGTGCCGGCTCACGTATCGGGCCGGGGCGGGCGCTTCCAGCGGAAGGCCGGGAACGCTTACTGCGACGCGCAAGCTGCTCTTGTTGGACTAATCGGAACGCTGTGCTTTCCCGGGTCCGGTCGGTTATTCCGCCGGACCGGCCTTTTCCCGCGCCCGTTCCAGCAAGGCCGAAGCCGCCGCCGCATACGCGTTCGAGAGCCCGTCGGCATCCGCCAGTTCGCTCTCGCCCACCACCTCGAAATAATAACGGAACTTCGGCTCGGTGCCCGAGGGCCGTAGCAGGATCCAGCTTCTGTCGGCGAAGACCACCTTCAGGCCGTCGGCGGTATTGATGCGCAGGATTTTCTTTTCCGCGCCGCCCACCTGCAGGGAATCGCCGGTCTTGACCAATCCGCCGACCAGCACATGCATCACCGCGTCCTTGTAGCGCTGCCAGGCCTCGACGGAAACGCCCTTCACGTCGGCGCCGCCCTTGCCGGGGTAGAACCAGCCGTATTGCTTTCGCAGATCCCGATAAAGCGCGGAAAGGTTCTGGCCCGAGGAGGCCATGGCATCCAGGGCGCACAGGAAACCCGCCAGGGCGCATTTCTCCAGGGTGTGGCCCATGAACGAGATGCCATCGCTCTCTTCGTACGCCATCATGGCCTGGCCCGAGGAAAGCGGGCCGCGGAAATTCTTGAAGCCAACGGCCGTCTCGTAGATGTTACGTCCTTGCCGGCCCGCGATCTCGGTAGCGAAACCGGAAGAAGGCACCGTGGTGGCCAACCCGTCCTTGAGCCCGCGGCGCAGTAGGGCCGCATAGCCGATGGCGCCGAAGCGGTTCATGTCGATATCCAGCTCCGCGTCGGCGAAGCGGATACGATCGGCGTCCGGATCCAGGGCCACCGCCAGGGTCAGCTTGCGCCCGGCTTTTTTGAGCTCGACCATGAGGATGGCCTGGTTCTTGGCATTCGGCTCGGGCTTGACCCCGTGGAAGGAGTAATCGTCCTCGGTGTTGTAGAAGCGGATGGAATCGGACTTCTCGAGCGCGGCCATGGTCGCGGCCCCGAGCAGATCCTGGATATACCCGCGGGAGGAGCCATGCATATTGTCGACGGCGATGAAAAGCTCGGGAGCGAGGTCGCACAGCCAGCGCCGCAGGGCGTTGAGGTCGAAGACTTTGGATTTTTTTTCCACGAAGGCCGTGAACATGGGGGCCGCGTCGATGCGGGTGCGCAGGGGGCGGAAATCGGCCAAGGAGCGGGCGAAAGGGACGCCTGGGACCATGAGCGCGTTGGCATGCTCTTCGATTAGGGAAGTGAGCTCGACATCGGCCGGTCCGCCGTCGGCGGGATTGAACTTGATGCCGGCGTATTCCATGGGATTATGCGAGGGGGTGAAGTTGATCGACCCCGCGGCCTTGAGTTCGGTGAGGATGGCCGAACCCACGCCGGTGGGGCATTCCCCCGCGTCGTGGATCTTGACGCCTTCGGCGGCAAGTTCGCGCATGGCGCAAGCCATGAACTCGTCGCCCATGAAGCGGTTGTCCCGGAAAACCAGCACGCCCGCCGCTTGCACCCGCGCGAATCCCTCGTACCCGTTGGTTTGGAGGAAGACCGGAGTCTTCATCATCTGGATGATGCCGCGCACCACCTTGTGCACGTTCTCGATGGTGAAGCCTTCGCCGATGGCTTCGCGCCAGCCCGAGGTCCCGAAAACCACCGTGGTGGTGGCGGAGGATTCCCGCGCCAGGCGGCCTTGCAGCTCGCGGATTCGGGTGATGAAGCCGAAGCAGGCGGAGCGGGTGTCCGCTGGCAGGGGCTGGGCGTTGCAGCACGCGCCGATGATGTTGGCGGCTTCCCAAAGGTTGGGGCCGCGTTCGGAGGCGAGATCGAAGTTGGCCTTGATCTTCGTGGCCCAAACCCCCGGTAAAGATGCCAGGGTGCTCGCCATATCCTCGCCCAACGCGCGCGCGAAGTCGCGCTTCGCCTTCATTAGGGCTTCCTGGGCTTTATTGCTTAGCGCCTTGCCACCGAGGGCCTGGTTCCCGAAATCACCGTCCTTGCCGACCATCAATCGCCTCCACGTCGTACTTTCAATGCGACCCGATCAAAATTAACTTATCGTCCATGGAACCGAGGGTAGTCATCATCGGCGGGGGTTTCGGAGGCCTCCGGGCCGCCCAGGCCCTGGGCCGCTCGGGGCAGGCCCAGGTTACCCTGATTGACAAGCGCAACCACCACCTCTTCCAGCCCCTGTTATACCAAGTGGCCACGGCATCGCTCAATCCCTCCGATATCGCCGTGCCCATCCGCCAGGTCCTCGCGCATTACCGCAAGGTCTCGGTGCGCATGGAAGCGGCCGTCTCCATCGATCTCGCGGGGAAGGTGGTGGTCACCGATGCCGGCCGCCACCCCTACGAATACCTGATCCTGGCCGCGGGCGCGTCGCATTCCTATTTCGGCCATCCGGAATGGGAGGAATTGGCCCCGGGGCTCAAGACCGTCGAGCAGGCGTTGGAGATCCGGCGTCGGGCGCTGACGGCTTTCGAGCAGGCGGAAAAGGAATCCGATCCGCACATCCAGGCGCGGCTGTTGACTTTCGTCGTCATCGGCGGCGGGCCCACGGGCGTGGAGATGGCGGGCGCCCTCGCCGAGCTGGCGCATGCCATCGCGGCCAGCGATTTCCGCAACATCAATCCCGCCATGCCGCGCGTAATCTTATTGCAAGGCGGCGATCGCGTGCTTCCCCAATTCGCCCCCGACCTTTCCGCCAAGGCCAAGGCCGCCTTGGAGCGGAAGGGCGTGGAGGTGCGCCTGGACAAGCTCGCCAAGGATATCACGCCCGAAGGCGTTCGCCTCGATGATGCCTTCATTCCCGCGGCCAACGTGATTTGGGCCGCCGGCGTCAAGCCCGCCGCCATCAACAAGGGCCTGGGGGTTCCACTCGATCGCGAGGGGCGCGTCATCGTGGGCCCGGACATGAGCCTGCCGGGCCATCCCGATGCCTTCGTGATCGGGGATCAGGCGCATTTCGATACGCCGACGGGGCCCTTGCCCGGTCTGGCGCCCGTGGCCATGCAGCAAGGCGTGCACGTGGCTGCGAATATCCTGCGCGAGATCGACGGGAAAGCGCGCAAGCATTTCAAGTACCTGGACAAAGGGACCATGGCGGTAATCGGCCGTTCCTTCGCGGTTACCGATTTCCACGGCATCCGCATCGGCGGCTACTTCGCGTGGCTGATGTGGCTGTTCGTGCACATCATGTATCTGGTGGGCCACCGCAACCGCATTATCGTATTGATTAATTGGGCCTGGTCGTACCTGACCTTCAAGCGCGGAGCGCGCCTGATCACGAGCAAAGGTTGGAAGGAAAACGAGCCGGTCCCGGCCCCCAAACCCGCCACCGCGCCGGTGACGGCTTCCGCCTGAATAGCCTGCGGATCGGCTTCAGATATCCTTGGCGAGAATGCCCAATTCTTTGCCGCCATATTGCACGGTCTGGAGTACGGACCATCCCAGTTTCTCGAAGATGCCCTGGGTAATGGGGTTGAAAACGTAAAGCTTCGAGTAGCCCTGTTGCTTCGCGATTTTCTCGATCTCGGAAACCAGCGCACCGGCCACGCCCTGGCCGCGGTATTCCGGATGCACATATACGGATGAGAGCCAGGGCGCCAGTTCCTGGAGGATTTCCATATCCGAGGCTTTGATGGAGGCCGTGCCCAGCACGCCGCGCTCATCGTGGGCGATGAGGGTGATGGGCATTTCGTTCTCGTTCATCCGGCCGAACAGGCCTTTCTGGATATCCTGAAGCGTGCGCAGCGGGAACGCGTACGACCACTCCTCGTAAATCCACTTCGCGATGATCGGGATCCAGTTTTGGAAGTATTTGACGTGGCTCACCTGCATGCGCCGACCCCCGCGGGCCGCGGAAGGAATGGATCCGGGCCCAGGATCACAAGATACATCCTAAGGCGCCCTTCGGGTTCGGGACGGGACCGCCCGCGGGGCCTGCCTGCCATCGGATTGGAATACCCTGCCTCCGCGGCGGAACGAGCCTCCCATCGCGCCCGATCGCGCCGGCTTGGCGATCTTTGGGACCCGGATGGCGATACCGGATCCCAGGTTCGCGCGGATGGCGCGCACGAATTCATCCGGCGCCACCACGCGCACGTCCGGTCCCAACAGGGCCGCGCATGCCTCCACATCGGCCAGGGTCCGGCTCCAGGCATGCACGGGAATGAGGCTGTAGCCCTCCGCTGAGCGCGGATCCTTGGGCCGCGCATTAAGCCTGACCGCGAGGGAGGCCGGGGTCTCCATGCCTTCCCAAAGGTTGGCGAAACCGCCGATCACGGGTTTGCCGTCCAGGAAGCGGATGCTCCCCCGCAAGCCGGAGTAGTCGGAATAGGGATAGAACAGAATGGCGTCGATGCCGGGAAGTTTCAGGAACGGATGCAGGTATTTATCCGCGGGATCGTTTCCGAGCACGTTCAGGATGCGCATGTCGGCCTTGGCCATGCAACGGGCGGTAAGGACCGCGGCCGAGTCCAAGGCCGCGAAGGCTTCCGGGAAGATGTACCCGGCGCCGGAGGGCCCCGCCACGAAATGATCCCGGGCCCCCGGGGTAACCGAGGCGGTACGGTAGAGGCGCGCCAAGGCGGTGGGAGCCAGCTCGGCCAGCGAGGGCGCCATGGTCCAACCCATGGCAAGCTTGCCGCGCGACGGGTTGCCGTACCATTTGCCCCCGGGTGCGGCGAATCCACCCAGGGCCCATTGCAGGTTGTCGCCGTCGCTCATGAGGAAGCACACGGTATGCTTGCCCGCGCCTACGGAATCGGCCGCGGGCATGGGGACCTGGACCGTGGCCGCGGCGAAGCGCGACAGGGTGGAAAGATTGAGAACCCAATCCGCCGCATGCACCTGCACGGAGGCTTTCGAGGCGGAGGCCACCAGGTTGAACTCGTCGTCGCCCCAGCCCAGCAAAACCGCCTGGCCCCGCATGCGGCCCAAAGCGGCGGCCAGCAAGGGCGATCCCAAAGACGCGGAAAAATGCAACGCTCCGGCGAACACGGAGTAATCCCCCAGGAACAAATCCTTGCCCGTATCCTGGTACACCACGATATGGTGATTGAAGGCCTCAGGGTAGGCGGCGAGGGCCCAGGCTTCATCGTGGCCGCGCGCGTCGGCCAGGCGCGGCAAGCCCAATCCGTCGAGGAGCGCGGCGTCCGTCGTCGTCGCCGCGATCACGCCACCCGCCGGGGTCCGCATGGTACCGCACAGGGAGATGGCAGCGTTGGCCGAGGGCGTATGTAAATCGCACAGCACGTAGCCCCGCAGCGAGGTTCGATAGTGGCGCAACAGTCCGGGAAAATCCCGTTGGAAATCCTTCGCTATCACGGGACCGCCGGGACGGCTGAATTCCTCCTGCCAAAGCGCGTAGCCTCCTGTCCGCGTCCGGTAGATCGCCGAGCTTCCGGAGAGGGATCCTTGCAGGGATTCCACGATCAAGCGCTGGGCTTCCGGAAAGCCGTCATCGGCGACCAGGAATACGGTATCGGGGATGGGGGCCGTAGGGTATGGGCTGCCGGGTACCCTGGGGGCGTCGGCGCCGCGGAGCGGGAGGGCGGCCAGCAGGCCGGCCAGCAATGGCGCGGAAAAAGCGGTTGTCCCCAAATTCCCCCAAGGACTGCGGAACCCTTCCTAATACTAGGGCCGCATACGCGTGTGCGCCGGGGAAAATGCGCCTGAACCTGGGATAACGGAAGAACCATGTCCCGCCGGGTAATGGCGCGGTCGGCCTATTTTTGGGTGCGGGGGTGAAATGGGGGTTCCAATGCATAACCGTATCATTGCCGTTACCGCTGCCGCGTTGCTCGCCGCCGCGGGAGCTTTCGCCTTGCCCGTCGACTTCGAGCGCAAGGATTGGGTCACCGGCTTTACCTCACCCTTGGCCATGCACTTCGCGCCGGACGGCCGACTGTTCGTGATGGAGCAGACCGGCAAGGTGCGCATCGTCAAGAACGGCGCCCTGCTGCCCACCCCGTTCACCACCTTTACCTTATGGGGCCATCGCGAGAACATGCTCGGGGTCGCCTTCGATCCCAAATTCGCCGACAACGGCTACGTCTATTTCTATTACGCCAGCCCCAAGATGAAGAACCGCATCGTGCGCATGACCGCAGCCAAGGATAATCCCGATGTCGCCGTGCCCGGAAGCGAAGCCATCCTGCTCGACGATATCGGCGACGGCGGATACGTGGGCGGCGCCTTCTTCTTCGGCAAGGACGGCATGCTCTACGCGGGCTCGGCGCATCCCGGCTCCCAGGTCGGAGACAACCTTTCCGGCAAGGCGCTGCGCCTCGATCCCTCCAAGTACCCGGCCAGCGTGGTTCCGGCCGATAATCCGTTCGTGAACAAGGCCGGCTACCGGCCCGAGATCTTCGCCATGGGATTCCGGGAGCCCTTCACGGGCGCCGCCGATCCCGTCACCGGCGACATGGTCTTCTTCGACGTGGGCGAAGGCGGCGCGGAAGAGATCGATCTGCTCAAGCCGGGACTCAACTACGGTTATGAAGGCGGCTGCGAGGGGACTTGCACCAAGGTCGGCATGGAGAATCCGCTCTTCGGGTACGCGCACAGCGTGGGCAATTGCATCACGGGCGGCACCTTCTACCGCGGCAATGCCTTCCCGGCCGAGTATCAGGGGAATATTCTCTGGGCCGATTACGGCGGCTCCTGGATCAAGCGTCGGGATAAGGACGGAAAGATTACCGATTTCGACAATACCTCGGGCCGCATCATCGGAGTCGAAGTCGGGCCGGACGGCAGTCTGTACCTGCTGAAAATAAATGGCGAGAACCCGCCCTGGACCGGATCGGTATCGCAAGTGCGGTATACCAAGGCCGTATCCAATATGTCGCCTTCGGGGCCGCGCGTCGCGGCGGAGCCCGGTCGCGGCATGTTGGTAGGCACCGGATCCCTTTCGGGCGTGCGTTACACGCGGGGTAGCAAAGGTGTTACGGGGGCCAGCCTGGAAGTCTTTGACGCCAAGGGCGCCCACATGCGCGCCGTGGCCCTACCGCTCCGCTGATCAAACAGGGCCGGGAGGGCTAAGGCCCGGGCCTACCTAGTCGCAAAGCCCATGCAGGAAACGTTCCTGCGATTCCCAATAGAATTTCCGGAACGCCGCTTCGTCCATCGCCCATTTGCCGGAAAAGAATAGCGCCATCAGCCCCAGGTTATGGGCCCAGATGCTCAAGGCCAGGGAGCGGGGGTTGGCCTTGCGCAGGTAGCCGCTATCGACGCATTCCTGCACGCGGTCGACCAGGAATTGGAAATTCGCCAGGCCTTTCTGCTGCGACTCTTCGGGCGCATCGGCCCCTTGCCCATGGGGCTCGAGGAAGATCACCTCGTAATACTTTTCCTGTCCCAAGGCGAAATCCAGGTAAGCCTGATTGCACATGCGGAAGCGTTCTTCCGCGGTCTGCCCGGAGAGCGCGCTGAACAGGTAGCCGGCGAAAATCTTCACCGCCTCGGCGACGATGGTATCGACCAATTCCTGCTTGTTCCGGTAATGGCGGTAGATGGCGGTCGCGGAGATATCCAGCTTGGCCGCGATCTGCCGCATCGACAATCCGTGGATGCCTTTTTCCAAGTACAGATCCAATGCGCAGGAGAGGATCCTGCCCTGGAGTTGGGACATGTTAACAGTGTAAACAAAATTCCGGGGCCTGTCAAAACGGCGATTGCGATTGGGCATGGCGGCTCACGCGGGCTTACGCGTAATTACAACGCCATGACGAACGGAAGCCACCCCTACCATCCATACGCGGGGCAAGTAACTATATTCCATCGTCGCAACAGACAAGCCTTCCCGACAGTCAACAAGCCAATGGAATCCGTGGTTTTATGAACGACCTCCTCCCCCAGGTTGCCGCGCTGAAGGACGACGCCGTATTCCGGCTCGGGTTCCGCGTATTGGACTGGGAAGCATTCGCGGGACCGGGGCTGTCCTCCAAGGCGGAATGGAAAACCTGGGCCCACCGGGAATCCGCTGATTGGTCATCCTCGGCAACCCCCACGGCTCCCGTCCAGGGTATGGCTCCGATTCTCCGCCGCCGCGCCGATGCCGCCGATCGCTTGGCCCTGGAAATCGCATTCCGGCTTTCCCCCCAAGCGGGAGTCCCCACGGTATTCTCCAGCCGTCACGGCCAGGTTACCCGGTCCGCCGCCATGTTGCGGGCCCAGGCCTTGGGCGAACCGGCTTCGCCCATGGACTTCAGCCTCTCGGTGCACAACGCCACTGCGGGGCAATATTCCATCGCTTCCGGGGATAAGCATGCGAGTTCCTCGCTTTCCTCCCGGCATGAATGCTTCGCCGCGGGGTTGCTGGAAGCCATGGGTATGCTCGCCGAAGGCGCGCACCAGGTCCTCCTGGTCAGCAGCGATCCCGTGATGCCGGAAATCTACGGGGATGCGGAGCAGGGGGAACCTGCGGGTTACTCCTTTGGTCTGCTCCTGGGTTGCGAAGGCGGTGAAGCGTTTTCCCTTGCGCTTAGGACTCGGGAAGCCCATGCCACGGCGGCCGACGCGAATCCGGATCGATTTCCCCAGGCCTTGGCCTTCCTGCGTATGCTGGCCGGCGAAAAGCCCTCCTGCGCCTGGCTGCGAAGCGGCCGCGGCTGGACCTGGTCCCGCGACGCGGCGGATGCGGGCGTATGAAATTCCTATGGCGCGTCTGGCGCACCCTGGCCACCCTGTGGTGCTTCTTCACCTTCGCCGTGGGCGGCGCCGTGTTGGGGACAACCATCATTCCCCTGGTCTGGCTCCGCTGGCGCAAACAAGAGGATCGCCACCGCGTAGGCCGCAACATAGTCCGCTGGTCTTTTTTCCTTTTCGTGTGGATGATGCGCATCACCGGCGTGTTGAAGTTGCGCATCGAAGGCAGGGAAACCCTGCTGCGTTCCGGCAATCTGGTGCTTGCCAACCACCCCACCCTGATCGATTTCGTGATCCTGGCCTCGGTGGTTCCGCAAGCCGATTGCGTGGTCAAAGGCGAGCTGGAACGCGATTGGTTCAAGCGTTGGGGAGTGAAGCTGGCGGGATACATTCCCAACCATGACGGCGAATCCACCGTGGCGCAAGCGCGCCGCAGCCTCGACTCGGGCAATAACATGATCATTTTCCCGGAAGGGACGCGCACGCTTCCCGGAATGCCCGTGAAGTTCCAAAAAGGCGCGGCCCAGGTGGCCGTACGCATCAAGCAGGACATCACCCCCGTTTTCATCCAGAGCACGCCTTCCAATCTGGAAAAAGGCGGCGCCTGGTACCTGGCCCCCAAGCATCCCATCCGCATCGTCATGCGCGTGAAAGCAGGCATCCCGGTGAAGCCGTTCCTCAGCGCGCGGCCGGATCAACCCGCCTTGGCGGCGCGGGATCTGAACGAGCATCTTCAGCAATTCTTCAATAAGGAAGTCGCCCATGCCCGAGCTTGAGGCAGAGATCAAGGATCTCATAATCCAAAGCCTCCGCCTGGAGGATATCACGCCGGCTTCCATCGACGCCGAAGCCGCGATTTTCGGGGAAGGCCTCGGGCTCGATTCCATCGACGCCTTGGAACTGGGCATCGCCGTGCAGAAGAAGTACGGCATCAAGATGAGCGCGGATGCGGCCGAAAATAAGCTGCATTTCGCCAGCGTCCGCAACCTTGCGCGTTTCGTGGAAAGCCGCCGCGCGGCTACGGAGCGGACATGAGCCTCAAGACCAAGCCGGAAATCATGGCGGCGGTGATCGCCTCGCTCCACGAGACCTTCGGCATCGAGATGGAGCGCCTCAAACCGGAGGCGCAATTGTACCAGGACCTGGAGATCGACAGCATCGATGCCATTGATCTCATGGTTAAGCTGCAAAAGCTGATCGGGAAGCGTATGCAGCCCGAAGCCTTCAAGACCGTGCGTACCATCGACGACGTGGTCAACGTGATCGAGAAGCTGGTCAACGAGTAAATCGTGGCCTCGTTCGGGATGACCGCCCTGACCGCGGCGGTGACGGCAGCCTATCCCGTCCTTATCTACTTCGGATTGCGCCAAGGCGTACCGACCCGCTGGTTCGCTTTGGGTCTGCTGGCCCTTGCGGCACTTCGCTGGGGACGCCCGCTCGCGCGCAAGCTCCCCATCCCCTTGCTCTTGGCCATCGCGGCCGCGGTGGCCGCCCTGGCCTGGTTCCGCAGCGCGGCGTCGGTTCTGTATTATCCCGTCGCCGTGAACCTGGCGTTGCTCGTCGTGTTCGCCGCCAGCCTGGCTTCGCCGCCAACAGTCATAGAGCGCTTGGCGCGATTGCGGCATCCCGATCTGGATGCGCATGGCGTACGTTATACCCGCAAGGTTACCGTGGTCTGGTGCGGATTCTTCCTCCTGAATGCCGCGGCGGCCGCGGCCACGGCGCTCGCCGGGAATCAGGCGGTCTGGGCCTTGTATAACGGATTCCTGGCCTACTTGCTGATGGGCGCGTTGTTCCTGGGGGAATGGCTGGTGCGCCGTAAGGTAATGGCGGCGAGGCAGGCATGACGCCCTGGATGGATCTCGCGAAGCTGGCCCAGGGAAACGGGCAACGCGGCCTGGTTGGGCTGGCCCCCGGCCAGGATTGGGCTGCCTTGATGCGTGCGCGGGAAGCTTGGAGCGCCGCCGTCATGGCTGCGGGCGCGCGCCGTGTGGCGCTGTACTGTACCGATACCTTCGAATTCGCCGGGGCCTTGCTGGGAATCTGGAGCGCGGGTGCCACCGCGGTTTTGCCGGGAGACGCTACGGAAATAACCACCGCCGGCTTGCGGAGCCAGGTGGACGCATTCGTGGGGGAGTTCCCCGCATCCGTCGCCCCGGGTCTGATCGCCGCGGCGAGTTCCCATCGGGCTGCCGCAACCAGCGGGAGCACGCAGCCGGCGCGCCCCTTCCCGGAATTGCCGCTGGTCCTCTTTACCTCCGGTTCCACCGGCGTTCCCATCGCGGTCTCCAAGACCCGCTCCGATCTGGAGAACGAATTGCGCGGACTGCAAGCCGCGCTGGGAGCGGATCTCCGCGCCGAGCGCGTTTTGTCCACCGTGAGCCATCAGCATATCTATGGTCTTCTCTTCCGCTGCTTATGGCCGTTGGCTTGCGGCCGGCCTTTCGCCGCCGATCTCATCCGCTTTCCCGAAGAGCTTGCCGATCGGTTGGGGAATCCCGGGACCGCCTTGCTGGTCGCCTCGCCGGCTTTCCTCAAGCGCATGCACCAGGCCCGGTCTCTCGAGCAGCTGCCGCATCCCCCGGAAACCGTATTCTCCTCCGGAGGCCCGCTGGCCTGGGACGCCGCCGAGGCCTGCGCTCGCATGTTCGCATCGTATCCCATCGAGATCTACGGGAGCACGGAAACGGGCGGCATCGCCTGGCGCCGCCGCAACCGGGAAGACCAGGCCTGGACGCCCTTTTCCGGAGTGGTTCCCGCCATCGCGGAAGATGGGACGCTCTCCCTGACCGCATCGCCCTATGTATCCTCCCCGTTACCCATGGCGACCGGCGACCTGGCCCGCATGGAAGGCGGGTCTCTCCGGTTGCTGGGCCGCGCGGATCGCATCGTGAAACTCGAGGAGAAGCGCCTCTCGCTGACCGCCATGGAAGCACTCCTGGCGCGGCATCCGCGCATGGCGGAAGCGCGCCTGCTGGTGCTCCCGGGCGAACGCGAAACTTTGGCCGCCGTCCTGCGCCTTGACGATGGCAGCGTCCCGTTGCGCGGGAGCGCGGAGCGCGAAGCGCTGGTGCGGGAACTGCGCGAGCACCTGGCGCAAGGGTTCGAGCGCGTGCTGTTGCCCCGGCGTTGGCGCATCGTCGCCGCCCTGCCGGTGAACGCGGCCGGAAAAACCACCCAAGCGCTCTTGGCGGAATTGTTCCGACCTTTGTTGGGACCCTGCATCACCGCGGAACGACGGGGAGAATCGGGCGCAACGCTCCTGGATTTGGATATCCATCCGGAACTCGAGCATTTCCGCGGCCATTTCCCGGAAGGGGCTTTATTGCCCGGCGTGGTGCAATTGGATTGGGCCATCCGCGAGGGTCAAAGGCGATTCGGCCCTTTCGGCGCCTTCCGCGGATTACGGGTGCTTAAATTCCAACGCCCCATCACGCCCGGTATGCGAGTGACCCTGGAGTTGACCCATCTGCCCGCCAAAGGCGCGATCGCCTTCGCATACGATTCCGCCGCCGG
Source organism: Fibrobacterota bacterium (assembly GCA_023249635.1). GTDB lineage: Bacteria > Fibrobacterota > Fibrobacteria > UBA11236 > UBA11236 > Chersky-265. The sequence goes on from JAHFCH010000008.1 coordinate 53,613, forward strand.
CCGCCATGCCGCCGGTCAAGCGATATTCGCTCCGGTGGCAGCGTGAGCTTCAAACCCTGCATCGTGATTCCCGTCTATGAGCATTCCAAGCCCTTGGCTGCGGTGCTGGAACGCCTGTCCCCGGCGGGGATTCACTGCATCGTGGTGGACGACGGATCCGGCGCCGCTTGCCGTTCGGAACTCGCGGCCCTGGCATCCCTACGTACCACCCAGGTTACCCTGGTCCGCAGGCCCGCCAATGGCGGAAAGGGCGCGGCGGTCAAGACCGGTCTCCGGCACGCGGGGGAAGCCGGATACACCCATGCGCTGCAGGTGGATGCGGACGGGCAGCATGATCTGGACGCCTTGCCCCGCCTGTTGGCCGCGGCGGAAGCGGAGCCGTTGGCGGTAATCTGCGGCGCGCCCAGCTTCGATGCCACCGTGCCGGCATCGCGGCTGTACGGCAGACGGCTCACCAATTTCTGGATCCGCGTGAATACCTTGTCGGGAGCCATTCCCGACGGTATGTGCGGCCTGCGCGTCTATCCTCTCGCGTCCACCTTGCGTACGCTCGCGTCCGCGCGCACCGGCGACCGGATGGATTTCGATCCGGAGGTGCTGGTGCGCCTCAAATGGGCCGGCGTGCCCATGCGCTTCCTGCCCGTCGCTGTGCACTATCCCGTGGACGGCGTTTCCCATTTCCGCATGGGCAAGGACAATGCGCTCATCTCATGGATGCATACGCGCCTGTTTTTTGGGATGCTGCTGCGCGCGGTACCCATGCTGTTGGAGCGCGCATGAAGACGCCCGCCAGCCCTACTGCGGTGGGCCATTGGGCCAATCGGGCGGAAATCGGCACCGCTACGGGATTGCGCTTCCTCTTCGAAGTGAGCCGCCGCCTGGGCCGCTGGCCTTTCCGAATCGTGCTGTTCCCGGTGGTTTTATACTTTTTCCTCTCCCAAAGGACCAAGCGCGCCGACTCCCGCCTCTATCTGGAACGGGTGCGGGCCGCCATGGGTCGGCCAGGCAAGCCATCGCGGCTGCTCGTGTTCCGGCACTTTCTGGTCCTGGGGGAAGGCATCCTCGATCGGATCCTCGCTTGGGATCCCCGCTCCAAGTCTCCGCGCATCACGCGCCATGGGCGCGAGGCGGTGGCCCGGCATCTTGATCAAGGCAAAGGCGTGCTCCTGATCGGATCCCATCTCGGGAACCTGGAAGCGGCCCGCCACCTGGCCCTGACCGAGAGGAAAGTCCGGGTGAACGTGTTGGTGCATACGCGCCATAACCCGGGATTCATTGGACTGATGAAACGCATCAACCCCGACAGCCAGCTTTCCCTGATCCAGGTGACGGAGATGAATCCCGCTACGGCCATGCTGCTCAAGGACAAGGTGGATGCGGGCGAGGTCGTCCTCATCGCGGGGGATCGCGTACCTCTCGACGGCAAAGGCATCGCTTGGGCGCCTTTCCTGGGGCATGACGCTCCCTGGCCCATCGGGCCCTACGTACTCGCCTCCCTGCTCGACTGCCCCGTGTTCCTCATCTTCTGCCTGGGCTCCGCCGACGCATACGACATCCATTACGAACCCTTCGCGGAACGGCTGACCCTGGAAAGGGCCAACCGCCGCGAGGTCCTGGCGGGCTGGGTCCGGCGCTACGCGGATCGGCTCGCGCATTATTGCACCTTGGCGCCCCTGCTTTGGAGCAATGTCTACGATTTCTGGGGCGCACCGGAGGCCGCACGCCAATGACCGCAAATCCCGTTTCCCCCACCGTGGCCTTCGACGGCGGGCGCCTGCATATCGAAGACGTGGTGCGCTTGGCCGAGCGCAAGGCAGTCGCGCGTCTGGGCGCCGACGCGGGCTTCCGCGCCCGCATCGAAAAGGGAGCCGACTTCATCGACGCCGTCATCGCCAGCGAAGGCGTCGTCTATGGCGTGACCACCGGCTATGGCGAGAACGTAAGCGTTCCCATTTCCCGCAACCTGGCGGCGCTCTTGCCGGCGAAACTCGTACGTTACCATGGCGCCGGCCTGGGCGACCCGTTTTCCGAAACCGAAACCCGCGCCATCCTGGCGGCCCGGTTGGCTTCCCTGGCCCGCGGATATTCCGGCGTCAGCTTCGCATTGCTCGAAGGCCTGCAATCCCTGCTCGAAAAGGACATCCTGCCGATCATCCCCGAAGAGGGATCGGTGGGGGCCAGCGGCGATCTCACGCCTTTGTCGTACGTGGCGGCGGTACTCTGCGGTGATCGGGAAGCGCGCCAGCGCGGCGAAACCGTGCCCGCCTCCCAAGCCCTGCGCGCCGCAGGGCTCAAGCCATATACCTTGCGGCCCAAGGAAGCCCTGGCGCTGATGAACGGCACCGCAGTGATGACGGCGCTGGCCTGCCTCAATTTTTCCCGGGCCGAATGGCTCACCCGCGTCTGCACCCGCATCACCTCCCTGGCGGTGCTGGCCCTGGACGGCAACGCGGGGCATTTCGCCGCGGGCCTTTTCGCCGTAAAACCTTTCGCGGGCATGGGCATGGCCGCCGGCCGCATCCGCGACGATCTCGCCCGCGCCGGGCACGGCTCCAATACGGGCGCCCTGCAGGATCGGTATTCCATCCGTTGCGCCCCGCACGTGATCGGGGTGCTGGAAGACAGCCTCCCCTGGTATCGCGACTTCCTGGAATGCGAGCTGAACAGCTCCAATGACAATCCCATCATCGACGCGGAGCGCGGCGTGGTGCACCATGGCGGCCATTTCTACGGCGGGCATATCTGCATGGCCATGGACGCCATGAAGACGGCAGTCGCCAACCTGGCCGATCTCGTCGACCGCCAGATAGCCTTGCTGGTCGATCCCAAGGTGAATGCGGGATTGCCCGCCAACCTCAGCGGCGCGAACGGACCCGAGGCCGCCACCGACCACGGCCTAAAAGCCTTGCAGATAACCGCCTCGGCGTGTACGGCGGAAGCCTTGAAGCTGTGCATACCCGCCAGCATCTTTTCCCGATCCACGGAAAGCCACAACCAGGACAAGGTAAGCCTGGGAACCATAGCGGCCCGCGATTGCCGGCGCATCCTGGAGTTGGCCGAACAAGTGGCCGCCTGCGGCCTGTTGGCGGCGGCCCAAGGCGCGGAATTGCGGCTGCGGGCCGAAGGCCGCGCGCCCGATTCCCTACAGGGACCCGCGGGGGAAACCCTGGCCTGGGTGCGCCGACACAGCGCCTTGGTGGAATCGGATCGCGCCCTGGAAGGCGATCTGCGCGCCCTGATCGCGGGATTGCGTGAACGCGATGCGGGCCTGGCCGGCTCCGGCCCCGCCGATCCCATGCGGGAGCCTTCCCAATCATGAGCCCCACGATCTCGGCTTCCGTCGACTTCCAGGTGGAGTTCTACGACGTTGACGCCATGAAAGTGGTCTGGCACGGGAACTACGCGCGTTACTTCGAGATCGGCCGCATGGCCCTCTTCGATAAGCTCGGCTACGGTTATCTCGAAATGGAGGCCAGCGGATTCGCCTGGCCCGTGGTCGATTTGCATATCCGTTACGTACGGCCGGCCCGGCTGGGCCAGAAACTGCGCGTGACAGCCGAGCTCATGGAGTGGGAAAACCGCGTGGTGATGGAGTTCGCCATCCTCGACGTCGCCACGGGAGAACGCCTGACCAAAGGCGACAGCGTGCAAGTGGCGGTGGAAGCGAAAAGCGGCGAATTGCTTTTCCTGACGCCGGAAATCTTCCAGGCCAAGGTGCGTAAGGCCATGGCATGAAGGCCCTGCTGCTATCCGCATGCCTCGCCCTGTACTCGCTCAGCGCGCTCGCGTTCAGTGCGCCCGTCCCCCGGCAGTTGTCCACCGCGCCCCTGCTGTACGGGCTTTTCGTCCAGGAGAAATCAATCCAGGGGATCAAAAAGCCACTGGTATCCCGGGGCGATTTCCTGGTGGCCAAGGACAAAGGGGTCATCTGGCGCACCCAGAAACCCTTCTCCGCCGCCGTGGCCGTGACCGGCAAAGGCATCTGGGCCGTGCAAGGCGGCTCGGGTACCGATCCCAAAGAAACGGCGGCCGCGCCCAAGCGGACCCCCATCCACCAGGGTAACCTGGGCGCTACTATGGGGATGATCCAGAAGATCCTGGCCGGTGATGCCTCCTCCCTGGAGAAGGCCTTTCAGGTGGAGGCCTCCGGTAACGACAGCGCCTGGGGCCTGTCCCTGAAGCCCAAGGATGCGGTGTTGGCGCGCTTCGTGGCCCGGGTTTCCCTAAAGGGTGGCGCCCATGTGGATGAAGTGGAATACCTGGAAGCCAACGGCGACAAGACGCATATCGCTTTTTCCGAAGTAATCGAATCGGGGGGAGCGCTTTCCTCCTGGCCCGCTCTCGTCCTGCAGGACTAGGGACGCGGGACGACCGGACATGTTTCGCAAAACCCTCGCCCTGGGATGGGCCCTGGCGCTGGCAGCCTGCGCGATCTGGCTCGCGTTGCGCCTGCCCAAGGCTTCCCTGGAATCGAGCATCTTCGCCTTGCTGCCCGAACGCGCCGGGGATGCCGCCGTACGTTCCGCCTCCCAAGCCTTGCGCGCCGAAGCCGAGAAACGCTTTCTGATACTGTTCGCGGACCAAGACCCGGAGCGGGCCACCCGCGCCGCCGAGGCATACGCCGCTCGCCTCAAGACCTCGAAGGCCGTGGCCGAAGCGATATGCGCGATTCCCCCCGCGGGCGCCGGCCGCATGCTGGATTTCTTTTCTCCCCATCGTTACCGCCTGCTGAGCGCGCAGGATCGCGCCGCCTTGCGGCAGGATGGCGGCGCCCTCAAGGATATGATCCAACGCGGACTTTACCTGCCCCCCGGGGTTTCCGGCGGTTTGGGTTTCGCGCAGGATCCCTTCGGCGTATTCGGCCGCTGGTTGGCCTCGAAGGGTTCGGCAGCGGGTGGCCTCACCCTCCAGGATGGGCATCTGATCGCCATGGTGGACGGCAAGACCGCCGTGGCCGTGCTCGGGGTTTTGGGGCCACGGGGCCGGGGCATGGAAGCGCAGTCCGCACTGGCCGCCGATTTCGCGGCCGCCGCGGAGGCAGCCCGCAAAGCCGGGCCCGTGGAAATCATCCGCTCGGGATTCGTGTTCCATGAATTGGTGGCCGCGCGCCAAGCCAACCGGGAAATGACTTCCATCGGATCGGTATCGGCGGTGCTGTTGCTGATCTTGATGCTGGCCGTTTTCCGCGGCATCCGCCCCACCCTGCTCGGCTTTCTGCCGGTCGCGGTAGGTTGCCTGGCCGCTACGGCGGTGTTGCTGCTGGCTTGGAGCGGCAAGGTCCATCTCATCGCCATGGTATTCGGATCCACCATCGTAGGCGTGGCCGAGGATTACGGAATGCTGTTCATCGCCGGGTTGTACGAAGAAGGCCCATGGGATCCGGCCAAACGCATGGCCGAAGTCGGCCGCAGCATATTCCTGGGCATGCTCACCTCCGTGGCCGGGTATGTCGCTTTGTTCTTCGTGCCCATCCCAGGGCTGCGGCAGATCGGGGTTTTCTCCATCGCCGGGCTCGTCGCGTCTTGGATCAGCGTGGCCCTCTGGTATCCTTGGCTATCCAAAGGACTCAAGCCGGTAGGCCCGGCCTCCCGCCGCGCCGCTGCCTCCCTCGCCGCCCGCTGGCCCAAAGTCTCGCGGGGATACCTCGCCGCCGCGACCCTGGCCCTGCTTGCCGCAATCTCGCTGTGGGGCTGCTTGCGGCTATCCGTCGACGACGACGTGCGGCTGCTGTACGCGCAGGATCCGGTCCTGAAAAAGGAACAGGATCGGGCCTCGGCGGTTCTGAAAATGCCCGGTACCGGCCGCTTCTTTCTGGTAAAGGGAGCGGATCGGGAAAGCATCCTTGCCTCCGAGGAAAAGCTCTTGGACACCCTGGCACAGGCGGATCCTGCGGGTAACGGTATCTTGGGTGTTACCTCGTTCGTCCCCAGCGCGGCACGCCAATCCGCGGATCTGGAATCGCTGCGCAAGGCCCTGGCGGGCGGTGCCGCCGCCGGGCTGGCGCGGGAATTGGAGACTCCGGAGCTCGCCGCCCGCATGACGACGGCCCTCGATGGCGGCTCCCAGCCCTTGGCGCTGGACGCCTGGCTGGCCGATCCGGTCTCCCTGCCTTTCCGCCAGCTCTGGCGCGATAGCGCATCGGTCATTCCCCTGCCCGCCGATCTCGCCCTTTCCGCCCAGGCCCTGCGCGCCCTCGCCGGCGCGATCGGTCCCGGAGTCATCCTGGTCGATCAATTGCAGGATGTCACGGATACCCTGGCCTTCCTGCGCCGGCACCTGGTCTGGGTGCTCGCCGTCGGAGCGGGCCTGGTGGCGCTCGCCCTCATTCCCATGCTGCGCCTGCGTACGCCGGCCGCCATCGCACCGGCCGCCCTGGGCGTGGCCGCGGGACTGGGTGCGCTCGGCTTAAGCGGACTGCCTCTGAACCTTTTCGCGCTGTTGGCCCTGGCCCTGATCCTGGGGATGGGGATCGACTACGGCATCTTCATCCAGGAAAGCCGCCGCCATCGCGCCTCGGCATTGGTGGCCATCAACTTGGGGGCCTTGACCAACATGATCGCCTTCGGCATGCTCGCCTTCAGCACCACCCCGGCCCTTCAGGCATTCGGGTTGGTGCTCGGGGCCGGCCTGGGCGTGGCCTGGCTCACCGCCCCTTGTTTCTCGCCTTCGGAAGGAAATCCCCATGCATCATGAAACCGACGTCGCCATATTGGGCGCCGGCCCCTCGGGCAGCCTGGCCGCCGCCCTGCTGCATAAGCGCGGCATCAAAACCGCCGTGTTCGAACGGGAAACCTTCCCGCGTTTTTCCATCGGCGAAAGCATGCTGCCCCAGACCATGGAAATCCTGGAAGAGGCCGGGCTGTTGCGGCCGGTGGTGGAAGCGGGCTTCCAGTACAAGAACGGCGCGGCCTTCTGCCGCGGCAACCGTAGTTCGGTTTTCGATTTCCGCGAGAAAAGCACTCCGGGCTGGTCGACCACCTACCAGGTGGTGCGCGCGGATTTCGACAAGGTGCTCATCGACGCCGTGGCGGCCAGGGGCGTGCCCGTGCATTACCGTCACGAGGTGGCCCAAGTGGAGCCGGAGGAAAAGGGTGTGGCCATCCGCGGGAAATCCCCGGAGGGCGATTTCACCGTTCAGGCGAAATTCGCGTTGGATGCCACCGGGTTCGGACGCCTGCTGCCGCGCCTGCTTAAGCTGGAAACCCCCTCGCAATTCCCCACCCGCATGGCACTCTTCACGCATATCCAGGACGGCATTCCTGCGGGCGGTATGGATCGGCAAAAGATCCTGGTGAGCGTGCACCCGACCGACAAAGCCATCTGGTACTGGCTGATCCCGTTTTCGAACGGCCGTTGTTCCATCGGCGTGGTGGCGGAACCGCGCCTCATCGAGCACGTAAAGGCGGCCAATCCCGAAGGCGGTGAAACCGCCTGGCTCAAAGCCCTCGTTGCCGAGACCCCTTCCCTGGCGGGCATGCTCGGGAACGCGGTATGGGATACCCCCGCCCGCTCCCTGCGTGGCTACGCAGCCGACGTAAAAGCCCTACACGGCCCTTCCTTCGCCCTGCTCGGGAACGCGGGTGAATTCCTGGATCCGGTTTTCAGCTCCGGCGTCACCATCGCCATGCGCTCGGCCAGTCTCATCGCGCCTCTGGTACAGCGGCATCTGGCGGGCGGCAAGGTGGATTGGGCCAAGGAGTACGATCAACCCCTGCGCAGAGGCGTCGATGCCTTCCGGTCCTTCGTGGATTCCTGGTACCGCGGCGGATTCCAGGACGTGATCTTTTACGAAAATCCCCAGCCTCAGGTAAAAGCGATGATCTGCTCCATCCTGGCGGGCTACGCCTGGGATCTCTCCAACCCGTACGTGGCGGATCCGAAGCGGCTCAAAGTTTTGGAGGAGCTATGCGCGGAATGATCGGTTGGGAATTAAGAGTATTCCCTATAATCGGCGCATCGTCGGGCGTCGGGCGTCGGGCGTCGGGCGCAAAGAGCGCTCTTGCAAGCATGCAATGCGCTCGCCTGCTTTTTCTTAACGCCCGACGCCCGACGCCCGACGAAATCCTACCGGTACGCATCCATTCCCTGATCCGCACCGTTGTCGCGGGTACCATTCTTCTCCTTACCGACTGCTGCTTCCATCCCCATCCCCCCGCGCCCTGGCCATTGCCCAAGGTGGCGGAGGCGCCGTTCCGCGGGAACTGGGTGCAGACCTTGCGGCTGGAGCGAGGCGACCGCGAGGCGCGCTTTCTGGCAGTCATCGAAACCGACGGCGACAGCCTGACCCTGGCCGGGCTCTCGCCCATGGGACAAAGGATCATCCGCATCCTCTGGCGCGACGGCAAAGTGATACAGGAAGTGGACGCCAACCTGCCGGTGAAAATCGATGGGGAAGCCATCCTGCGCGATGTGGTATTCGCCAACTGGCCACCCGAAGCGCTGCAGGCGATCCTGGCGGGCACCGCCTGGAAGGCGGAATTCTCCGGAGCGCAACGTAAGCTCATGCTCGGCAAACGGGTCTGGATGACGACCGCGCCCGAGACGACTCCGGACGGCGAAGGCTTGCTGGTCGACCATGTCGCGGAAAAATACCGCGTGCATGTCGCCACCGTGGAGAAGAACGCTCCGTGAACGCCTACCTCTCCGACCTGGGTCTCACCTGCGCCGCCGGGGACGGGTTGGAAGCCTGCCTGGTCAATCTGCGCGCGGGGCGCTCGCCGGGGATGCTCGCCACCGATCGTTATACCCCCGGGTCGCCGTTAACCGTCGGCGAGGTATCCGCCCAGCTACCGTCCCTGGAAGGTTACCCTGAGACCATGCGTAGCCGCAACAACGCTTTGGCCCTGCACGCCTGCGCGCAAATCCGCCCCGCCATCGAATCGGCCTTGGCCCGCTTCGGCGCCCGGCGTTTCGCCGTGGTGGCGGCCAGCAGCACCTCCGGCATCGCCGAGGCGGAGCGGGCGTTCGCGGCGGCGCGCGAAACCGGCGTACTGCCTCCCGATTTCGCCTACGCCCAACAGGAACTCGGTTCCCCCGCGGAATTCCTGGCCCGGGCCTTCGGTCTCATGGGGCCGGCCTTTACGGTATCTACCGCCTGTTCCTCTTCGGCCAAGGCCTTGGCGGCGGCCCGTCGCTTATTGCGCCTGGGCGCATGCGATGCGGTGCTGGTCGGCGGAGCCGATACCCTGTGCGCCTTCACCTTGCGCGGGTTCTCCTCCTTGGGGCTGCTTTCCCCGGAAACCACCAATCCCTTCAGCCGCAACCGCAAGGGAATCAATATCGGGGAGGCCGCGGCCTTCTTCGTCATGCGTCGCGATCAAGGTCCGGTGCGGTTGGCGGGCGCGGGCGAGACCTGCGATGCCCATAATATCTCGGCACCGTTGCCGGGAGGCGAAGGCGCGCGGGACGCGATGCAGGCTGCCTTGCGCGATGCCGGCGCGCCGCCGCAACATATCGGTTACGTTAACCTGCATGGTACGGGTACGCCCCAGAACGACGCCATGGAGGCCAGGGCCATGGCCGCGGTTTTCCCCCAGGGCGTCCCCTGTTCCTCCACCAAACCCCTGACCGGGCATACCCTGGGGGCCGCCGGGGCCCTGGAGGCCGGGTTCTGCTGGGCCTTATTGGCGGGACGCGCCGCAGACGGCTGGTTGCCGCAGCACGTGAACGACGGCATGGCGGATCCGGAGCTGCCGCGCGTGGATCTGGCGCCGCCCGGATTCCTGGCCGCGCAACCGCCGAAGCTGGCCATGAGCAACGTGTTCGGATTCGGCGGCACCAACGTTTCCCTAATCCTGGGCGCCGCATGACCTATCCTGCCGAACTCGCCGCCGCCATCGACGCCCAATGCCGGCGGCCTATCATCGAGCTCATCCCCCATCGCCCGCCCATGGCCCTGCTTGATGAGGCCTGCGGTATGGAAGGCGATTTCTTCAAGGCCAAGGTGCGCATCCGCCCGGGAATCCCATTTTTCGCGGAGCGCGGGGAACCGGACGGGCTCCCGAGCGGAGTACCCGCTTGGGTGGGCCTGGAATACATGGCCCAGACGGTGGCGGCCTATTCAGGCGCCCTGGGGCTGGCCAAGGGCGGGACCATCAAGCCAGGTATGCTGCTGGGAACGCGTGAATACGCCGCCTCCATGCCCGTGTTCGCCGAGGGCAGGGAATTGGAAGTGCTGGTACGCATAGATATCTTTCAGGAGCGTGGCGTAAGCAGCATGGAATGCCGCATCCGATCATCCGGCGATGGCGGCGCGGAAGCGGCGGTAGAGCTCGCCCGCGCCCAGATAACCGTCATCGAAGTGCCTGACATCCGCACCCTATTGAAGGAACGATCCTGATGAACGCCACCAAGACCGTATTGGTCACGGGCAGCAGCCGCGGTATCGGCCGCGCGGTCGCGTTGCGCCTGGCGAAAGCAGGCTATGGCCTGGTGGCCCACGGCCGCGCGCCCGGAGGCGCCCTGGAGGAAACCGTTTCCGCTTTGCACGCCGCGGGCGCGGCAGTCCGCACGCTTTGTTTCGACGTGGCCGATCGCGCGGGCGCCGCGGCCGCCCTGGAGGCTGACGTGGAAGCCCATGGCGCCTATTACGGAGTCGTCTGCAATGCCGGCATCACCCGCGACGCCCCCTTCCCCGGGATGACCGGCGAGGATTGGGATCTGGTGCTGCGCACCGATCTGGACTCCTTCTACAACGTGCTTCGGCCCATCGTGATGCCCATGATCCAGCGGCGGGCGCCGGGACGCATCGTCACCATCGCATCGGTATCGGGCCTGATGGGCAACCGCGGTCAGGCCAATTACGCGGCGGCCAAGGCCGGCGTCATCGCGGCGACGAAATCCCTGGCGCTGGAACTGGCCAAGCGCCATATCACCGTAAACTGCGTGGCCCCGGGGCTGATCGGCACCGAGATGGTTCGCGAAGAAGTCCTGGAACAGCTCATGAACCTGATCCCTTTGAAGCGCGCGGGCAAACCCGAGGATGTCGCGGGCCTGGTGGCCTTCCTGCTATCCGACGAAGCCGAATATATCACGCGGCAGGTATTCGCCGTGGACGGGGGCTTGAGCACATGAAGCGCGTAGTGGTCACCGGCATGGCCGGCATCTCCCCCATCGGCAACGATTGGGATTCCGCCGCGGCCGCCTTGCGCGGCAAACTCAGCGCCGTCGTGCGTATGGACGATTGGGTCCAGTACAAGGGCTTGAATACCTTGCTGGCCGCGCCCGCCAAGCCTTTCGAACTGCCCGCCGCCATCTATACCCGCAAGGTCCTGCGCTCCATGGGTCCGGTGGCCCGCATGGCCGTGCGGGTTGCCGAATTGGCGCTGCGCGACGCGGGCCTCCACGATCATGCGGTGCTCAAGAGCGGCCGCACCGGCGTGGCCTTCGGTTCGTCCACGGGTTCGCCCGAGGCCATCGGCGACTTCGCCAACATGCTCATCAACAAGACCACCGAGGCGATAACCGCCACCACCTACATCCGCATGATGCCGCATACCACTTCGGTGAATATCGCGGTGCATTTCGGGTTGCAGGGCCGCGTCTATACCACTTCCACGGCTTGCACCAGCGGCAGCCAATCCATCGGCCTGGCCTACGAGGCCATCAAGGACGGCCGCCAGACGGTGATGATCGCCGGCGGCGCCGAGGAATTGACGCCCACCGAGGCCGCGGTCTTCGATACCCTGTTCGCCACCTCGGTGAAGAACAACGATCCCACCCATTCGCCCAGGCCATTCGACAAGGACCGCGACGGCCTGGTGGTGGGAGAAGGCGCCGGGGCCCTGATCCTGGAAGAACGCGAGCATGCACTGGCCCGCGGCGCGCGCATCCACGCCGAGCTGGTAGGCTTCGGGACCAATTGCGACGGCAGCCACGTGACCCAGCCTTCGGCCGAAACCATGGCCGAAGCCATGCGCCTGGCCCTGCGCGACGCCGACCTGCATCCGGACGCCATCGGCTACGTGAACGCCCACGGCACCGCCACCGAACACGGTGACATCGCCGAATCCACCGCCACTCGCCGCGTTTTCGAGCGGCGCGTGCCCATCTCCTCGCTCAAGAGCTATTTCGGGCATACCCTGGGGGCATGCGGAGCCTTGGAGGCCTGGCTTACCATCGAGATGATGCGTAACGACTGGGTGTCCCCCACCCTGAACCTGGCCAATGTGGACCCGCGCTGCGGCGACCTGGACTACGTGATGGGCGAGGCGCGCAGCCTGAAAACGGATCTGGCCATGTCAAACAACTTCGCTTTCGGCGGGATCAATACCTCGCTGATTTTCCGGCGCGCCTGATTCCGTAAGCCCGTTCCGCTAGGCGGACAGGGCAATGATTTCCAGCAGCGATCCCCGCCAGGGCAACTTATCACCGGCATGCTTCCCCTTCAACGCCGCGCCGATGGGGCTGGCCAGGGAAGCCGTCTTGATGGTGATTCCGCCGTATTCGATTTCGCCGAAGCTGGTCCCCAACAGGAACCAGCCTTGCGAAGTTTCCACCAGGGATCCGAAAGTGATGACCTTGCCGGCAGGGGCCGCGGCCATACGCTCCAAGGCTTCCAGGCCCGCCTTGGCTTCAACCAGGTTGGCATCCATCAGGCGGCGGGTCTGGGCGATCATCTCCCGCGCGGTTTCGTATTTGTCTCCCGCGCTGCTTTTGGTCTCGCTTGCGGCGGCGGCGTCCAATCCCGCGATCTCGCGGGCATACCCCGCGGCCTTTTCCGTCTGGCCGGCGCGCAAGAGGGCGATCAGGCCGGAACGATCGGGAACGCGCATCCCCAAATGCTACTAATCGAGGTTCGCGGAAATGACCCGTTTTGGGGCAGGGTTTTCAAAATGGAAACCAGATTTACAAGAGTATGCGGGAATTGTACTCGCGAAATCGGGTTCCCGGGGTATTTTTGGGGTGTGTGGGGTGGGTTACGCCTTCCTTGATAAAAACATTCCGAAAACCTAGGTTCGGATTCCTCGGGGGATCCTAATTAAGGAAGTGGGGTAGATATGAGATCTCGAATCGGTTTTGCATTTGTGTCCGTTTTTTCCGCAGGCATGCTTCTGGCGGGCCTGACCGCAACCCAGGCGCAAACGAAATGGAGCTACCCCGGTTGCGATGACGTGACCGAGGCCAATTTCAAATACGATACGCTGGTGATCCACTCCAAGGACGCCACCTTCGGCGAACCCACCAAGATGGCGTTCGACATGGATGCGCAGGGTAACGTGGATGTTTACTTCGTGGAAATCCGCCCCGGCAACATCAAGCGCTACAATGCCGCCAGCAAGACCATCACCACCCTGGTGAAGTTGCCCAATTGGGGCCTGGGATCCGATTACCTGACCGTCAAGAACGGCAGCAACGTGGAAGAGGGCGTCACCGGCATCGCGCTGGATCCCGATTTCAAGACCAATCATTACGTCTACATCCACTGGTCGCCGCTTCCGGCCGAAAAGGAGATCTTCCGCATCTCGCGCTTCACCGTAACCGGCAATACCATCGCGCTCAGCTCGGAGAAGATCCTGTTGGAAATCCCGGGCCAACGCAAGACCTGCTGCCATACCGGCGGCGCCATGCAATTCGATGCCTATGGGGATCTGTGGATCACCCAGGGGGCCAACGGCGGCCGCGCCGGCACCAACGTATCCACCCCTCCCGAGGGCATGGACACCGTGAAGCAGTACGAGAGCGAGGAATGGGGCTCTTCCAGCACCAAGAGCCTGCGCGGCGGCATCTTCCGCATCCATCCCGACAATACCGCCAAGGGCTACTCCATCCCCAAAGACAATTTCGGGGAATACATGGCCCGCACCCTGAGCAAGCCCGAATACCTGGATACCAGCAAGGTATTGCCCGAGATTTACATCAAGGGTTGCCGCAACCCCTATAGCCTGGCGCTCGACCCGGTTCGTCGTTGGGTGGCGTGGGGCGACGTAGGTCCCGATCAGTTGGAGGGCAAGGTTCGCGAAGAGATGAACCTGCGCAAGACACCCGGCTTCGAAGGCTGGCCTTATTTCGTCGGCCAGAACACGAACTTCTCGGGAGGCAAGGTCGCCAGCGCGCCGACCAATACTTCGCCGTTCAACATGGGCCTCAAGGTATTGCCCCCTTCCCGACCGGCGTTCCGGCAGCATAACATGGGCACGGCGCCCATCACCGGCCCCATCTACCTCTACGATGGCGATTCGAAATCGACCGTGAAGTTCCCGCCCCATTTCAATCGCCATTGGTTCCTGACCGATTTCACCTCGGGCCAGATGAAGGTCGCCACCTTCAATGCCGACACCACGAAGACGGATACCGTGCAGACCATCTTCAGCGGAACCACCTTCGAAGGCCCCATCGACTTCCGCCAGGGCCCGGACGGCGCCCTGTACGTGATGACCTACGGCGCGCAGAACTTCAACGCCAACAACCGAGCTTCCATCGTGAAGATTTCCTATACCGGCACTTGCCATCCGGATCTCCCCAAGCTGGAAACGCCCGTGGGCGTATACCAGCCGCGCCGGGATCTGGCCGATCGTTCCAAAGGTTTGTTGGTCAACCTGGGCGCGTCCAAGGCATTGCAAGTGCCCATGGGCATGGCCGGCATGGAGCTGTTCGACATGGGCGGCAAGCGCGTCTGGGCCAGCGGCAAGCTGACAGTGGGCGAAACCTTCTGGCTGCCGAAGGGAATCCAGGCCGGTGCATTGAAGTACCGCTGGGTACCCGCCGCGAACTGAACCAGGCGAAAGCGCCTAAGCGAAAGCCTCCCGGATTCCCGGGGGGCTTTCTCATTTCAGGGCGGGCCCGCCACGTCCATCGTGTCTTGCGCCGTAAAGTCCCGCTGGCCCAGATACTCTTCTTCGGTATGGCTCGAATCGGCCCGATCCCCACTGACGGGATTCGTCCACAGGGAAAATATCTTCCGCTTGCCATCGTACCATTCGTACCTGCGGATATATTCCTGGCCCTGGACTTCGATCGCGAACTTGTATGCGGTCGTCCGCACTCCGTGCAGGAGCAGGGTATCCGGGCCCAGGTAGGCTTTTCGCGCGAAGCCGTAGCCCGCGGGACTGTTCGCGTCCCGCAGATTCCAAGCCTGGCCCATGGCGGCGGCTGGAACCAGGGGCAAGATTTCATCTTCATAATGTAGGGTGTCGAAAGCCGAGCGCTTGAGCGGAAGCCTTCCCAAGGTGTTGCTGACGCCACGCAGGCGTTTCGCGATCCAAAATCCGGAGGAATCCCTGACCGCGAAGCGGGTCTCCTTGATCACCAGGCCCTGATCGGTATTGTAAAGGGCCAGATCCTCTTCCAACAGGAGGCGGAAGGTTGCTCCGGCGATGGAGGTATCCCCTGGTACCGAATAATGGATGTACCGCAGGGTGGTATCACCGTCGTTACCGGAGGCGAGAGGGGAAGCCGGACGTATGAATTCACGAGCGACATACATCCATTGGCCCCCGATAGGAAGATCGGGCTTGATGGATGGGCCGGAGAAGGAAGCCTGGCGCGTGTCGAAGATACAGGCGCAGAGAGTGCCGAGGACGAAAAGCACGGAAAGAGCGGCCGCGGAAGCCCACGCGTACGCCCCGAATGACCGCATGCTAAACGGGCTGCACCAGATTGATGAGGTTGCCGCAAGTATCCTCGAAGAGCACGGTCTTGATGGGACCCATGGCCGCAGGCTCCCCGCGGAACACCACGCCATTGGCCTTGAGCCGCTTCATTTCGCCTTCGATGTCTTTCGTGATGAAGGCGGTGGTGGGCATTCCTGCTGCGAACAATGCCTGCTGGTATACCTTGGCGGCCGCAAAGGCCATGGGCTCCAGCACCAATTCCACCCCATCGATCCCATCGGGAGAGACTACGGTCAGCCACCGGTATGGGCCCATGGGGATGTCGGCCATTTTCCGGAATCCGGCTTTTTCCGTGTAGAAGAGCAGGGCATTTTCCTGGTTCTCTACCGGTATACTCACGAATTTGATTTGCATGGGGGCTCCCGTGACCGGCGTCACCGTCTCAGTGTGCCCGAAATCTACCTTTCCAAATCCACCTTAGAAAGGCACCGCGGGCTTTAGGCGGGTCCTGCCAGGGTTCTGACGATGCCCCGCAACATCGCCGGTACGATGCGGCGATGGAACATCCCCACGGGGATGAAATAGAGCCGGCCCAGCAGGTTATTCACCCGGACCCCCGTGGCCACGGTCAGCCGGTGCTTCGCCTCGCCATCGGGTTCCAATCTCACCAGCACGCGGAAATCGAGATGGGAATCATTCTCACCAAGGATGATTTCATGCGGGCCCACCGCGAATATATGGAACACCCCTAAGGAATTCCCCGGGGCGATCACGAAACGATCGAACGCCGCTTCACTGAAATCACCTGAAGTCTTGAGCCCGATCAGTCCGACGATGCGATCCCGCAGGGCCATGAGGAAGCGGACCCAGCCGGGCGCGGACTTGAAAAAGGCGCGCACGGCGTCTTCCGGCTTCAATTCGCGTTGGGAGGAAAATCCGCACCCGAATACGTCGGTATAATCGAAGCGCGGAAGGGAGGCGTGGAATAAGGATCCTGCCGGGATGGGGACAATGCCCACCTCGGCCATTCTCAGCAGCACCTAGGTTGATTGAAACGCGCGTCTTCCTTTGCGGCCCAGGCTTCCCCGGTGCCCACGGCAACAGATGCCGCCCCGGCCGCAACGGCCGCCCCGGCCGCATGATCGCAATCCGCATGGGTTAGGCGGGCGGTCTTCGCTGCGGGAGCCTCCCCCGCAAGATGCCGCAGCATGGCCATCATGAGCAATCCCAGGGCCCAGAGCCATCCCAGCAACCCTGAAGCCTTTTCCAGGGCCACGATTTCATCCTCGAGCCAGACCGGGGCCGATTCCCGCAGATCCCGCGCCTTGCCGCCCGCGGTCAGCCCGAACCAGCGTACCGCCGAGGTTACCAGGATGGCGCCCACCATGATCAAGAAGGCAGCGGCTACGCAGGCGTCCAGGCGCATGTTGAAGATGATGCGATGGGTGAGCGCTATCTTCTCCGCGGGCACCGTTCCCGCGGCCAGGTCGGTCGTCAGTTTGCGGGCGGCCGCCAGGAATCCGATCTTGGGACTGGTATCGAAGAGTTTCTGCCAACCGGCCGTGAAGGTGACCGCGGAAAGCCAGCTGAGGGGAAGCAAGGTAACCCACATGATACGGGGTCCGCGCATTTTGATCAGCACCGTGGTGGCCAGGCACAACGCCACCAGGGCCAGCAACTGGTTGGCGATCCCGAACAGGGGCCACAGG
>JAHFCH010000308.1 GCA_023249635.1 Fibrobacterota bacterium
GCAATCTGCCCATCGGCACCCGGCAAATCGACGCCGTGCTCTCCGATGCGCGGGTGCGCGCTGTGACCTTGACCGGTAGCGTGGAGGCGGGACGCGCGGTGGCGGCCAGGGCCGGAGCCTTGCTCAAGAAATCGGTGCTGGAGCTGGGCGGCAGCGACCCTTATCTTATCCTGGAAGACGCGGAGGTGGAATCGGCGGCGCGCATCTGCGCCCAAAGCCGCTTGATCAACGCGGGCCAAAGCTGCATCGCGGCCAAACGATTCCTGGTCGTGCGACCTGTGCTGGCCCGATTCGAGGCGGCCCTGGCCGCGGAGCTCGCGGCCGTGAAGCCCGGCCATCCCCGCGATGAAGCCTGCGTCATGGGCCCGTTGGCCCGATGGGATCTGCGCAAGACGCTGCAGGGCCAGGTGGACGCGTCCATCGCCAAAGGCGCCCGTTTGCTGTTGGGAGGCCGGATACCCGCCGGTCCCGGGGCCTATTATCCCCCCACCTTGCTTACCGACGTGGCGCCGGGAATGCCCGCCTGCGACGAAGAGGTATTCGGACCCGTAGCGGCAGTGTTACCCGTGCAGGATGAAGCCGAAGCCATACGCTTGGCCAATGCGGGCCGATTCGGATTGGGGGCGGCGGTGTTTACGCGCGACGCGGCCCGCGGGGAACGGATCGCGGCCGAAGCCTTGGAGGCGGGGAACTGCTTCGTGAACGCGCTGGTGAAATCGGATCCGCGCCTGCCGTTCGGCGGCATCAAGGACAGCGGCTACGGGCGCGAGCTCTCCCATTTCGGCATCCGCGAATTCGTGAACGTGAAAACCGTGTTCGCGGCCTGAAAACGTCCCGCGGCGTCGAAACGGTAGCCTCCCGTCCAGGTACTGGAAGGGCGCGTCCAAGGTAACATACCCGTTTTTGAAATTCCCGTTGCTGATCCCGCGCAGGTAAAATCGTCGAAAACCGTCTTGGCTTCCATGGCATCGTTATGGCTGAGGCTCACCAGTGCGATTTGCGAAGCGCCCGTGGTCCCCTGCGCGGCGATGTCCTTGGCGATGGAGGTCCAGTCCGCTCCCAAGGCCGTCTTGTACCAGGCAGAGAATTTGCCTCCCGCCCGCGCCAGGCGTATCCAAACGGGATAGGCGGAAACGCCCGCATCGGCATGGGCGTCCAGGGTTCCCTGGGTGCCTGCGCCGTCGTAGAAGAGGTGGAAGCCGTTGCCCGGGGTAACGTCGGCGATGACATAGCCGCCTTTGGCCGGAGCGGTAGCGTCCGTGGCCGCCAGGATGCCGGCCTGGGCCCAGGCATGCGTGTTCGATTGCGATTCGATCTTGACGGATACGTCGAAATCGCCCGCGAGATCGGCGCGCCGCACCCCCACGAACTCGTTGATGTTCTGGTAGGCATCGCTGCCCTTGCCGGCCAACTCCAATTTTCCGCCGGCGATACGGGCCGAACCGCCCGCTTCGCCGTCGGCATCTAGGAAGGTCCATGCGGCATCCAGATCGGGCCCGGCGAAATCGTCCGCACAGCCCGCGGCGTGGGCGGCACCGGTCGCGCCTGAGGACACGGCGACCAGCATCAGGAAGGCGGGAAAGCTAAGGGGTTTGGCCATGGGAGGAAAATAACCCGTGCGCCCGGGAAAGGCCGGCGGCGGCGGAAAGGGTCCGGGCACTTCCCGATAGGCGGTGTTTCCTGGGAGCGGGGCGGAGACCGGCGCTTGGAGCGGCACCTACAGCGGCGCGAACTGGATCTCGATGCCCTTGTCCAGGGTCAAATCGAGTTGAATGGGCTTGATGCGACGCTTGAACTTATCCATAAGCAGCAGCACCTGCGGCCGTTCCTTGTCATCGGGATTGTCCTTGCTTACCACGCCGATATTGCCGATGAGTAGGGGCTTGGGGGCTTTGGTGACCACCACGCGGGTGCCCGCCGGGAACACGGGGATAAGGCCGATGAGCGCGTTGACGACGTGGGTGTTGAAGCCCTTGCCCGCCTCGGAGATGAGCGATTTCATGGCCTGCAGGGGCGGGACGGGAACGCCCGAGCCCGGCCGCGGCGAGATGGCGGTGATATAGGAATCCGCGACGGCGGCGATCTGCGCATAACGATGGATGTGCCCGCCGGCGTTGCTCAGGGTCTTTTGGGGCGGGGTATCGTCGGCTTTGAGTTGGCGGGGATAGCCGCGCGCGTCCATGCGCTCATGGTGCTGGTAGGCCACGTGCGCCGTATTGATGTTGATTCCCTCGTTGGCCCGCAAGATGGCGAAGCCGACCGCGGGATGCTCTTCCAGGATATGCGTCTCCTGCAAGGTGAGCGGGCCCTTCTTATCGAACACGGAAGGCGGCACGATGATCATCCCCAAATCCATGAGGAAGCAACCCAGGGCCAGTTCCTGGATATCCGCCACGCCGTACTTCAATCGGGCGGCGATCATGGTGGCGGTGATGGTGACGTCGAGGGCATGCTGATGCAGATACCCGTCGCTGGTACGCATGGAGGCCAGGTTCACCATCAGGGGATCCTGCCCCAGGATGGAGCGGATGATCTGGTCCACGATGGACTTCATATGCTCGGTGGCGATGATGTTCTTGAAACGGCCGGGGTCGGCGGTGAATTTGGTGAGGTTCTCGAGGGTGGAATCCTGGGTCTCGCCGATTTTTTCCAGCAGGCCCATGTTGTCTTTCCAAGCCTGCTGGGCCTGGAGGGCGAGCTGATCATTCACGTTACCGGCGGGAAGGGTGTCGTCGCCGTCGATATGCACCCACAGGGAACGCATACCTTGGCGCTTGCAGCGCGCGATGATGGATTCGTCGAGGGTGAAGCCCGCGGCCAGCATGACGCCGGAGGCGCCGCCGAGAACGGAGCGGGCCACAACCATGCCCGGATGCACTTCGTCGACGGATAGTTCGATCATCTTTTCCCTGTAACCCGGGGATCGCGGCCTGGTTATCCGCGGCATCCCTATCCCTGATTCTAGGGCCCGTCAGGCGGTCCGGTCAACCGTTATTTGGAAAGTTTGGGTTTATCGGCAATCCGGGCCCGTTCGCGCCAATGCGCTTACAGGTTGTGCGTGGCCGCGCCCACCGGAAAGGTCAGGGCCACCTCGGTCCCCTCGCCCTCGCGGCTGGAGATGGAAATGCTGCCGCCATGGGCTTCCATGATGCGTTTGCACAGGCTGAGGCCCAGTCCGTAGCCGCCGGTCTCGCGGGAGCGGGAGCGGTCCACGCGGTAGAAAGGCTCGAAGAGCTTGGGCAATTCGTCGGCGGGGATGCCTACGCCCTTGTCCTCCACCCGTACCGTCACCTCGGTGTTACCTCGCTCGACGCGGACGCGCACCTGCGAACCGTCGGCGGGGGAATACTTGACCGCGTTGTCGAGCACGTTGGCCAACACCTTACGCACCCGGGCGCGATCGGCCTGCACGATGGGTCCGGTGGCGGCGGTCTCCGCCGCGAGTTTCGCACCCGGGGCCCGCATGTCCGCATCGGCCACGGCTTCGGCCACCAGTACCCCCAGGTCGACGTCTTCCAGGTGCAATTTGCCGTTGGCGCTGTCGAGACGGGCGGTTTCCAGGATTTCGGAAATCATCATCTCCATCTCGGCCAGATCGTCGCGGATGCTTTCCTTGGTGGCGTCCTCCGGGGACATTTCCAAGGCCACCTTGATGCGGGTGATGGGCGAACGCAATTCATGGCTGACGTCGAGCAGCAACTGCTCGCGGGAGCGGATCATTTCCTTGAGATCCGTTGACATGGCATTGAAGGAACGGGCGAGATCCCCCAGCTCGTCGCGGCTGCACACCGGTACCTGGTGCCCGAGCTCGCCGCGGCGGATACGCTCCACGGCGGCGATGAGACCCTTGAGGGGAGAGAGCAGGCGACGGATGGCCATGAAGGCGGCCACCAGGCAGAGGGAAAGCAAACAGATGAGGACGGTGAGATATCCGCCATGACCTTCGGCGAACGGTCCGAAATCGGTGGTGAAGGTGTACTTGCCGCCCCCGATCGGGACCTGTACGAAGAAGCGGTGTTTGCTCCACCCCGTGCGCGCGCCCGGCACGTCGGGCAGGTCGTGGAAACCTTCGCCACGATGGCGGGATTCCGGGAATGCCGGCATGGGACCGGTTTCCCAGCCGGAGCCGACGGTACCTGCGCCCGCCGCTTCGCCCGCCGACCCGAACGGGGCGTCGTAATGGATGCGCAGTGCGTACCGGTTCGCCAGCGCGCGGGCCTTGGCGGTATCCGGAGGGGCGCCCATCTCGGCGGCGAGACCCTGCGCGTAGTGGACCACATTGCGTTCCAGGGCTTCGTGGGATTGCTTGAAGAAGGACATGCGCCAGAATCCGCCGACGCACATGTTGACCGCCACCCCGGCCGCCACCAGCACCAACAACAGTTTGGGCATGAGCGAGCGGCGGTAACGCCTACGATACCCCTCGGGCGGCATGCCCGCCCGGCGCGAATGCCATTCAGCCCGCATCGGGTCCAACCTCTTCGTCGCCGATGTACATGTAGCCGGCCCCGCGCACGGTCTTCAGGAACGCGGGCCGCTTGGGATCGTCCCCCAGCTTCTGGCGCAGGCGGCTGATAAGCACGTCGATGGAACGGTTGTAGGGCTCCCATTCCATGCCTTTGGTGCGATCGAGGATATGATCCCGATCCATGACCTTGCCCGGGCT
>JAHFCH010000148.1 GCA_023249635.1 Fibrobacterota bacterium
AACCAGCCCAAGGCCTTCTGCGCGCCGTGTGGGAACATGGTGATGGCCAAAGCCAGCCGGAGCAAGGTGCCGGTGATATCCTCCTGAGTACTGAAGAAGCGGTAGAGCGCGCGCCGGGTCAGGGAAGGCTGGGCGAAGCTCTGGGTACGGACGGGTTGCGTGGCGTTATCGAGTATCATGGGATTTCCTTTCGATGTGGACTGTTTAACAAGAGATGGTTTCTACTTCGATCGTTAATAGAGATATCGTCAATACATAAACTAATTTGGCAAAAAAAAGTCACTCTGCTTTGGCCAATTTCTGCAAAAGACCGCGCAGGGTATCCAGTTCGGGTTCTTCCAGGTCAGCCATCATGGTTTCCACGACCCCGAGCTGTTCGGGAAAAGCCTTATGGAACAGGTCCTTGCCTCCGTTGGTAATGCGCACTTTGTTCACGCGCCGGTCCTCGGGAACCTGGACCCGTTCGACCCAGCCTCTTTCGGTAAGCCTATCAATCAAACCCACCAGATTGCCCTTGGTCACCTGAAGCAGATGCGCCAGTTCCTGCTGATTGGTGCAATCCGCCACAGCGAGGGTGGAGAGGACTTCGAATTGCGGTACCGTCAGGTTATGGGTTTGCAAGAGGATGGCCACTTGGGTTTGCAGATGGTCATAGGTACGGATCATCTGGAGCCAGCATTCGAGGCTTTTCTTCGATTTTGCGCTATCGGGGCAACCGTTCTGATCCATACGGTTTAAGTATAAACCAATTCCGGAGCGAAGTCAAGTGGTTAAAAGCTTCAGGATTCGAGGTATACCAGGGTCTGGCCGGCCGTTACCAGCAAGCCTTCCTTGGCAAGCACGGTTTTCACCTTTCCGGCGACAGGGGAAGTGACCGTGAACTCCATCTTCATGCTTTCCAGCACCAAAAGGGGGGCATCCGCGGCCACCGTCTCTCCAGGGGAGACCAGTACCTTCCAAACGCTGCCGGAAATCTGGGCATCCACCGGGATGCCGGTCTGATCCTGGGTAACGTCCAGGTTACCTTGGGCCGATGCCGAGTCCACCGCGGGGCCTGCGGCTTTCCAACGCTCCCGTTCCTCACCGAAAGCGCGACGTTGCGTTTCCCGGAATGCGGCGATGGACGCACCATTGTCTTTCAGGAAACGATCATATTCGCTCAAGCGGAAGGAACCTTCCTCAATCCGTAGCTCTGCCTGACCGCGCAGGAACTTGGCGCGGAATTCCAGCAGTTCCGCTCCGGAGACCGGATAGAAGCGGATGCGATCGAAGAAACGCAACAGCCATGGCTTGCCGTCCGTGAACTCGCGGGTCTGGCGCCAGGCGTTCCAGACCTGGCAAGTGCGCCCGAACAACTGGTAGCCGCCCGGGCCTTCCATGCCGTAGATGCACATGTAGGCGCCGCCGATACCCACCACATTATCCACCGTCCAGGTGCGCGCGGGGTTGTACTTGGTCGTCACCATGCGATGCCGGGGATCGAGCGGGGTCGCCACGGGGGCGCCCAGGTATACGTCGCCGAGGCCGAGCACGAGGAATTCCGCGTCGAACATGACGCGCCGGACCGCCTCGGTATCTTCCAGGCCGTTGATGCGCCGGATGAATTCGATATTGCTCGGGCACCAGGGGGCGTCGGCGCGGACCGACTGCATGTATTTGCGGATGACGGCATGCGTCGCCTCATCATCCCACGAGAGAGGCATATGCACGGTGCGGGACGGGATTTCCATCTCCTCCGGATCCGGCAAATCGGATTCCGATTCCACCAGGATGCGCAGCAGGTTTTCCATGGGCAGCCTGCGCCCGTCGAAATGGATTTGCAGGGAACGGATGCCCGGAGTCAGATCGAGTACGCCCGCCAATTCCAGCGATTGCACATGCTCCATGAGCACGTGGACCCGGAACCGCAACGCGAGATCGAGCACCGGCGCCCCGTATTCCACCAGCAGGTTGCGATCGCCGCTGCGGCGGTAGCGTACCTCGGGCAAGGATCCGCGGGCGGGGATTTCGTGGAGGATGCAGCGTTCCGGTCCGAAGGCGGTCGCGGGAAATGCGAAGACCCCGGATTCGGAAGGGGATTTTTGCGCCTGCGCCGGCGTAGAACCGGACGGGCCCGGCACGGCCTCGGCGATCAGCGCCTCTTGGGCGCGCTCCAAGGCGCGCGCCTGATCGAGGCTCAATCGGCGGAAGCGGACGGTATCGCCGGGCTTCAATTGCCCCATCTTCCACAACTCGGCCTGCACGAGGGTGGCCGGGCATACGAAGCCCCCCAGGCTAGGTCCATCGGGGCCCAACAGGATAGGCATATCGCCGGTGAAATCGACCGCGCCGATGGCATAAGCGTTATCGTGGATGTTGGAAGGATGCAGACCGGCCTCGCCGCCGTCGGCCCTGGCCCATTCCGGTTTCGGCCCCACCAGGCGTACGCCGGTGCGGTTGGAATTGTAGTGGACCTCCCACGCGGTAGCGAAGAACATGTCGATGTCGCCGGGAGTGAAATAATCCGGGGCGCCGTGGGGCCCGTACAAGACGCCGATGTCCCAAGCGCGGGGGATGGAAGGGCGCAGGGAAGGGGGTAGGGAAACCGGTGCGGCGGCGGTCAACCCCTGGTCAGGGGCTGCGCCGAATGCCTCCGGAGCGACCGTGCCCAGGGGGAGAACGTCGCCGGCGCGTAGGGCCCGCCCTCCGTGGCCGCCGAAATTCCCCAGCGTGAAGGTGGAGCGGCTGCCCAGATATTGCGGGCAGGCGATGCCGCCCGCTACGGCCAGGTAGGCGCGCATTCCCGACCCGGAAATGGCGCCGAGCTTAAGGGTAGCCCCGGCGGGGATCCCGAAGCAGGTCCACATGGGAATCTCGTTCTCGACTCCGTCCACGACGAGGCTGCATGACAGTAACGCGCCAGTTACTACGGCTTCGCTGGCGCGGTTGAAGCGCAGGCTGGGGCCGGCAACGGTGATCTCCAGGCCGGCGGCCTCGGCGGGATTGCCGGCCAGCCGGTTGGCCAAGCGGAAAGCCAGCGGGTCGAAAGGTCCGGAGGGCGGTACACCCACGTCCCAATGCCCGATGCGGCCGGGATAATCCTGCACCGTGGTCTGCGCTCCAGGAGTCAGCACGTCGAGCGTGTCCGAAGCATAGGCGAATCCCGCCAGGGCCCGCGTGGTCATGCGGCCTTCGGCGAATAGGGGCGAGGCCGCCACCGCGCGAAGGAATTCCAGATTGGTTTCGATTCCGCCCAATCGCGTTTCCGCCAGCGCGCGCCGTAGATTCGCCAGCGCTTCGGCCCTATTTTCTCCGCGGGCGATGATCTTCGCCAGCAACGGGTCATAGAAGGGGGAAATCTCGCTGCCGCGTTCCACCCAGGTATCCACGCGCGTATCGGGCGGGAATTCGACTTCGGTGAGCAGACCGGAACTGGGGCGGAAATCAAGCCGCGGGTTTTCGGCGTACACCCGGGCCTGGATGGACGCGCCGGAAGGCGCAGGCCGCAGCCGTTCGAGATCCCCGAGTTCACCGGCCGCCAACTTGATCATCCAGGCCACCAGATCAATGCCCGTCACCTCTTCGGTAACCCCGTGCTCCACTTGCAGGCGCGTATTGACCTCGAGGAAATAAAAACCCTCCTTGTCGGCATCGAGCACGAATTCGACCGTTCCCGCGCCGCGATAGGCCACGCTGCGGCAAAGGCGTACGGCGGCTTCGTGGAGGGCCGAACGCAGGGACGCGGAGAGGCCCGGGGCCGGGGTTTCTTCCAGCACTTTCTGATTGCGGCGTTGGGCCGAGCAATCCCGTTCTCCCAGCGCCAATACCTTGCCTTTGCCGTCCCCGAATACCTGCACTTCCACGTGGCGGGCGCGGGCGACGTATTTCTCCAGGTACAGGCCGCCATGCTTGAAGTTGCTTTGGGAGAGCCGGCTTACGGTTTCCCAGGCGGCCGCCAATTGGGCCCCGTCCGCTACGGCCTGCATGCCGATGCCGCCTCCGCCCGCCGTGCTCTTGAGCATCACCGGATACCCGATGCGGTTGGCTTGGGCGATGGCGTCGGCCACGTCGGTCAGGAGTCCGGTGCCGGGAAGCAAGGGAACGCCGCTTTTCTCGGCCAGGGCGCGGGCTGTATGTTTGAGGCCGAAGTCGCGCATCTGCGCCGGCGTCGGCCCGATGAAAGCGATGCCGGCGGCCTCGCATGCCTCGGCGAAGGCCGCGTTCTCGCTCAAGAAGCCGTAGCCGGGATGGATGGCCCGGGCCCCGGTGGCGCGCGCGGCATCCAGGATGCGGGTAACATCCAGGTAACTGGAGGCGGGTTGCGGCGGGCCGATCAGCACGGATTCATCGCAGGCGGAAACGTGAAGCGAACCCGCATCGGCTTCGGAGTAGACGGCTACGGAACCGATGCCCAGCTTGCGCAAAGTGCGCGCGATACGGCAGGCGATTTCGCCGCGATTGGCGATCAGGACTTTATCGAACATGGTTTCAATCCGCCTTGGCGGGGGAGTCCCAGACCAGCAAGCGGATGGGGGTGGGGTTATACGCGTTGCAGGGATTGTTCAATTGCGGGCAATTGGAAATCAGGACCATCACGTCCATCTCCGCGCGCATCTCCACGTACTTACCCGGCGCGGAAACCCCGTCGGCGAAGGTGAGTTCGCCCTTGGGGGTCACCGGGACGTTCATGAAGAAATTGATATTGCTGGCCAGATCGCGTTTGCCCATGCCTTGCGGATTGCGGGAAAGCGCCAGCAGGAAACTGTCACGGCAACTGTGCATATGCTTCTTGTCCAGCGAATAGCGCACGGTATTGCTTTCCGCCGAGCAGGCCCCGCCGAGGGTATCGTGTCGGCCGCAGGTATCCGCCGTGATGGTCAGGAGCAGATTGCCTTCGCTGGAAAGCAGGCGGGTGCCCGTGGTCAGGAAGATGTTGCCTTGCGACCGGATGGTGTTGACCGCATCATAGCGATCACCGGGATCGGCGGCATTGAAGAACAATGTGTCGACCGCCTGGTTGCCTTCCAGATCCAGGATCCGGAAGTATTGGCCGGCCTTGAGCGGGTGCAACCAGCCTTTGCCGGCGGGGACGGTTTCGTCATGGACCGCGTCCCGGGGGTGCAGTCCGCTTTCGGTATAGATGAGGGTGGGCATATCCGGATTCCTTTAGCGGAACAGGGATTCGGTGTTGGCGAAGCCGCGCCCGTTCTCGGGCCGGAATAAGCGGCAGGCATCGTCGGCCGCGGGAGGGGGCACGCGTTTGATCTGCAGGCGCACAGGTTTGGGGGCATACGTCGCCGAGGGATCCAGGGGATGGGGGGTATTGGAAAGCACCACGAGGACGTTCATCTCCGCCCGTAATTCCACGGTAACGCCGGCTTTGGAATGCCCCGGCTGCCAACGCAGGTTTCCCTCGTCATCGACCACGACCTTGGAAAAGAAGTTTACAGGCACGGGCATATCGCGCCGTCCCAGCCCGTACTTCCCCAACTCCACCAGGAAATTATCCCGGCCGTTCCGGTACATGTCATTGCGCTGATTCTGGTAGGTGGTGGCGCCGTATTTGGCATCGGTCATTTTCGCGTCCGTCGCGCCGCACAAGGTATCATGCCATCCGCAAGAATCCTCGGTAATCGAAGCCAACACGCGGCCCATGTCGGAATACAGAACGTTGCCGCGGGTGAGGTAGGCGATGAATTGGGCCTTCAGGGTATCCGGCATGTTGTAGCGTTCCAGGGGAGCGTCGGCGTTGAGCAGCAGCGCGGATACGTTGGCCCCGCCGTCCACGTCCGTAAGGCGTAGGGCCGTGCCCCGTTTCAAGGTCCAGGACCACATGGCTCCGCCCCGCAGGACATCGGACAAAAGCGTATTCTCTTCGGGCATAAGGCTTCTTTCACGCTTCCGCGTCGTCGCCGACGCGGGTCATCCTGATCAGGGGCAAATCCTTATCCCCTTCCGGATCATCGGGGTGGATCAATTGCTCCAACCGCTTTTTGGCCGCAAGGAAATGGGGCGACAGAGATTGGCCCGCATGCCGCGGACGGTCCACCGGCACCTTGATGACTTCCAGGATGCGGCCCGGCCGCGCCCCAAGCACCACGATACGATCGGCCAGCAAGATAGCTTCGTCCAGGTCATGGGTCACGAACAGGACGGTCACGTCCACGTTCTTCCAGATTTGCAGCAGGTGCCGCTGCATCTGGCTGCGGGTTTGCGCGTCCAGCGCGCCGAAGGGTTCGTCCATCAATAGGATGGCGGGATAATTGGCCAAGGAGCGGGCGATGGCGACACGCTGCTTCATGCCTCCGGAAAGCTGATGGGGCCAGGCATTGGCGCGTTCGGTAAGGCCCACCATATCCAGCCATTGCAAGGCTTCCGCTTCGGAAGCGTCCCGGCCCCGGCCCGACATGCGCGGCCCGAACATGACGTTCTGCTTTACGGTGAGCCACGGGAACAGGGTGTACTCCTGGAAGACCATGCCGCGATCGGCTCCCGGGCCCGCCACCACCTTGCCGTTCATCAGGACTTCGCCGCCGCTGCGGGGCTCCAGGCCCCCCAGGATGCGCAGCAGGGTGGACTTTCCGCAGCCCGAAGCGCCGATGATACAGATGAATTCGCGCCGCTTGACCTCGAAAGAAACCCCGCCCAGCACGGGTGGCATGGCTGCCGCGCCTTTGGGCCCGACAAAATCCTTGCGCAGATCGCGGATCTCCAGAATGGTTTCCCGTTCCGCGATGGTACGGAAACGTTCCGACAATTCCGGCGAGAGATCACGGTAATCCGGGAGCCGTAAGGTCTCTTCCACGTTACGCCTCCTTCTCCCAGGGGAAGAATTTCCTCCCCAGTCCCTTTAAGGCCAGATCGGTCAGCAATCCGATCAACCCGATGAGGATGATGGCGGCGTAGACGTTGTCGTAATTCCGGTACTTCGCCTGCTGGTAAATGAAAAAGCTGATGCCCGAGCTGGCCCCGATCAGCTCGGCGACTATCAGGTAGGTCCAGGCCCAGCCCAGCAGGATGCGCATATCCCTGTAAATCAAGGGGAGCACGCCCGGCAGCACCACGTTCATGACCAATTGACGGCGCTTGGCGCCCAGGGTCTGCGCCGCTTCTAGCAGCGCGGGCGGCAGGCCGCGGGTGGTATTGGCGACCACCAGCACCATCTGGAAAAAGGTACCGATGAAGATGATAGCCACCTTGGGCGCGTCATCGATGCCGAGGATGGCCACGCACAGCGCTCCGAAGACCGGCGCGGGCATGTAGCGGATGAAATCCACGAAGGGTTCGGAAAGCCGCGAAGCCAAGGCGAAGCTGCCGCAAATGAGGCCGAGCGGAACGCCGAATACCGCGGAGAGCAGAAAACCCAGTACGATGATGCGGATGCTGTGCCCGAGGCTTTCGTGTAGCCAGGGATCGCCGGCGCGTTGCGGCGGGGTCCGAAAGGCGGTCACCAGCGCCTTGGCGACGAGATGCGGAGCGGGAAGGTAGACCGGATTCTCGCGCGTGCCGGATGCCTGGGGGCGGCCTTCCGCGACGGCCTTGCGGTTCTCTTCCCGGAATTCGTGGCGCTCGACCTGCATGCCCTTTTGGAAGTAGTCCACCGATCCGGGATCGCTAACGGTGACCATGGGATGCCAAACGAAGGGCAGGTAGCTGACCGCGCACCAGGCCAACAGCGGGAGCAGAAACGCTCCCAAGGCCAGCCAGGCATTGGCGCGGCGGCCCAACGGCTTGCGCACCTGGAAGGCCGAGCCGGGGTAGGTAGGAGGCTTCTCCCTGCGCCGCCCGCCTTCGCGGGGGCCGGGGCCGGGAGGAGTCGGAATCGATTCGCGCGGGGGTTCCGCGCGCACCGGCTCGCTTACTTCGCGTCCGATATCAGGCTCCCGTCGAGGTAGCCGCCCACATCCTGGGCCTTCTTGTATACGGCGTTCTTGACGTTGAAATCATCCACGATGGAGGAGGAGCCGAAAACCGATTCCAGGCCCTTGCCCGCCGTGAAATGCTTCTTGTTCTCCGCAGCATCCAGGAAATGCGTGCCCTTCATCAGCGGTTCGTAGGCTTCCGGCTTCAGGCCCACGCGGGCGCTCATGATCTTCAGGTACTCCGCCTTGTTCTTCTCGTCCTTAAGATAATCCACGACCTTGAACCAGACCTTGGTCACCTTTTTCCAATCGGCCTTGCGTTTGGCCAGGCTTTCCGGGCTTACGTACAAAAGATCATAGATGAGACCGGGGGCGTTGGCGCTGGTGAAGATGGCCGTCGATCCGGGCACTTCCTTCAGCGCTTGGCCCGAGTTGGGCTGCCAGGCCGCGATGGCGTCTACGGAGCCCGAAGCCAAACCTTGCGCGGTCTGGTTGGTGGGCATGTTCACCAGGGTCACGTCCTTCTCGGTCATGCCCGCGGCTTCCAGGGCCTTGAGCACGAGCAGGTGATCCACGAAGCCGACTTCGACGCCGATCTTCTTCCCCTTGAGATCCTTCATCGACTTGATGCCGGCCTTGGCCACCACCATGTCGTTGCCATTGCTGAAATCGTTCAGCAGGATGCCTTTGGAGACTTTGCCGTTAGCGCCCGTGACCAGGGCGTCGCCGTTGGTCATGCATACCGCATCGACCTTGCCGGCGGAATACGCGTCCATGGAAGGCACGTATTCGAACCACACGAATTCCACGTCCACGCCGGCTTCCTTGAACCAGCCTTTTTGCACGGCGATGTCCCAGGCCACCCAACCCGGCCAATCGCTGTAAGCCACCTTGAGGGGCACAGCAGGCGTTGCGGGCGCGGCAGCGTTGGCGGCATGCAGCCCCATGAGGAGAAGCACCAGGGCCCCGAGGAATTTCAGGACGCCGAAAAATTGACCGCGTATCCGTTGCTCATTGATATCTGGCATGGAATCTCCCAGGAGGTTTGCCCAAAGGAATGCAATCCGCGTACCAATGGGATTTCCGCGGATAAGCCCAATAACGGCGGTTCCGGAGGAGATTTGTCACAAAAGGGCAGGGTGGATCTGGGAATTGGAATTAAGTGTCGTCAATAGGCATGAATAGGCAACGAATAACCCGCCAATCTTATTCCAGAATGGGATTGTCCGGGGTAATTGTCGCAATAATCGGACTACGCTGCCGGTATTGGCATTTATGGGGAAGTGGTCGGGAACTTGCTCTTATTCCTTACGCTTGAAGCGGAGGATTCCTGTGGGTCTGAACAATCAATGCGGCAGTCTGGACCTGAGGTCGTTGCGGGCGCGCTTCGTGGTGGATGCCGGGCGGCTGATGCCGTTTCTGGGAGAGCTACAGAAGCGACTGGACGATTACTCCGATCCCGCCCTATGGATTTTCAGGGTTCCCTGGGAACAGGTGCTTGGCAGGGCCAGGTCGCTGGAAAAGGCCTGGGCGCAAGGGCAGGGCGGCTTTCTCCGGTTCCCGCTCTTCGGGGTCCCTTTCGCGGTCAAAGACAATATCGACGTCGAGGGTATGGATACCACTGCGGCATGCCCGGCCTTCGCCTATCGCCCTGAAACCACGGCTACGGTGGTCGCACGCCTGGAGGCGGCGGGCGCCATCCTGATCGGCAAGACGAACATGGATCAATTCGCCACCGGTCTGGTGGGAACCCGTTCCCCCTACGGGACGGTACGTAACCCGTTCCATGCAAGTTACCTCCCGGGAGGATCAAGTTCGGGCTCGGCAGCAGCGGTCTCGGCGGGACTGGTTTCCTTTTCCCTGGGCACGGATACGGCGGGATCGGGGCGCATCCCGGCCGGGTTCACCAACGTCGTAGGCCTGAAACCGAGCCGCGGCGTCATCAGTGCGCAAGGCGTTTTCCCCGCCTGCCGCTCCTTGGATTGCGTCTCCGTGTTCGCGTTGACCTGCGAGGACGCCTTCCAGGCTTTGGACCATTGCCGCGGCGCCGATCCCCTGGATCCCTACTCACGCACAGTCCCCCCCGAGAGTGTTAAAGAGAGTTTCGCGTTTTCCCCCCGCGCCCCGGGCCGATTCCAATTCGGCGTGCCGGATCCGGCGCATCTCGATTTCTGCGGCGACGGTGAATCGGCGGAATTGTTCCGCGCCGCCGAGGCGCGTCTTACGGCCCTGGGCGGCATGCGGGTGGAAATCCCCTTCGCGACTTTCTCCGAAGCCGCGCGCCTCCTGTACCAAGGACCGTGGTTGGCCGAACGGAAAGCAGCCTTCGGGGAATTCCTGGAGCGGCATCCCGGGGATGTGCTCCCCGTGATCCGGGAAATCATGCAACGGGCGGGAGACCAGACGGCCGAGGATGCCTTCCGCGCCTTCTACCGGCTGCAGGAATTGCGCGCCCGTTGCGAGAGCCTTTTCCGTGGGATGGAAGTCTTATTGGTACCCACCGCGCCTACGCATTTCACGCGCGACCAGGTCGAGGCCGATCCCATCGCGCTCAATTCCAAGCTGGGTATGTACACGAATTTCGTTAACCTGCTTGACCTATGCGCCCTGGCGGTACCGGCGGCACGCAAGGCCAACGGGCTTCCTTTTGGTGTCACCTTGATCGCCCCGGCCTTCCGCGAAGGGGCCCTGGCTACCCTGGGAGCCGCCTTCCACGCCGCCACCGGTTTGACCTTGGGTGCGAGCACGCATCCGCTCCCAGCTTTATCCGCGACCACGGCCGTCGAGGAACCCCCACAGCCGGCGGCGCGGCCGGCACGCGTGGCCGTCGCGGGCCTGCATCTCTCCGGCCAACCGTTGAACGGGCAATTGCTTGATCTGGGCGCCCGCTTGGCGGGAACGGTCCGGACCGCACCAAGTTACCGCATGTACGCCTTGGAAAGACCGGGCCGCCGCTTTCCCGGAATCGTACGGGGAGAGAATGGCGGGGCGTTGGAAATGGAGGTGTGGGAAATGAGCCATGCCGCCATGGGGGCTTTCCTCGATCGCGTTCTGGAACCGCTCTGCATCGGGACCCTGGAATTGGAATCCGGGGAGAAGGTGAAAGGGTTCCTGTGCGAGTCCTGGGCGGTGGCGGATGCCCTCGACATCACTTCCCTCGGCGGGTGGCGGGCGTACTTGGCGCAGCGGTGAATTTGTATCCTTGCTAGAGGATGACCCTCACGGAAATTCTCGTGCTGTTCTTCGCGGGAGCCGCGGCCGGGGGCCTCAATGCCCTCGCCGGCGGTGGCGGCTTCATCACCCTGCCCGCGCTGATTTGGGCCGGCAGCCCTCCTATCCTGGCGAATACGGGCGGAACCATCGCGGTATGGCCCGGATTGATCGCGGCGCTCTACGCGTATCGCCGCAACCTGCGTAGCGAAAGACATCCGCTGAAATCCTACATCGTGGTGGTGGTATGCGGGAGCGCCCTGGGCGCGGCCTTGCTGCTCTTCACCACCAACCATTTTTTCATGGCGCTGCTTCCCTGGCTCATGCTCTTCGCGACCACCTTGTTTCTAGGCGGCCGCCGCATCACCGACGCTTTATCCGCCCAGCGCGGAAACGAGGCGCCTTTCCCTCCGGTCCTGGTTCGCCTGTTCCTGTTCCTCATCGCCGTGTACGGCGGGTACTTCGGGGGCGGGATGGGCATCATGACCTTGGCCGTGCTCACCTTGATCGGGATGCGGGACATCCACGAGATGAACGCCTTGAAGACTCTGCTCGTCACCATCATCAACGGCATCGGCGTGATCATCTTCGTCGCCACCGGAAAGGTCCCATGGGCCCATGGGCTGGTGATGACGGCGGGATGCATCCTGGGCGGATTCGCCGCCGGCCATTACGTTCAGAAGGTGGATCAGGCGAAAGTCAGGATCGCCATCTCCAGCCTGGCGGTAGGCATGACGTTGTATTTCTTCTGGAACGCGTATCGCTGACCCTTTCGCAGGGTAAGCCTTCAGCGGTAAAGGATATCCACCACGTTGCGGACGTACTGCTCGTCCGGAATCCCTTCCACGGCTTCGGGCGGGAACGGCGCCAGCGCCGCGAAATGCTCTTTCAATTCCCGGAACAGTGCCACGCGCTCCGCATCCCCCAATTCATCCCGCCGCAGCAGGGCCTGGAACGCGATGGCGGCCTCTCCGGCTTCCACTTGCTGCCGTAGGCGCGCCCCCAGGTGGCGATAGCCCAGGAAGGAATTGAACTTCCCTGCGGCGACCTTCGCCAAATCGGGACGGCCGGGTTCGGCGTTGCGGATGACGATGGTATTGGCCGCCATGTCACCGAGCCGTTGGCAGCGGCGCGTGAGCAGGCAGGCCGCGCCTCCCACCAGATATCCCGCGGGCAGCATATCCAGGAAGCGGAACAGGTTGCGGATGACCACCTGGTAGCCCCGTAGCCGGAGTCCCTGGGAGTCGAGCACGCGGAGGCGCATGACGCGCTTGCCCAGCGTCTGTCCGTGGTTGAACCATTCCATCGCCATGCCGTAGCCCACGGAGACCGCGAAGTAGGTGAGGGTCAGCACCGCGCCGGCGATGTCCTCGCTGAACACGCTTAGCAGAGTCAGCATGCGCCCGAACAGGGATGCGGCGGCCGCGATTACCAGCATGTCGATAAGCCACGCCACGAAGCGGATAGCCGGGCCCGCGAGGGTCACCGAGAAGACCAGATTCTCGGGAGTGCGGAACTC
Source organism: Fibrobacterota bacterium (assembly GCA_023249635.1). GTDB lineage: Bacteria > Fibrobacterota > Fibrobacteria > UBA11236 > UBA11236 > Chersky-265. Next base: position 12,571 of record JAHFCH010000148.1, read on the forward strand.
CGCGGTATGCGTAGCGGCACCGGTCACGGTAATTTTTCCTCCGGCTTGCGCCGGCCCGCCCAGCCCAGATAGGCCGCCAAGGCGGTCAGTTCCACGCATCCGAAGCCTATCTTGACGGCGTAGGGAAGCACGGGTTCATGGTATTGGGAGAAGAAGGCTTCCACGATGCCGGCCCAGACCAGCATGGCGGCGAGGCCGCCGACGAGGATGACCGCGTCGGGGGCGGCCGCGCGTAAGCGTCGCATAGAGCCGCCGTCCCGGGAACCCTTGAGCAACTGCGCCCCGAGCAGGAATCCCGCTTGCCCGGCGATGAGGATGGCCGGGATCTCGAAGGAGCCATGGGGCAGCAGCCATCCGGCCAGGAAGCGGCCTTGTCCCGCGGCCAGGTAATCGTAAGCCACCGCGCCCAGAACCACTCCGTTGTAGAACAGCAATACCAACGGCCCGAAACCGAAAGCGAATCCCGTTACCAAGGTGAGAATGGCCACCTTGATGTTGTTCGTCATCAGGTAGGAGGAGAAATAGGATTTGGGTTGGCGTAGAATCCTATCGGGAGAACCCTCTTCGCGCGCGACGCGCTCCCGCGGGCTTCCCATCAGATGATCGAAGGGGAGCAGCACTTCCTTGGCTTCCGGATCCCAGCGCACCAGGGCCCCGCCCGCGGCCGAGCCCGCCAGGGTCACCGCCACGGCCAGCCAGAAGGCGGCGAGGTTGCGGCGGAAAGCGGCGGGAAAATCCCGCGTGAAGAAACGCCGGGGGGAGAACGCCGACGCCCGAGCGCGGTTCTCATGGATCTCGGCGTAGGCCCGGGCCACCAAGGCCTCCAGGTAGGCCCGCAGTTGCGGCGCCGCGCTCTGGCCGCGAACCTTGGCCAGATCGGCGCCGGCTTTCTGGTACAGGTAATGCAGGCGCAATGAGCCGTCCAGATCGAGGCGTACCCCCGGGGCCGCTTCCAACTTTCCCAGCATGGCTTCCAATTCGCGCCAACGCGGTTGTTCCCTTTCGATGAATCGATCCAGGTCCAGGATCATGAAACCACCCGTCTGCGTTTGGCGTCCAAATACGCGGCAACGGCTTCGGCGGAAAGGCGGCCCGGTTCCCAGGCCTTGAATTCCGCCCCGCGACCGCGCAGCGCGGCGGCAACCCGATCGGCCTGGCGCAGACGTACCTGATCGGCCAGGCGCGCGGCGACTTCGCCATCCGAACCCGGCAGTACGCCTTGGAAGATGGGTTGCAGGGCGGGGGAACGCAGCGAGACCACGGAAACCAAATGCTGCCGGCTGATGAGACCCACCCCTTCGGCGAAGCTCTCCGCCAACGCGGGTTCGTCCAGGGAGCATAGGAAAATGATCATGGCGCGCTTGCGCAGGCGTAGGCGCAAGGAGGTAAAGACTTCGGAATAATCCGGGCTGGACTCGGCGCTTTCCAGGGCCGCCAGGGTATCGCGGAAGCGGCCGTAATGGGGCTTCCCCTTGCCCGCCCGCAGGAAAGCCGTGGGCCGATCGGCAAACAGCATCAGTCCATAGCGATCGCCCTGCCTCTCAGCGGCCATGCCCAGCCGCAAAGCGGTGCGCAGGAAATATTCCAGGGGCAAGGGAGCGTGGCCGGCGGCGGGATCGGAAGGCGAAGCGAACAGCGGAACCGCGCCGAGTCGCGATGCGTCCACCACCAGGTACACCTGCTGGGTATTCTCGACCTGGAAGGTCTTGGTCACCGGAAAACCGCGTTTGGCCGTGGCCTTCCAATGGATATCGTGGTAATCGTCCCCGTGCAGGTATTCCCGCAGCTTGTCGAACTCCCGTCCCTTGCCCGCCTGGCGTCGCCGATGGGTTCCCGGTTGCGGCAGGGTCTCGGGCAAGGCGGCTTTACCCGATTTCCCGCCCAGACCCGGGTACACCCGCACTTCGCACTCCGCGCGATCGGATTTCCGCAAGCTCCACAATCCCAGGCGGGAAACCGTTTCCAGCGCATAACGGCCGGTCCTTGAGCGGCCCCGTCGCATGGGTGTTACCCCGACGGAGAAGGCCCAGGTTCCGGCCCCCGGGCTCAAATCGAGATCCAGGACGGCCAATTCCGGCGCCAGCAGCGCGGGCAATTCCAGGGCCAATCGGGCGCGCAGCGGCCCCACGATCGATCCTTCCAGGCTGAAGGGAAGGGAAGCAGAGCGCGAGAGGGTGAATCGCGACGAGGCCGGGAAGACCGCCCGCAGTCCATCCAGTCGCCCGCGCAGGCGCAGAGCGTCCCAAAGCGCCATGGCGAAGGCGGGCAGCGTGGCTCCGATGCAGAGAAGGGCATGGGAAGGGTAGAGCACCGCGATCAGATTCAGCGGCGCCACCCATAACCCCGCCACCCACAGCAGCGGGCCTCTTGGGGCGATCAGGGCATGCCTCCGGGTACGGATTTCACCGCGGAACCGCCGTGGATTTGAGGATGTCCTCGATGGCCTCTTCGACGCGCATTCCTTCGATTTCGAATTCGGGCCGCAAGGAAATGCGATGCTCCAACACCGGCAAGGCGAGGTGGCGGATATCGTCCGGGGTTACGAAATCCTGGCCGTTGACCACCGCCAGGGCCCGGGCGGCGAGTAAAAGGCTCTGGGTCGCGCGCGGACCCGCGCCCACCAGGATGCTTTCATGGGCGCGGGTCTTGCGCACAATCTCCACGCCATAGGCGATCAACTCGGGCTTGAGCGTTATCGCCTGTAGTCCCGCGCGGAAACCCGTCAAGGCCTCCGCCGTCATCAAGCGGGACAAGCCTCCGCGCTCGGCGACCACGGCCGGGGCATCATCCCCCAGGGTGCGGCGCGCGAGTTCCTCTTCATCCTCTTTACCCGGGTAGCCCATGCTGATCTTGAGCAGGAAGCGATCCTTCTGGGCTTCGGGCAGGGGATAGGTGCCCTCGTGCTCGACGGGATTCTGGGTGGCGAACACCGTGAAATTCGCATCCAGGGCGTAGGTGCCGCGATCAATGGTCACATGGCGCTCTTGCATCGCCTGCAACAACGCCGATTGGGTCTTGGCCGGGGCGCGGTTGATTTCATCCGCGAGCAGGAAGGAGGTGAAGATGGGTCCGCGGATGAGTTCGAACTCCTGCTTTTTCAGGTTGAAGATGTTGGTACCGGTGATGTCCGAAGGCATCAGGTCGGGGGTGAATTGGATGCGTCCGAACTCGCAGCCCAGCACCAGGGCCAGGGTGCGTACCAACAGGGTCTTGGCCACGCCCGGCACGCCTTCCACCAGGGCATGCTGGCCCGCGAGGAGCGTCACCAGGCAGAGATCGATTACGTCCTCCTGCCCGATGATGATTTTCCGGACTTCGCGGCGGGTATCCGCCAACAGGCTTTTCATGGCTTCGGGAGTGACGTTCACTTGCGTTTCCTTCGGTTGAGGATGGCCTGGATTTCCGCGTAGGCGGAGGCGAGAGGGTACGGCCCGGCGGGGCGGCGGGAAAGGATGGTTTGGATTTCGGATGCTTCCGCGGCAGTGGGAGGGCGCTTGCGGGCCGCGGCTTCTTTCCAGAGCGCATAGCCCGAGGACAATACGCCACGGTCGCCCAGGTTGCGGCGCAGCAGGCCCGCCATGGCGGTGCGCGGATCGGTAGCGGCCGGCATGGCTGAATCCCGGCGGGAGGGCGGGGTAAGCCGGGCGCGCGTTTCCCAGACGAAGAGTCCGAAGAGGAGCAGGAGTGAAGGGAGCATCCAGTGGAGATTATGCCGCTCGAGCAAATCGGCGATGGCATCGTCCTGGCGCACCCCCAGGTGGCGCTCGTCGAACCAGATACGCGTCCCGGCGCCGAGCATGCGGGCCGCCAGGCGCGCCGGTGGGCGCCCGCGTTGGGCCTCATTGCTGGCGAAATAGCTGTCCGATGCCAAAAGCATCGATCCCGTCCCCGCTTTCCGTTCGATGACCACCGCCAAACCGTTGCGCGTATATGCCGGGTACCAACCCTCGGAAAGGCTGTCGAAATACAACCCGCTCAGCCAGGCCACCGTATCGGGAATGTTACCCAGGGCCAAGGCCGAGGAGCGCGCGCCTTCCGCGAAGGTCGTATCCATGCGGAGCCTGAAGCCCCATGGCCGCTTGGGCGCGATAGCCTTTCGGGGCTTGCCCGGCGGATGCCACATGCGCGGGTATGCGATTTTACCCGCTACCTTGCCGCTATCCCCGGTCGAATCCGCCTTGGCGGAACGCGGTTCCGGTGCCAACAGGCCCTGGTCGCGTAAACCGGCGGCATCACCATGGGAGAATGCCTGGGGCGCGAAGGAAGCGGCCACGCGATGCCCCTGACGCGCGAGGGTGTCGATATCCTGCATGTCGGTTTCGGAAAGGTTGAATGACGTGGCGGGTATGCCCAGGAAAAGATAGGTTGCGCCCGGAGCCTGGGAACGGAAATCACCCCGCGCAAAGGCCCTGCCT
>JAHFCH010000149.1 GCA_023249635.1 Fibrobacterota bacterium
GTGGAGATCGCCGGGCTGACTTGACGATACGGCGGGTTCGCTGGAGATTGGTGCTCTAGGTATTGCGGCGATAGGCGCCGCCGACTTCGAACAGGGCCTTGGAGATGGTACCCAAGGTACAGAACTTGGCCGCTTCGAGCAATTCCCCGAACATGTTTTCGCCCTTGCGGGCCGCGGCCTTCAGGCGTTCGAGCGCTGCCGCGCCCTCATCCGGAAAGCGCTTGCCGTAGGATTTGACCTGGGCCACCTGGGCGCGTTTTTCCGCCGGGGTGCTGCGTATCAATTCCGGCGCGGGCGGCGCGCCGTCCCCGACCGGATTCAGGAAGGTATTGACCCCTACGATCGGCAGCTCGCCGGTATGCTTGCGGCGCTCGTACAGCATGGATTCTTCCTGGATGCGGCTGCGCTGGAAATTGGTCTCCATCGCTCCCAACACGCCGCCACGGGCATCCAGCTCGCGGAAGATTTTCAGCACCTCGGCTTCGACCTGGTTGGCCAACGCGGTCAGGAAATAACTCCCCTGGCCCGGGTTCTCGTTCTTCACCAGGCCCAGCTCGCGGTTGATGACGAGCTGAATGGCGATGGCGCGGCGCACCGAGGCTTCCGTGGGCGTGGTCACCGCTTCATCGTAGGCGTTGGTGTGCAGGGAATTGCAATTGTCGCCGATGGCGAGCAGCGCCTGCAAGGTGGTCCGGATATCGTTGAAATCGATCTCGCGCGCGTGCAAGGAGCGGCCCGAAGTCTGGATATGGTACTTGAGCTTCTGGCTGCGCTCATCTGCGCCGTAGATATCGCGCATGGCGATGGCCCAGATGCGGCGGGCCACGCGCCCGAGCACGGCGTATTCGGGATCGAGGCCGTTGGAGAAGAAAAAGGAAAGGTTGGGGGCGAATGCGGCCACGTCCATCCCGCGGGCTCGGTAATACTCGACGTAGGTGAATCCATTGGCCAGGGTCAAAGCCAATTGGGTGACGGGATTGGCCCCGGCCTCGGCGATATGGTAGCCGCTGATGCTGACGCTGTAGAAATTGCGGACCCCGTTGGCGATGAAGAACGCCTGGGTATCCCCCATCAGGCGCAGGGAGAATTCCGTGGAAAAGATGCAGGTATTCTGGGCCTGATCCTCCTTGAGGATGTCGGCCTGCACGGTGCCGCGCACGGCCCGCAGGACTTCGTCGCGGATGCGGGAATAGTCCGTCGCTTCCATGACGGTATCGGCGGGAAGGCCCAGGAAACCGAGTCCGGAGCCGTCGTGGCCGGAGGGAAGCTTAGGGGCGCGGTAGGCCGGGCGTTCCAGGCCGCGCGCCTTGAACCATTTCGCGATGCGGGCCCGGGTCTTGTCCCATTTGCCCTGCGCCTTAAGCCAGCGTTCGCAGGCCGCGTCTACGGCGGTATTCAGGTAGAAGGCCAGGATGATGGGCGCGGGACCATTGATGGTCATGGATACCGAAGTATCCGGGGCGCATAGATCAAAACCGGAGTAGAGCCGTTTGGCATCGTCTAGGCAGCATACCGAAACCCCGGAGTTACCCACCTTGCCGTAGATGTCGGGACGGGGATCGGGATCGGCGCCGTACAGGGTCACGGAATCGAATGCCGTGGACAGGCGCACGGCCTTTTGGCCTTTACTCACGTAATGGAAGCGGGCATTGGTGCGTTCGGCGGCGCCTTCGCCCGCGAACATGCGGGTGGGGTCTTCGCCCTCGCGTTTGAAAGGGAATACGCCGGCGGAAAACGGGAAGCGGCCAGGGACGTTTTCGGAACGTAGAAAGGCCACTCGATCGGCCCAGCTGTCCGTAAGGGGAAGGCTCACCTTGGGTATGGCCAGCCCGCTCAGGGATTCGAGATGGTTGGCTACTTCGATGTCCTTGTCGCGCACCCGGTAGGATTGCGTCTCGTCCGCATAGGCTTTGCGTAGTGCGTCGAAGCCTTGCAACCCTTGCCGCGTCTCCGCATCGAGGAGCGCCAGGCTCATTTCCCCTGCGGCGCGTAGGCCTTCTTTTTCCGGCCCATCCGGCAATTTTTCCGCGGCGAAGGCGAGGTGTTGCGCTTCGGCCGCGGCTTGCGCCTGGGAAGACGTGGCAGCATGGTAGCCTTCCACATTCGCGGCGATACGCCTTAGGTAATCGGTGCGTTCCCGCGGAATCAGGCCGCGGCGATCCGGTTCGCCTTCGGGCCAAGCGGGGAACTCCCAACCCGGCCCCGAGGCCGCGAGTTTGCGGAACAAGGCATTGAAGAGGGCGTGGGTACCCGGATCCTGGAAACGATGGGCGCAGGTGCCGTATACCGGGAGCTGTTCCAAGGGTTCCATCCAGGTCTTGCGGTTGCGCTGCCAAGCCTTGCGCACGTCGCGCAGGGCGTCCTCGGCCCCGTGCTTATCGAACTTGTTCAACGCGACGAAATCGGCGTAGTCGAGCATGCCGATCTTCTCGAGCTGGCTGGGCGCGCCGTATTCCGGGGTCATCACGTAAAGCGATGTGTCCGCTACTTCTGTGACTTCGGTATCGCTTTGCCCGATGCCGGCCGTCTCCAGCATGACCAGGTCGAAACCGGCTGCCTGCAATAGGCGGATGCCGTCCTTGACCATGCCGCTCATGGCCGCATGGGCCCTGCGCGTTGCCAAGGAGCGGAAGAAAATCCGTTCCGATCGGGAAGCCGCATTCACGCGCAGACGATCCCCCAGCAAGGCCCCTCCGGTCTTGCGGCGTGAGGGGTCCACGCAGATCACCGCTACGTGTTTCTCCGGGAAGCTTTCCAGGAAACGCGTCAGCAATTCATCCACCAACGAGCTCTTGCCCGCGCCTCCCGTGCCGGTGATGCCGACCACCGGGCAGGGCTTGCGGCGTTGCAGGCGCTTGGCGATATCGCGGGCCATGGCTTCAGCGGGAGCCCCGCCTTGTTCGAGTACGGTCAGGGCCCGGCCCAGGGTAGCGGAATCCGTCGCCAAGAGGCGGGCGGGAAGGGCCTTGGGCGCGCGGGGCGGTTTGGCCCGGCACTCTTCGATCATGAAACGGATCATGCCCTCGAGCCCGAGAGTGCGACCGTCTTCGGGGGAGAAGATGCGGGAGACGCCGCGCTTATGCAGCAGGGCGGCCTCGCCTGCGGTGATCACCCCGCCGCCGCCGCCGTAGACCTTGATATGGCCGCAGCCGCGCTCGCGAAGGGATTCCACCATGTAGGAGAAATATTCCACGTGGCCGCCCTGGTAGCTGGAGACCGCGATGCCCTGGGCATCCTCCTGGATGGCCGCATCGACCACGTCGCGTACGGACCGGTCATGGCCGAGATGTACCACCTCGGCGCCCTCGGAGACCAGCACCCGGCGCATGATGTGGATGGCCGCGTCATGACCGTCGAAGAGGGAGGCCGCGGTGATGAATCGGACCGGCGTGGCCGCGGCCGCAGTTGCAGGGTTACCGGCCCGCGGATCACGGGCATGCGGGTCGCGGCGGATCATGCCCGCCCCTTCTCCCAATCGGGAGGACGCTTCTCCAGGAAGGCGCGTAAGCCTTCCTGGGCCTGAGGCGTGACGCGGATATCGGCGAGGGTACGGATGGCGAGGTGCCCCTGTTCCTCGGGGGCGCTGCGGCCCAAGGCGCGCAGGAATTCCTTCGCCACGCTAAGCGCATTGGGCGAGGCCGCCAAGATGCTTTGGCCAACCCGCGCGAGGGCCGCTTCCAGGGATACCGCATCCTTGGCGATCTCGTGGACCAGGCCGATAGACAAGGCGCGCCCGGCGTCGAAGCGTTCCGAGCTCAGGAACAGGGCCCGCGCATGGGAAGCGCCGATCTTGCGCAACACGAAAGGACCGATGCAGGCGGGCACCAGGCCCACGCGCACTTCCGAGAGGGAGAACTTCGCGTCGGCGGAAGCGATCACGTAATCGCAAACGCTGACCAATCCCACGCCCCCGCCGAGAGCGAAACCCTCTACCACGCCCACTATGGTCAAACGGCAGCGATCCAAGGCGTCGAAAAGCGCGTACAGATCGGCGGCGTCCTTGCGGTTCTCTTCGGGAGTGAAATCCAGGCTGGCCTTCATCCAATTGAGGTCGCCCCCGCTGCAGAAGGTCCCCCCTTCGCCACGCAACACGATCAGGCGCAGGCCCGGGTCCGCCTCCGCTTCGCTTATAGCCGCGTGGAGTTCGCTGATGAGGTCGGGATTGAATGCGTTGCGTACTTCCGGGCGCGCCAAAATCATTTCCAGCACGGAACCGGTCTTCACTGCCTTAATGGTCCGATACGCCTGCATGCCCTCGACCCTCTCCGGCTTATTCATCCAACCCCTCGTGTAATGTCATTGTCAGTACAACCCTGGTCATGACAATGACATTACATCGTAAGGGACTTGCATTCCCGGGAGCCTTCGCCCCGCGGCCAACGCGCCCCCTTACATCCGGAACAATCCGAAACCATGCCCGTTGCTCCAATTCCCGTGACGTACCGCCTCCAGGCATTGGCCCAGCACCTTGCGGGTTTCCAACGGGCTCAGGATGCCGTCGTCCCATAGCCGCGCGGTGCCATGGTAGGGCGAACCTTCCTTCTCGTATGCCTCCACGATCGGTCGTTCCAGATCCTCGATTTCCTTTTCGGAAAGCTTGCGGCCCTGGGCCTTGAGTTGATCGATTTTGACCTGGGACAATACCTTCGAGGCTTGATGCCCGCCCATCACAGAGATGCGCGAGTTGGGCCATGAGAACAGGAAGCGCGGCTCATACGCGCGGCCGGCCATGGCGTAGTTGCCCGCGCCGAAGGAACCACCGGTGAGGATGGTGAGCATGGGAACCTTGGTGGTTGCCACGGCCGTCACCAGTTTGGCGCCATGCTTGGCGATGCCGCCTTCCTCGAAATGCTTCCCCACCATGAAACCCGGGATGTTCTGCAGGAAGATCAGCGGCGTACCGCGCTTCTCGCATAGCTGGATAAAGTGCACCGCCTTGAGCGCGCCTTCGCTGAACAGGATTCCGTTGTTCCCGATGATGCCCACCGGGTACCCCTGCAGGGAGGCGAATCCGCACACGATGGTTTTGCCGTACAGGGGTTTGAACTCGTGGAAGGAAGCCGCATCGGTGATACGCACGATCACCTGATGCACGTCAAAAGCCGTACGCAGATCCTTCGGGATCAGGCCCAGCAAATCCTCGCACTTGGCATCCGGCTCGCGCCATTCCGCCGCGCGCGGGAACAGGGCGTCGCGCTTCCAGGTGCGCGCGATTCCCGACATGATCTCCCGCGTGATGCGGAGGGCATCTTGATCGTTTTCCGCCAGGTAGTCGGCCACACCGGACTTGCGCGTATGCATATCGCCGCCGCCCAGATCCTCCGCGCTCACCTCTTCGCCCGTCGAAGCCTTAACCAGCGGAGGTCCCGCCAGGAAAATCGTCCCTTGCTTCCGTACGATGACGGTTTCATCGCTCATGGCCGGGATGTAGGCTCCGCCCGCAGTACAGCTTCCCATCACCACCGCGATCTGGGGGATGCCCTGGGAGCTCATGCGGGCCTGGTTGTAGAAGATGCGGCCGAAATGGAACCGATCGGGATAGACCTCGGACTGCATCGGCAGGTAGGCGCCGCCGCTGTCCACCAGGTAGATGCAAGGCAGACGGTTCTGCTCCGCGATTTCCTGGGCCCGCAGATGCTTCCGCACCGTCAGGGGGAAATAGGTCCCGCCTTTCACGGTCGCGTCATTGGCCACGATCATGCAGGGGATTCCGGCCACCTTGCCGATACCGGTAACGATACCCGCGCAGGGACTGGCATCATCGTAAACGCCCCAGGCCGCCAGCGGGGACAATTCCATGAATTCGGAATCGCCGTCGAGCAGCAGGGAGATACGGTCGCGGGCCAGCAGCTTGCCGCGGGCCACATGCTTCTCCACGGCGTCCTTACCGCCGCCGCCGCGGGCGAAACGCGTGCGTTCGCGCAATTCATCCAGCAGCTCGGCATTGTGCATCACGTAATCGCGATATTTGTCGTCCATGGCGTCCATGGCGTCCTTGCCATCCTGGTTTGCGTCCGCATCCCCGCGCCTTATCATCCTTTTATCCCCTCTCCGCAGGCGGCAGCATGGCCGCCAGGTATTCCGGCGTAGGCAACGGCATCTCCAACAGGGCCGTAGCCAGCACCTTGCCTTGGGTGTCGGTGCGCAAGGAATCGGAAGCGCCTCCGCCCAGCACGTCCCGGAGGACGAAGTTGAAAGCGAATAAGAGCGGCAACTCGTAGCGTACCACGGCGGAAGGCGCCAGGGCATGGAACCAATCCGCCACCTTCTCCCGCGTCAGCTCCCGCGCCAGAAAGGCATGGCCCGCCCGCGTATAGGCGATGACGCCGATGTTCGCATGATCGCCCTTGTCGCCGCTGCGCCCATGGGCGATGTCCTTGAGGTGGATCACGCGGCCTCCCGCTGCGGACCAGCCGCCAGCTCTTCCGCGGACTTGAGATCGACCCGGGCGGGAACGCGCGCGCGCGAAACCTTGCTGGGCCAATAGGATAGGACCGGGCGCGGTTTGGGCCGGGCACCGGCATAGCCGGTGATCCCGGGAGGACCGGCGGTAATCAGCGGCGAGAACTCGCGGCAGAAACGTTCGACTGCGGCCTTGTCCTTGTCCCAGGCGGAAACGCGCAGTACCACTTCGCGGGGAGGCATGCCTCCGGCGGCGCCCAGGGCTTGCGCCGGAGCGGCGTAGGCAGCGAACGGGCCATCGGCGGTGAACCCGCCGGGCAAGGCGGCTTCCGTGCCGAGCAATTCGATCTCCGACCGGGCCAGCGGGTAGCCTCCCAGCTTGGTGCGCTCCAGGATCATCTCCCCGCAAGCGCGCGCCTTGTCCGCGGCGTCGGCGCCGCAGACCACCAGATCGCCTTTGGCCGCGTACCCGTTCGCGAACGCGCAGGAGACTTTCAGGGTTTCCGGAGGCGGGATGCCTTTCGCCCCGGAAACCTTCACGATGTCCCGTCCTAGATCCTCGATTTCCACGGAGGTCATGTCCAGGGTAACGTCCGGGGTATGGTAACGCGCAGGATCCCCTATTTCATACAATAATTGGCCCGACACGGATTCCCGATCCACCACCCCGCCAGAACCGACGGCCTTGGTAATCAGGCATTCACCGGCGCGGGATAGCACCGCGATGGGATACCCGATGCGGGCGAAATCGGGCACGCCGCGCCATCGGGTACGCAGGCCTCCGGTCACCTGGGCCCCGCATTCGATGAGATGCCCCGCCAGCGAAGCCGTCGCCAGCTTATCCCAATCGTCCCAGGCCCACCGGAAAGCATGCATCACGGGACCCACGGTCAGGGAGGCATCGGCCACCCGCCCGGTGATGACGATGCGCGCCCCTTGATCCAGGGCGCCGCAAATGGGTTTTGCCCCCAGGTAGGCATTGGCGCTGGTGAATTCTCCGGGTAGTCCGCGCTCGGGCGCGTCGAAATGCCCGAAGGCCTCCCCCGCCCCGCGCAGTTCCGCCAAGCGGGGCTGCAAATCATCCCCGGTCACCCAGGCGATCTTCACGGCGCCGAGACCGGCCCCAGCCAGATGCTTCGCGGTCGCCCGCGCGCAGGCTTCCGGATTGAGCCCTCCCGCGTTGGTTACGATGCGCAGATTGGGCTGGGCCTTCAACAGGGGTATCATGCGTGCTACCGTGTCCGGGAAATCCGGGACGTATCCGGCCGCGGGATCGCGGCGGCGCTGATGGGCCAAAATGGAGAGTGTCAGCTCGGCGAGGTATTCCAGGGTGAGGAAATCCAGGCCGCCGGCTTCGGCCAAGCGGATGGGGGCGTCCAGGTTATCGCCCCAGAAGCCCGCGCCGTTGCCTATGCGGAGGCTTTCAACCGCCCGCGACATGGGATCGTCCGATCGCGTATCGTCCTGGTTTCATGCGATCGTTCACGCCGCGGCCTTGCCGGGGAATTGCTTGATGTGATCCTTCTTGATCGCCTTGCCCTGGCCCATGGCGTTGGGAGAACGCTCCGGCAGCACGAAGCGCCCGTTCGGTAAGGTATCGGAATACGCCAGCGCGGCCTTATTGGCCAGCAGCATGGTTTCGTCCGGGTTTTTGAAAAGCGCCTGCACGCTGTTCTTGTACTCGTGCTCCGCCATGTCGATGAAATGCAACCCCGCAGCGCGATCCCGTTCCCAGGCCGCTCCCGAAGATCCGGCCTTCAACTGCTTGTCCAGGCGCGATAAGACGCATGCCGAGGTATGCAGCCACATGGCCATATCCGCCAGACGCGCGTGGATGGCCCCGCGGGTCACGATCTTTTCCTGCACCTGGAAGCTGATCTTCTTGAACTGGTAGGCATGATCCTGCACCAACTTCTCGAATCGCGCGGCCCAGGGGGCCAGGTCCGGATGCAGTCCCGTCAACCGGGGCGCGGGCTTGCGGATGCCCAAAAAGACTTCGCCCGCGATGCCCAAGGCGCGGGAAAGGATGGGGAAGTTCAGGGAATGCCGGATGATGCGCGCCGCGTTGGCGAACAGGCTTTCCTTGCCGTTCCACGTCAGCGCCGCCTGGATGCCCAACATCGACTCGGCCAATTGCTTGCCGCCGTAGGAGAAGATGAAGGACTGCATCACCTCGTTGGCGCCCTCCACGATCAGGTAGATGCGCGCGTCGCGGAAGGCCCGCTCCACTTCGTTCTCGGTCATGTAACCTTCGCCGCCCATGATTTGCATGGCGTCGTTGATCACGCGCCAGCCCATCTCCGAGCTGAATACCTTGCATGTCGCGGTCTCCACCATGATGTCCTTATCGTGGCGGTCCAGGATTCCCGTGGTGAAATACAAAGTCGATTCGATGGCGTAGGAGTAGGCCGCCATGCGGGCGATCTTCTGCTGCACCAATTCGAAATCGGCCAGGGGCCGCTTGAACTGGTAGCGGGTCTGGGCCCATTTGATGCTCTGGTCCATGCAGCTCTTGGCCGAACCCAGCATGCCCGCCGACAGCGTGCAGCGCCCGTAATTGAGGCAAGATAATGCCACCACCAGGCCTTTGCCTTCCTTATGCAGCAGGTTGGCCTTGGGGATGCGCGCGTCCTTGAACTTGATGCGCGCCTGCCAGGTGCCGCGGATGCCGCACTTGCTGCGGTTCTTCTCGATAACGGTAATGCCCGCCATGTCCGGCGTGCAAATCAGCGCGGACACCGCCTCATGGGTCTTGCCCGTCTTCTCGTCGGTGAAGATCTGCTTCGACATCACCGTGAACATGCCCGAAAGCGCGCCCGAGGTCGACCATTTCTTCTCGCCGTTGAGGATATAGTATTCGCCGTCCTCGCTCAGCTTGCACTTGGTCTCCTGCCCGCCCGCGTCGCATCCGACGTTGGGCTCGGAAAGGGAGAAGGCGGAAAGCATCTCGTTGGCCAGCAGCGGCAGCCATTTCTTCTTCTGCTCATCGGAACCGAACAGCACCAGGGCCTTGCAGCCGATCGACTGATGCGCCGAAACCACCACCGCGGTGGATGCGCAATAGGAACCGATCATCTCCAGCGCGCGGTTGTAGCTGGTAACGCCCAAACCCTGCCCGCCGTATTCCTTGGGGATATTCATGCCCATCACGCCCAGGGAGAACAATTTCTTGATGGCCCAATCGGGAATCGCCTCTTCCTGATCGATCTGCACGCGGGGATGCTCGTTCTCCAGGTAGTCCTTGAGCTTGGCGAGAATGGCATCGCAGCGATCGCGCTCTTCCTTGGGCTCCTGGGGATAAGGGAAGGCCAATTCCTGGCGCACGTTCCCCCAGAAGAGGTTCTTCACGAAACCCATTTCGCTGGGTTCCGGTCCGAGCATGGCCTCGGCCTCTTCGATCATTTTGCGATCGCGGTCGGAAATCCCCTTGATGTTCTTCAGGTCACCGGTCTTCTGGATCATCTTCCTCTCCTCGGGGCTAGGCGGCCCGCCGGACCACCAATGCAGTGACGGTCATATCGTTGCCGCCCATGCTTACCATCATACCATGTTCTTTTCCGGAAGGCCCCGTCCCGGACGGAGTTGCGGGGTTGGGCGCCAGCCCGCGCAATTGCTCGAAAAGGTCCACCATCTGGCGCACCCCGGTGGCCCCCACAGGATGCCCGAAGCCCCCCAAACCTCCGGAAAGATTGGTCGGCAGCGACCCATCCCGGGCCGTATGCCCATCCAGGACCAGGCGCGTAGCCGCCCCCGGGGCCGCGAAGCCCAGACTTTCCAAAGCCAACAAGCCGGTGATGGAAAAGCAATCGTGCAATTCCAATACCCCGATATCCCCTTTGCCGACGCCGGCCATTTCCCAGGCTCCCTGCGCCGCCTTCCCCGTGTTTTCCAACACCGTGGGATCCGCCGGACGCGCCGTGATATCCCCCTCGCTCCCGTGGAACCCGGTCAGCTCGATCATGGCTTCCCGCTTCAGGCCCAACCTGCGCAGGCCTTCTTCGCTGGCCATGACCAAGGCGGAAGCCCCGTCGGAAACCTTGGAACAATCGAAGAGGTTGAGATGGTGGACGAATTTCCTCCCGTCCGGGGTCGTCATGCCCAAAGCCAGCGGATCGGCGGCGGTATTGTGGAACTCCTGCGCCTTGGGGTTGCGGCGCGCGTTCACGATACTGAGTTCGAACCATTTCGCCATCGCCTGGCGCGCCAGATCCTTCCCGTAACGTTCCCCGTAGGCCCCCGCCCGATCCGAAAAAGCCCCCGGGAAAAAGAAGGCATGGCCCTGCTTACGTTCTCCGTTGAAATACCCCGCGCCGGCCAGCACGTCGGCGACGTAGACGGCCTTGAGGGTATTCTGCACTTCGAAACCCGCCACGAAAACGGTATCCGCCATTTCCGCCAGGATCGATCGGGCCGCGGCCGCCAGGGCCAGGCCGCCCGAGCCGCAGGCGCCTTCCACCCGGGAACAGGGCTTACCCTTGAGGCCGGGCACGGCCATGGGCAGAAAACCCGGAAGGTTGCCCTGCTTGAGAAAGCGGCCCGCCATGAAATTCGCGATGACGCCTTCGTCGAAATCGGGATGCGGGACCTGGGCCAAGCTGCCGGCCGCCGCTTCGCGCAGGTAGGACTCGAATGTCGGCATGGGCAGTTTGGGATGGAATTCTTTCCGTCCCGAGCCGAAGCACATGGTATTGAATCCCGCTCCGATGAAGATCCGCCGGCGTAACTTGCGCATGACCCCGCCTACCCGTTCCAATCCGAAGGGGCGTAAAGATGGAAGAAGCCATGCTTGAGCACCGAGCCCACGTCTTCCGGCGTCGCGGCCACCCCGTCCCGGACCAATCCCTGACCTACCGCCCGGGAATGCGTCAGGAATTCGCGCGCCAGCCGCGCCCCGTTGCCCTCGGCCTGGGCCAACGCCGCTAGATACGTCTCCAGCTTGGTCGCCCGCGCCGGATCCTTCGACATGGCGGACCACAGCGCATGCCCTTCGGGCGGCGCGCCCAACCAGGTATCCGCCTTGGCGAAACGGCCGGGCTCGGCCAGGGAAACATAGCGGTTACCCTCGGGCAGGGCGGCATTGGCCAGCACCGCCGCGGGCTTGTTCTTCTGGTATCGCAAAACGCCGTCCTTCTGCTCGCCCGATCCCAACTGCCCGCCCCGAATGCCCTCTGCCAATAACCTATCCAGCGTCTCGTCGGCGAAGGCGGGATCGGCCAAATATTCCCGCATCACTCTGGTTATCATTTTGAAGACATCCAGGCCCACGTAGTCCATCAATTGCGCCAGCCCCATGGGCCTCACCAGAAACTCGCGGGTTACCTTGTCCAAGAGGTACCAGGCTTCCGGTTCGCTCCATTCCCGGCGCAGCTCCCGGTACTTTGACATGGCGAACAGCAGCTCGCGGATGAAATGCCCGTTCCCGATGAAGCCCGCCACGTCGTTGGAGGGCACCACGGTTTTCCCGAAAGCCTTGCCCAACTCGCGCCCCAAGGCCACTACCTCGGGACGGGTGCGCTTGCCGGAAATCATTTCCACCAGCTTTTGGACCGCGGGGGGATTGTAGAAATGGAATCCCAGGATGCGCCCGTCCAGGCCCGCGCTCTCGTCCAGCAAGCCGATGGGAATGGAAGAGGTGTTGGTCAGGAACACCGTATCCGGCCCGCATACCGATTTCAGGTGCGAATAGACAGCTCGCTTGATGCCCAGATCCTCGAATATCGCTTCGAAAACCAGGCGGGCGCCTTTGGCTTCGGATGCGCCCGAGGCGAACCGGATCATGCCCATCGCCCCTTCCACGTAAGCATCGATGATTTCCCGGTTTTCGATCAGATCGGCGCGATCCTTCGCCCATAGGCGCAGATCATTGATGCCCTTCTCCGCGGCTTTGACAAGTTGCCCGCGCAAGTACTCCCGCAGGCGCCGGAAGGCCGCCGAATCCGCGTCGATCAAAGTCAAGGCGTATTCGCCCGATCCCGGTATCCCATGCGCGCGCGCATCCGCCTCGGCCATGGCCCGCAAGGCCACCCAGGCGATACCGCTGCCCATCTTGCCGCCCGCGCCCAGAACCGCCACGGACTTGAGCTGCTCCATCAATGGCCCGCTTCCTTGGGGATATCCCAATGGATGAGGCGGGCCAAGGTCGCGCGGTGGATCGAGAACAGGTTGCGGAACCTGGCCGCCTGGAAGCGCCAGAAACCCATCTCCTGGATCAGATGCTTCCATTCCCCGCGCAGCAGCCAATAATCCCGTTCCAGGGCGGTTTCGTCATTGGCCGAATGCGCCATCATCTTCTGGATGGAGTAGTAATTGCGGAGCTTATCCTTCCATTGCTTGCGCCCGAAGGTCCACGGGAACCAATCGATGGTGGTCCGCTTCTGCAGATACAAGGTTTTGCCTTCGCTGTTCTTCACCTCGTGGTAGCGCAACGAATACAGGTTGAAGAAATGCGCGTCCAGGGCCATTTTCTGCGCGCCCAGGGCCCGCGCCAGATTGATGCCCTGCTCCAGGCAGCTGAAATGCATCAGCAGGAGGAAGGGTTTCCGTTCCTCGCGCACCACATGGTGGCCCCATTTTATCTTCTTGTACAGGTCCGCCAGATGCACGGTGGAAGCCACCGCGCCCTGCACGCAATACTTCTCCGCGTACTTTAGGAAGTTCACCGGTTCGCGCCGCGAGATGTGCCCATCGCGGGTCTTGGCTCCCGCCATGGTGGTCGAAGTCGCCTGCCCGCCGGTATTGCCCAAGGTCTGGTTGATGACCACGATATGGAAGATGGGATCCTGCTGATGCAACGCGTCTTCCACCGAGCGAAGCCCCTGCATGAAGCCGCCGTCCCCGGAAATGGAAACCACCACGTCGCCGCTGGCCACGTTGTGGGATAGCCCGGAAGCCACGCCGTGGGCGGTCTCGAAGGCGATGCGGATGTACGGCAGGTTCCAGATGGAAGTGCGATTGAGGCCCGAGATGACCGTACCGCAGCCATCCTGCTCGCTCACGTAGATCTTGCCCTTGTCCTGCTGCAGGTATCCCAGGTAATTGAACACGGTACGGAAGATGTTGATCTGGCCGCAACCCGCGCACGCCATGTCCCCGGCCGTCAACGGTCCCTTGCCGTTGAGGGTGATGTACATGCTCTGGACCTGGTTGATGGTCGGATGGAAACGGAACATGGTCTGGTAAAGCGATTTCTTCAGCGCGTAAATCTTCTCCAGGAAGCGAAGCTTCTCGGGCTTTCCCAAGGCCTTGAGCACGTGCGGCGGCAAAATGCGCGCCTGGAATTCTTCCAGGCTTTCCACCTTGGGAACCGGAGCCCCTGCCACGGTCTGGCCGTCTTCCCGCGCGCTCCAATCGCGGCCCTCAAAACCGGCCGGTACCAGGCCATCGGGGGAGGCGCCCGCGGGACGCGCCCGCAGCGACTTCGCATCGTGATCCGCTTTCTGATAAGCCAGGAACCCTGCCACCACCGCTTCGCGGTTCTTGGGGGTCAATAGCAGCTTGGCTTCCTTTTCGATGCCCTTCACCTGGCCCACCGCGTCGAGCAGGGTAAGCAATTCCTCGGCATCGTCCACGCCCATGTTGGCCAGCATGGATCCGCACAGGATCATGTTGGTGCGCGCGGAACTTCCGAACAGACGGCGCGAGATGCGCTTGGCGGGCACCAGGATGATCCGGCTGTCGGCGGGTAGCATAGGCTGGTACCGCTCCGCGGCCTCCGCTTCGCCGTCAAGAATCAAAGTGCCCCCGGGCGCCAATTGCCCCAGCATCGGTTCCAGGGACACGTCCCCGTCGAAAGCCATGATGGTATCGGCCATGATGATGTCGGACCAGTCCAGGATGGGCTCGTTGGACTGCTTGATGGACAGGGTGATGCCGCCGCCGCGCTGCAGCGCCCCGAATCCGGCCATGGACAAGGCGTATTGGCCGCGCACGCTGGCGAGCCCGGTGAAGATGGAGTTCAATTGCAATAGCCCCTGGCCGCCCTTGCCGACCACGGCGATCTGGCGCACGCCTTCTTCCATTAGGGGGATATCGAAGGCGGCATCGGTTTCCGGATAGGGGTTTCCGCGCGTCCCCATCACGAAGGAATGCCCCGGAGCATGCTCCGCGAGCCACTTATGCGTACGTGTCTCCGGTTTGCCCGAAGACACGTCGGCCAACATGCGGAAGATCGTCACCCAATACGGGATGGTGACCGCCCGACCGCCCAGGCCGATGATGGCGGACATGATATAGGGCGGATTGTCGAGATCGTAGAGTGCCGAGCGCACTTCCTGCGACAGGATGCCGCCGCCCGAACGGCCGGACCAATTGTTGTATTCCACCACCGCCACCGCCTTGCATCCCGCCAGGCAGGCGCGCAAGGCATCGGCCGGGAAAGGCCGGTAGAGGTTGATGGAGACCACGCCGCAGCGCACGCCCTGCGCTTGCAAGCGCCCGGCCACGTATTCCGCCGCCGACATGTCCGGATCATTGAGCCCCACGATGCAGAAATCCAGCGGCCCGCCGTGATCGGGGAAGCGCGCCACCTTGCGGATGGCGGGACGTCCCGTGAAGCCGGACAATTCCAGCGCGGCCTGATCGAAATTGCGGCCCGCCTGCAGCAGCACCTCGTCGATGGCCTGGCGCTGCTCCGCATAACGGCTGTCCATGTCCAGAATGCCCACCGAGCGGTTCTCATCATCATCGAACACGAAGGGGTTCTTGGGCCGACCCAGGAAGGCATCGGCATCGACATCGCTCAGCTTCTCCAGGTGGCCCTGGCGCTCCGAGGTCAAGGTATGCGTTTCCACGAAACCCTTCACCACCAGGCGTCCCGGAATCCACACGCCCTTGGATTCCATCACCTTCAGCAGCAGCATGGCCTTGTCGTAATCGTCCTGGATGCCGCGGCCAAACAGGATTATTTCGCCCGTATCGGAAGTACGGTAGGTGGTGGTATGGTCGGGCTTGGTTGTGGTACCCGGCGAGAGCGCGCGCGTCAGCTCCAGCATGAAGATGGGCAGATGCAGGCCGGGATTGATGTTCATGAACTCGTAGATCTGCGCCAGGCTCTGTGAGCCCTGGGCCATCAGGGAGCGCTTGCCGCGCACCGCCGAACCGGTAAGCCAGGCATAACCCGATTCTTCGGACAGGCAGGGCCGGAATTGCAGGCGATGCTTGGCATCGGCCGCCTGGTGGGCGGAACGATCCTCGATTTGCTTCAGCAAGGAAGTATTCGGCGTGATGGGGAAAATGGAAACGCTGTCGAACTTGGCCTGGAACGCGAAGTCGGCGAACATGACCGAGCCGTTGAAGACCTTGGGAGACGCGCCCCCCAGTTCCATGGTCTGATGCGCCGCGATGATCTTCGCGCTGTCCTGGATCCAGCGCTGCACCATTCCCTCCCCTTCGGCGGAAGGCGCCTTGAAGATTTCCACTACGCGCTGCGGCGTTATGGGATGGCCGTCATGGTTTTCCAGATCGACCAGTTCGGCCGGTACGAAATGGATGGCTCCCGTGGGGCATGCCGAGGCGCATACGAAACAGCCCTTGCAATGGTTGTAATTGGTCACGCCCTTCACCACTTTGTGGGTTTCCGTCTTGGGATCAAGATTGATGCCGGGCAGCAGATTGAAAGTCTTCGCGAACATGTGGAAAATCGGTTCCACCGGGCGATCACTCACCTCATATCCGATGGAATGATGCGGACAGGCCACCACGCAATGCAGGCAATCGATGCATTGGGTGGAGAGGGTGATGGGGATGAAGTTCTTGTCGGTCCAATTGCGGGTCGCCGCGTTGCCGCCGATGACGTGGGTTCCGCCCTTGGAGAATTCCTGGTACGTTTCCAGGTGGATGAGGTGATCGCCGAGCACCTGGTTGGGCGCTTCATTGATGGAGGAAAGGTGGGAGTACTCCGAGGCTTTCAACGGACCCTCGCCCGTAGGTCCCTGGATCCCCTTGCCTGCGTTCGCGATCATTCCCGGCCCCCCCTCGGAGGATGCTGTAACGTTCAAGTTACCCAGGCGACCGGGGACGCGGTTATCATCCGCGGCGGCGATGACGCCTGGTCCTGCTTTCTTATTATAAGACTATTCGCGGTCCGGGGATAGCTTCCCCGTTTACGCGGGCGGCCCGTCCGGAGCATTTTCGGCGACTCCGGCCATCCGAAACCCGCCTATATCCTACGTTGACAGCCTGTTGCGGTTACGCATCGGAATTTACGGGTTCCAGACCTTGGGTATTTGCCGCCACGGCCCCAAGGGACGCCAAAACTCCATGGCGGGAGAATGCGGCCGATTCCCTTCCCATAATCGGGCGCGGAACCCCGCGAATTCGAGGCCGTCAGGGGCTATTACCGATGGATAACCGCGACCGTAACCGGTAGGTGACCATAGCCCGGACAGCTTCCAAGGCTACTCCCAATTGGTTCCCAAGGCATTAGGTCACCATAAGGTTCCCTTTGGGCGGGGGCTGCGTAAAGTTACATTCCGTTACTCGGCGGAGAGAAGGCAGTAATCTCCCACAACTAGTTTACGGACATGCTCATCGTAGTCAAACTCATCCTCGTCGCATTCGCAGT
>JAHFCH010000150.1 GCA_023249635.1 Fibrobacterota bacterium
ACTTCCCGTGTGGGAGTCGAAAAAAATGCCGAATCTCCTTTGAAAATGCGTCTCGAACCACCGCCGGTAGGCTTTCTAAACCGTTGGTCCCTGGTTCGAACCCAGGCGGGTGTACTTTTTGGGGTGAACGGGCGGATTGCGCCCGTCAACGGAAACGGAGTTGGATGAGGTAGGCGCCCGCGGGCACCGACGCGCCGCTCCCGCCGCGCCCGTTCCAGCGCGCCTCGTGAGAGCCAGCCGTCGTCTTTCCGCTCGCCAAGGTGGCTACGTTCACGCCGTTCACGCCCACCACTTGCACTTCGATATCTGCGGCCTCGGCCAACTCGAATCCGAAAACGCGTTCTATGCCAACCGATTCGTCCTCTACGATGTACCGGCCTATCCGCCGGCTTTCTTTGACGCGCGGCGCTCGGCCTACCGGGTGTATGGGCAAGGGCGTGTCCGAGGCGAAGCAGTAGATGTACCCGCCGCAATTCGATTCCACGAATTTGGCGTTGCTGCATCCGTACGACAAGTGCGCCGAATTCCAGGAGGTGGGGTGGTCCCCGCCCCCGGCCTTGTTGTAATGGCCCACCTGCGCCCCGCCGGCGTCGGTCTCCTTGGTCCAATTGCCGCACGTGCTGTCGCCGCCCATGGAGAAGGCGGTGCCATCCGAATCGGACCCGGTGAGGATATCGTGCCGGCTCGCCGCGCCGCTCCAGGGAATGGTATCGCCCGTTTCGGTGAGCGACAGCCGTGGGCCCACGTTGTTCTTGGAACTATGCAGGTTGGCGACGCTGGAGGCGACCATCACCTTCTTGGCGTTGAACCAAGGTCCGGCGCCGATACGGTCACGCGCGTTGACCCCGATCATCCCCCCGGTATTCGACTGGGTGCTCAGATAGGCCCGCCAACCCTTGCGGGTGGCTCCCGCCTTGGCCGCCAGGTCGGCGCAATGCGCATCGGCGCCCGCCAAGCCGCCCAGATTGCCGCCTTTGCCAATGGCCTTGCTGGTGATGAAGAAGCTGAGGCTGGAGTCCTGCACTTGGGGCCAGGAGGCGATAAAAGAAAAACCGAGGGCGATTACGGCGCGGCGCCACGTTCCCATGCAGGGGTCCTTTGCGAAGGTGGATGTGCAGGGGAAGGTAAAACCGCGGCGCCGGTTTTATCCCGTATCCCGCGACCAGGCCCGATTTTCCGGTGACAGGGAAAAGACAACCGCGTTTGGCGAGTCGTTTCGGGAGGGGAAAGGCGTAACCGTGCGGCACAATCGCCCCGCAACCGCACTTAGGGCTCCGCTCGCGACGGTTACCTTGGGCCAGGTATCCTTCTGCAAGGGGAAGCGGATGAAAACGGCTTTTACGGGGTTGGCCTTGGCGATGGCATTGGTATCGGCATCGGTATCGCTGATCTCCGCGCAAACCAAAATCGCGTTGGATACCACCTATGGCGAGGGCGCCAAGACCACCATGACGGCCGTGGTGCAAGCCAACGTCACCGGGTATTGGTGGACGGTAGTGGGAGGCATTCCCTATCGTATCCTGGATCCGGAAGCGAAAACCCAACAGCTATCCCTGCCGCGCGTAACCAAGAAGGAATATATCCGCTTCCGATTTATGGCCCGCACCAAGACCGCCACGGATTCGCAGGACATTATCGTGCGCATCCTCGATGACGTACCCGATCCTTTATTCACCTTGCCTGCCACCCAGGTATGGGACGGACAAAAGCCTATCACCCTGAAACCGGCTTTCGCGAACCTGAACCAGATCAAAGCCTGCCGCTTCCCTTCCTTAAGGTATAGATGGACGGTGGACTCTTTGCCGGCCGATACCGCGTGGATGGATTCTTCCCTCGTCCTGAAATCCGCATACGCGGACGGGCATTTGCTGGTCAAGCTATGCGTGGACAATGGCGGAGCGCAAATCTGCCAAGCCACCTTGGTGACCGTGAAACGGCCCGCCGTTTCCGCCTTCCACGGCGCTGTTTCCCAAAACGTATTACCAACCCCGAATAGTAGAACGCAGGGTTCGCGGTTCTGGCGCGCGGACGGCCGGCTGGTCGGGAACCCGTCCCGCGCCGTTCATCCGCTTCCGTAGATTTCCGTTTTTTCCGCACCGGCTTCCTCCGTACGATTTTCCGCCACCCTTCCCCGCAGAGTTTATCTTCAGGAAAGCGTTAAGCATTTCGGCATTTCCCTCCAGGCTCACCGGGCGGATTCCTCTCCCGGCCTTCGGAAGATTTGCCCGGAAAGGAGAAGAGCGATGAAGGCGATATACGGAACTTTGGTGGTGGCGGCGATGGTGTTTACCGGGTGCGGCAATTTCCTCGGGGCCATCAAGGACGAAAAAAACACCATGGCACTCAAAGCCAAGGTGCGGGATTTCAAGGAAGGCAATCCCACCTCCCCGGAGAATACCCATCCCCATTTCAATCAGGGCGTGAGTTCCTGCGAAGCCCATGTGTTGGGGATCAATACGGTAGAGGCCGATCTCGCGACAGGGGGCGGCAAGGACGCCGCCTTTCCCGGGGACGAACGCGGCCCCACCCTTTCCGCATCCATGAATGCCGATATCGGCCGTTGCTTTAGCCCTGCCGATCGGTTCTCCGATTGGTTCGAGGATCGGAGCGCGGACATCAACCGGCCCTTTTTCATGGACATGAAATTCGTCCAGGACGACAAAACCGGATTCTACCAATTCCGCGAAGAACGCTTTTTCCCGCTGGATAACGGTGAAGCGTTCCGAAAGTCTTCCGCATCGGGCTCACCCCCTTTCGGCAACTTGCAAACCGGCATCAAGGATGATGTGGATCTTTCCACGCATGATTACGGTTTCACGGTGGAGTTCCACGTGCTCGTTACCTACCACCAGGGGAAAGGGCAATTCCTGGCCCTGCGCGGTGATGATGACCTGTGGGCTTTCGTGAACGGGAAGCGCATCATCGATCTGGGCGGCATCCATGCCGCTGAGCAGGACTCGGTAAACCTGGATCAAAGGGCCGGGGAATTGGGACTGAGCGACGGAGGCAAGTACGCGTTGGATTTCTTCTTCGCGGAACGGGCGGTAGCCTCGTCCAAGTTGTCCATCACCACCAACCTGCAGTTCGCGCCCTTCAAGTAATCGTTCCAACCGGGCCATTCCCGGGACTTTATCCCTCCGAAGGTACTATCCCTTTTCCCTGAAGCGTCCAAGGCCTGGCAGGGAAAGGGGCGCACCATTGCTTATGGTGTTGACGAGATACAGGCTCCCCCTTACCTTTACCAACGTACCGGAAACCACCCCAGCGGTTTCCGGCCGTATTTTAGCCATTTAACGCGCAAACCAAAATTTTCGAGGTATCCATGCTGAAGCCCGTTTCCGCCATTGTCTTTTCCTTAGCCTTGCTGGCGCAGGCGCAAGCCCCCGCCGCTCCGGCCGCCCCGGTCCTGAAGGGTCCGGCGGACAACGCCGCCGATGTCCCGGTCAACGTACCGTTCTCTTGGGAGGCGTCGGCTGGGGCCGTTTCCTACCATATCCAGGTTTCCACCGACTTGGATTTCGATCCCCTGGTCGCCGACGCCGATGGCCTCACCGTGCTCAATCGCAACGTGGGTCCGCTCCTGAACGGCAAGCTGTACCATTGGCGCGTAAGCGCCAGGAATGCCGCGGGCGTAAGCGGCTGGGCCGTACGCGCATTCACCACCATCGTTGCAGCGCCTGCGGCCGCGACCCCGGTTTTCCCCGCCGACAAGTCCCTGGATGCCGCCCTCAAGCCCGGCCTGAAATGGCGCAAGCTGGCCGGCGCCACCGATTACGACGTGCAGGTTTCCAAGAACGAGGGATTCACCACCCTGGTCCTCGACAAATCCTCGGTCACCGATACCACGGTGGCCCCGGCCGCCGACTTGGGGTTCGTGACCAAATACTGGTGGCGCGTGCGCGGACGTAACGTGGGTGGTACGGGGGCCTGGTCGGCCGCCTGGACTTTCACCACCGTTCCCGAAGCCCCCTCCGTGCCCGGTCTTGTCCTGCCCGCCGCCGATGCGGTCCAGGTTCCCCTTCCCGTCGCTTTCATCTGGCACAAGTCCGATCGCGGCGTCGCCTACCATTTGCAGATTTCCTCCGCCGACGCGAAGACCATCGTGTTCGATACCGTATTGACCAAGGGCGATACTTCCCTTTCCCTGGGCCATAAGGTCGAGTACGGAACCACCTATCTGTGGCACGTGCGCGCCGAGAACGCGGGCGGCAATTCGGAGTACACCACCGCGCGCAAGTTCTCGACCCTGGACGAGCCGGCCGCCCCGGAGCTCAAGATCCCCGCCGTCGATTCCGTGGATTTGCCCGTGGGCTTTACCCTGGTATGGCATAAGGCCGCCCGCGCCGTCAATTACAAGGTGCAGGTTTCCAAGAATGCCGGCTTCACCGACCTGATCGTGAACGATTCCGGCCTGACGGATACCACCCTGGCCATCGGGCCGCTCGCCAACAAGACGACGTATTACTGGCGCGTGCGCGGCAAGAACGCCGCGGGACCGGGCCTGTATTCCGCCGCCCGCAAATTCACCACCATCATCCTTATCGCGCCTCCGGCCCCGGCCCTGGCCTCGCCCAGCGACGCCGCCGCCGGCGTTTCCCCCAGCCCCGTCCTCAAATGGCATCCTTCCCTGCGCGCCGCAACCTATCACCTCCAGGTTTCCCTGTCGCCGACCTTCGCGACGCTAGTGACCGAGGACGCGGCCGACAAGGATACCACCAAAGCGGTGGGACCTCTCAAGAACGACGAGCAATATTACTGGCGCGTAAGCGCGAAGAATGACGCCGGCGTAAGCGTCTATTCCGAGATCCGCAGCTTCTCCATCAGCGCCGGCGCCGCCGCCGAACCCGTACCGGTCAAGCCCGAGGTCAATGCCGTGAACCTGCCCAAGTCCTTCGACCTGGTGTGGAAGAAGGCGCAGAACGCCGCCAGCTACCGCGTACAGGTTTCCCTGAAGGAAGATTTCTCGACCAAGGTCCTGGACGATTCCACCGTGTCCGATACCGCCTTGACGGTGGGACCGCTGGTCAACGGCCAAGCCTATTTCTGGCGCGTCCGTTCGCAGAACTCCGCCGGGAACAGCGACTATTCCGACGCCCGTAAATTCACCGTGGTCATCGAAGCTCCCGCCGCTCCTTCGCTGGTTTCCCCCGGTGACAACGCCGTGGATCAGAAGCGCAGCCTCACCATGCGTTGGAATGCCATGGCACGGGCCGCCGGCTACCGTTTCCAGCTTTCCACCACCGCCACCTTCGCCACGGTCTCCGTGGAAGACAGCAGCCTGGTG
This sequence comes from Fibrobacterota bacterium, assembly GCA_023249635.1. GTDB lineage: Bacteria > Fibrobacterota > Fibrobacteria > UBA11236 > UBA11236 > Chersky-265. The sequence continues at coordinate 5,285 of JAHFCH010000150.1, forward strand.
GATACCTCCAAGTCGCTGGTCGACCTGCAGGCCAACACCGTGTTCTTCTGGCGCGTGCGTGCCAAGAACGCCGGGGGCGTTAGCGCCTGGTCCGAGATCCGTAGCTTCAAGACGGAGCCCTTGGTGGGAGTCGTTTCCCATACCATGCGCGCCGGCGAAGGCTTCCGCGTGCTCCCGGGCTCGGCTTCCGCCGGAACCCAACTGGAGTTCTCCGTGAAGAAGGCGGGCAAGGTCCGCTTCACCGTCATCAATCCCGCCAATGGCCGTGCTTTCGACCTGGTCGACCGGAACATGGAAGCCGGTACCTACCGCGTGCCCATGGGTTCGCAGGGCCGCGGCCGCGGTGTCTATTTCCTGAGTATGTCCGCAGGGGTCTTCCGCCAAACGCAGAAGGTATTCCTGCCGTAACAGGATTCCCATAATTGTGCGGGCCGCTTACCGGGAACGGTAGGCGGCCTTTTTTATTTGTGGCGGTTGGGGGAGGGGACGGCCGGCTTCGGGAGGGATTTGACTACGGCATTGGCCACGGCTTTGGCTTTGGATGCATTCTCGTAACTTCCCGATGCGACGAACTCAAGCCACTCGGAAGGGTCCGAGCTGTTCAGCTTTTTCCGCGACAGGAAAAGGATCAAGCTCTTTCGCTTGGCCAGGTTGGCTTCTTTGACCGGGCTTTGGTAATAAGCCGCGATCGGGGGCTGCACTTCGCCCATGGTGTGCGCCAGCAAGTGGCCAAGGGCATGGCTTTCGGTATTCGCTTCGAGCACCAGCAAGGTTTCGGGAAGCGCCGCCGCTTCGGCGTTCTTGATGATGCGTCCAAGCCTAAAGCGCCAGGCCCGCCGGGGCAGGGCCGGGATCTTGGCGGTAGGGTCGGGAAAGGCAAGCGTATCCGCGACCGCGAAGGGTTGCAGCGGGGACGCGATGACGATGAAATCCGCCGCCGCGACGATTTCCGGAAACGTCATTTTCTTCAACGCGGTAACACCCACGTGTCCCTCGCCGGCCAGGGCCAGGACCAACCCGGCCGCGATGAAAATGGTCTTCGAAATCCGCATCCAGGTTCTCCCTGCCGGTTAAAGGATAAAGTGTCGAATAGGTACACCCGCCCACGCCAGGGGTCAGGGGTTCGAGATCCCGGAATTCTGCTTGGATTGGCATCGTTTCATCCGGGATAGCCCACCCAGGCCATGGCGGGAATGGGCTTTTTTGAGTGGGGTAACATTCCTGACTTCTTTGGGGGAAATCGGCCTTATATTCCCAATCGGGAGTGGAAAAGGGGGTAGTTTCCATGCCTGAGATTGAGAATGACGTTTCCAAATTACGGGAAGAGCTCGCGGAAGGCGAGATCCCATCACTGCAATTCCTCCGCCAGTGGCGGACCAGCGAAGACACTCGTTTCTTCGCCAAAACGGCCGAGGGCCGGTTCGTCTCCGCCAGTCCCAACTTATTGGCGATGAACGGACTGGCGCGCGAAGAGGATATCGTCGGTCTTAGCGACCACGATCTCTTTCCGTCCGCCATGGCCGACAAGTTCCGCGTTGATGATCGGCAGGTGGTCGCCACGGGGCGGCCGCTCACCGGGATCCGCGAGGCTATCCTCGACCGCAACGGCGTGCTCGAGTACCACGTAACCGACAAGTTTCCCATGCTGGATCGCGCGCGCAACGTGGTCGGCGTCATGGGCACTTCGCGGCGCATCGGCCGCGACGAGCTTGAGGGCACGGCCGGGGACGGCATGTCCAAAGTGATTGCCTACCTGCGGGAGCATTTCCGCGAAGACGTACCCATGGCCATCCTGGCCGATCTGGTCCAGCTTTCCCTGCGGCAATTCCACCGGAACTTCAAGAAGCATTTCGGCATGCCGCCCAACCAGTTCCTGATCCGCATGCGGGTGCTGGCGGCGCGGGATCTGCTGCTTACCGAGACCCGGCCTATCGCCGAGATCGCCTACCATCTGGGGTTCGCGGACGATACCTTGTTCATCCGGCAGTTCAAGAGCCGGATGGGCATGACGCCGTTGCAGTACCGCAAAGCCAACCATTGATCCGCATCCCGCTCCGCCTGGAATCCAGGCGGAGCGGGGACCTGTTAGCGGGCATTCGGCGCCGTTCCCCGGTTGAAAGGGGTTTTCGCGCGCGTTATTGCAGGGGTTGGTCAAGGGCGCTGCGGGCCGCCAGCTTGCGGACCACGGCCTTGGCGGAGGATTTCTCGTAAGACTGCACGGCCGTGAACTCGAAGCGTTCCCGCGGGGATACGGTACTGTCATCGATGACCTGGTTCATGAACAGGATCACGAATTTCTCCCGCGCCAAGGTGGAAGGGGAGAGTGGGCCGCGGTAAAAGTGCCCGGGAGGGGCCTCGGTCTCTCCGCCCAGGTAGGCGGCGCGGTAGGCGGAGACGGCGGCAGCGGTCCCGGCATCGAATACCAGCAAGGTATCGGGAAGATCCTGGCCGAGTACATTTTTGAATGTCTCCCCGCGGATGAACCGCCAGGAGTTGCAGGCCAGGGTGGGGATTTGCGCGCCGGAATCCTGGAAACTGATCGGCTCCGAACGGGCGTAGCGGGGTAGGACCCTCCCCTCGACCACGAATTGGGCCTGCTGGAAAAGATCCTTCAGGGGCCATTCCTCCAGGGAGCCGGCGCGGACCGTAAGGGTCGTGGCCAGGGCCAACGACACGACGACGCCGGAAAGCGGTCCCGTCTTCTCAATCATCATGCAGCAATCGTATCGCGTTCGGCGCCGGGATTGCAATATCCATGTGCCTCCAGGCCCGGAATGGCTATAATGCTCCAGCATGCGGATACCCATTTCCGGACTTTCCCGGTTGGCGGCCCTGGTTGGCGTCCTCGCGATGGCCGCCGCCGCCGATACCACCACCACCGCCGCCTACCGCGGCAGCGCCTACGATACCGAAAGGCAGATCCCCGCCTATGTCGAGGAGCATCGGGAAGGCTTTGTCGCCGGCAAGCATGTCTACACCCGGACGGCTTTCCTGGGGGCGGACGGTAAGCGCATCGCCGAGCGCGAACTCGATTTCGCCAGCCACGATTTCATGCCCGATTACATCTACCGGGACCTCCGCAACGGTTACGAGGAAGGGGCGAAGGTGAGCCCGGAAAAAGGCGCGGCGCAAATCCACGTGCATTTCCGGGATTCCGGAAAATCGCCGCTCAAGGAAAAAGATATCGACGTTCCGGAGCCGTGCATCATCAACGGTGGCGTGGGCGAGTTCGTCAAGCAGCGTTGGTCCGAGATCTCCGCCGGGAAGCAAGTGGCCTTCAACATGGTCATCCCCGCGCGGCTGGATTATTTCCGCTTCGTCGCATACGTCGATCACAAATACACCCTCACCAGCGCCGAGGCTAAGGGCCGGAAATTCCTGCCCGTAGTGGTGGAGCCGAAAAGCACCATGCTGGCCATGCTGCTGCCGACCATCGTCATGTACGAGGATGTGAAGACCCAGCGCCTGATCTGCTACCAAGGGATCGTGAACGTGGCGGACGCCAAGGGGCGCAGCCTGCGGGTAAAGACGGATTATCCGGTGCTGGGGCCGTGATACCCGCGTATATTCCGCCTTAAGAGCCGCCAATTCGGGTCGCTTCCGGACTTCCCGCCCTGGCCGGACCGCGGAATATTACCTTTCCCTGCCACGCATCCATGCTTTCTCTTACCCGTCCCAGCCTAGCCCTTGCCGTCCTGCTGTTTCCGGCCTTGCCCACGATTGCGGCGCGTACGTCCCAGTCCGCCGGGACTCCATCCGCCCAGACACGCAGCATGGGAAGTACTCCAGCTCCCGTAACCGCGGTCACCGTCCCCTCGACATCAGCCTCGATGGGGTCCGATACGCTGGATCAAGTCAGGATCCATGACCTGTACAACAACGGTGATTTCGAGCCGGTGATCACGGTTCTGGAATCCTTCACCCGCACCCATCCGAGCTTCAGCAATTCCGACAGCGTTTTCATCGCCAAGCATCTGGCCGTGGTCTACTCCGCCAATCCCGATACGCGCGAGAAGGGCAAGTACTACATGTTCCGTCTCCTCGAGTTGGTGCCGTCGGCCAAGCTCGTGGACATGTTCGTAAGCGAAGAGGTCGATCGCATCTTCGACAAAGTGCGGGAGGAATTCCTCACGCGCCAGCATGCGTTCGGGGTGGATACCTCGCGCATCGATTTGCCGGATCGTCCGCGCCACGGCGGGACTGCCGTGGAGGCAAGCGGCAAAAGCCATACCCTGGTTTGGGCTTCGCTGGCGGGCGGAGGCGCGTTGCTGGCGGCGGGCACTTGGTTTTGGCTCGCAAACCGCGACGATGGTTCAGGCCCCGCGCCCCAGCCTGTCGACGTCAAAGTCATTACCCCCAAGAATTGAAAAGCATGCGCGCATCCTCATCATTCCGTCGCCTCGCTCTCCTAACCGTATTGTGCGCCATCTGCTCCTGGATTGCGGCCTGCGGAGGCAAGCAGGTTGCCGGCGGGTGCGGCGTCGGCTTCACGGTACGCTTCGCAATCGGTTCCGTAAAGGACGGCCTTCCCCTGGATAGCCTCGACGTGGATATCGCCGTCGGCGGTGGATCGCCGCAACGGTTCGCAGTCAATCTCAAGACCGGCGTTTCCTCGGCCTCGATCAAGGCGGCTCAGGGACAATCTTATGCCCTGCGTTTCGAACTCTTCTCCGCCGGCCACAAGATCGGCAAGGGAGAATCCCAGGGTCGGTTGGATTGCGATCTCAACGTGGCGCTGGATCCGGTTTGGAATGAGGATTCCACCAAGCAGGCCAAGCTCGATCTAGGGAGCGGTCTTCTGCTTCCGGCCCGCCTCTCGCTTTTCTATACGCAAGCCTTGGCCGGATCCGTCTTTTCCCTGCCCTTGGATTCACTGCCGGGCCTGCGGTATCGCTGGTACGTGAAACTCAACGACAGCAACCTCATTGAAGATGAAGGCTACCCGGTCCGATTCCCGATCGCCGATTCCCTCGCTGGCAAGAGCCTGACCTTGCGCCTGCAGGTGCTTTCCGGCAATGCCATCAAGGAGGAACGCATTTGGGTGATCGCGGTTCTCGCCAATGCCCCGAAGGATCATGTCGCGCGCATGATCGTGCGCGCGGATACCGCGTCCAAAGACGGCATCTCCTCCGTGTTCCGATACTCGGGGGATCGCTTGATCGCAGTGGAAGAATATGACGCCGCAGTCCCGCTCGGCGGCGCGGTCCCTGCCGGGGTGGAGTCCCTCTACTACGATGATAAGGGCCGCTTGTCCGGCACTCACTCTTCCCGGCCCGATGGCTCCGCATTGGATAGCTCGTTCGCCTATGCTATGGACGGCCGCCTGGCTTATGTGGAGCAGAAAGACACGCTCGGGATCGTACGCGACAGCCTTTTCTTCGAAGGCGGCAAGCTTTACAATTCGCGCCGCTACGTCGATGGTAAACCCACGGAGACGGTCAAGTTCCGCTGGAGCGGTTCCGATCTCCGCGTCGACTCTATTTTCCGGGAAGGGTCCGGAGGACCCGCGTTGGCAAGGAGGGTGACCAACCTTTTCCGCGGCGACAGCTTGCTGGAACGGCAGGTCGCGCTGATGCGCTCCGGCCCTTCCGGGAATGCGCTTGCGGCGTACACCAAGGAAGCAATCACCTATAACGGCTTGGGCTCCCGGGCATGGCGCGAGTTCTGGCTCGAAGGCCAAACGGCTTCGCTGGAGCGCACCGATGCCTATGGCTACGATGCCAAAGGCCGCCTCGTCTCCATTCTCAGCCAGGATGTCCGCACGGGACTCCCATTGCAAGCTATCGGCTTCGAATATTCCCCGTCGTCGGCATCGCCTAAGGCCTCCGCGGCCCAGGCGGGCGTGCGGGAAACGGCGGCCTCGTTGGCCGAGCTTCGCTATGTGCATTCGGATTGGGAACGCCGCCTATCGGCCCGCGTTCCCGGGAACCCGGGAGAGTGATTATGGAACGGATACGTAACCTTGCCGTGACGGTGGCGCTGGCTGCGGTTTGCGCGGCGCCGCGCGTCGCCTTCGCGGTGGAAACCCCATTCACGCCTTTCAAGGACGGCCACGCCTCGTCATCGGTCTACACCGGGAACGCGCGCACCTTGATCGTCCGCGCCGGGGACTACAAGGCCTGGATCTCCCATGGCCTCTCCGATGGGGCCGGGCAAGGCCTGCTCAAGGCCCGACTTCAGGTTTACGTCAAGGACATCATCCACGACGGCAAGCTGGTGGTCTGGCTGGGTTCTTCCCTGGGCGCGCTGGAGAACCAGACCCATCTTTCCGATCTACGCACCAAGGACACCGTGGGTTCCGCGGACATGAGCGCCGCCAAGCATATCCAAGGGATGGTGGACATCCCCCTTAATGCCGCGTTCCTGAAAAGCGTCACGGACGGGAGCTACACCGGCCTGGTGCTGGAGGGTGCGGGCGGCCTGGATGCGGAGCTCGGTGCATTGGAAGGATCCCACGGGGCCATCCTTTTCCTCGACTACAAGGCTGGGGGAGTGCTGCCCGAATCCGCTCTGGTGGATTCGGTGGCCAATGTCCTGGTCGCGAAACATGCGGCGGATCTGCGTGGAGCTACGGGAACCACCGGAGCTGCGGGAGCGAAGGGCGATAAGGGCGATACCGGTCTACAGGGCCTGCAAGGAACGAACGGAATCAAAGGCGACAAGGGGGATGCGGGCGACAGCCCTACGCTCTTCAACCTCGTACTCGATCGGGCGCAACGCGCCTTCTACACTTTCGATATCTTCCGCGGCCTGCCCCAGACCACGCCCGATTCATCGGGCCAAGGTAATACCTTGACCCTCGCGACCAACGGTCTGACCAAGGTGGAAAAGAATCCCGGCGACTCCGCGATCCTGTTCATCGGCGGGCACGCTTTGGCCGCCAACACGCAATCCCTCAATCCCTATCGCGAGATCACCCTCTCGGCGCGCGTGCGCCAATCGGTTGAAGGCGCCACCGATTCGCAAACCGTCATCTCCAAGCCGAATCAATACGAGCTCGCCATCTTCAACAAGCGCTTGCGCGTGCGCTTCAAGACCGTGCTGGGAACCTACGACTGGCAGGGTGATGGGAAGGTCGATAGCGGTTGGCACAGCGTACAGGCCTCCTACGACGGCTCGGCCGTGCGCGTATTCGTGGATGGGGCGCAGACCTCGTTCGGCCATTACCCTAACGGTCCGCTCTCAGCCGATACGGCATCCCTCTATGTCGGCGCGCGCTCGCCTTCGGCTTATGGGCTCCGCGGCACCCTCGATAGCGTCCGTGTGCTCGCCTATTCGGTCAATGCCCAAGATTCCCTCTCCCTGATCCCGGGCCGCATCACTTCCGCCCAGGTCATCGCCGATTCGGTGACCGGATTCGATGCCAAGGTCAACGCCAACGTGGATCCCAAATTGGCGACCAAGGCGAATCTTTCCGGCGCCTCCTTTACCGGTAAGGTCGGGATGGGAACCTCATCGCCGCGATCCCTCCTGGATGTCGATCTCACGGGAACGCTGGTGGCGCAGGATACCACCCTGGCGCATTTCACCCACCGGACGGGGACCGGCAGGACGAGCGATTTCATGCTGCGTTACGGCGGGGCGACCTACGGGGACGGCACCCTGGTGTTCCGCGAGGACCGGGCCGGCAAGGATTTCATGACGGTGAACATGCTGCCCACCGGCGTCGGGCCCCAGGTGGTTTTCCCAACCGGCAGGTTGATCGCGAACAGCTTCAGCTCCACGACCGTGAATCCTACCGCCATCGTTACGGTGGAAGCTTCCAGCACGCGATACCTTGAGATCCGTGACGGCGCCACCGTGAAGGCCTTCATCGATCCGGCGGGAAAATCCAACGTCGCGTATTTCTCGCAAAAGCTGGGTGTGGGCGATTCCGTTCCGGCGGGCCCCTTGGTGGTGCGAGGCGGAACGGCATCCTCGGGAGCCGGCGGGCCAGTGGTCCTCAGCGCCCAATCGGGCTCGTCGGGCAATAACGGCGGCGACGTCGTGCTCAATACCGGTAACAATGGAGCAGGTGGCGCGAACGGGAATATCGTCTTCGCCACGGGAGGAACGGTGAATGCGGCGGGAGCCGTGACCGGCGGCGAGCGCATGCGCATCAACAGTAGCGGGGAAGTTACCATGACGGGCAATTTGTACCAGAGCGACGTCGCGAGCGGGGTAATGCTCTCCTCGCATACCGTCGTAACCGCGGCGGGACCCCAAACCGTTTTCCGTTTCCTGAAGAACGGCGCAGTCTACGGCAACAACGTTATCGTAGGCCACTTGTATCTCTATGTCGTGGACACGAACAATCATGCCCTCGCCGAATCAGACATCCTCACGGTATTGACCACCGGTAATAAGCTTACCGATGCCCAAGTGCAGACCGCGAAAACCCAACCAAGGAATACTTCACCCTTGGCCGCCTTCGACGCCACAAATGACGGGGGTAGTGGCGCGATCATGTTCACCGCGACCAAGACTTCGGGGACGGCTTCGATGGATGTTTACTGCACCTTCATCGGCACCATCCAATAACATCACGGTTTTTCGCCTTTTTGAGCCGCCTTTAGCCTACCCGGGATAACAAAGGAACCAAATCGACCTTGTGATGGGACAGGGTCGCCTTATCCTTGCCCCGGGGGTGGTCTACGGGTTGGGGTCAATCCTACCCGCAGAGAGCTGTGGATCCGGGCGCCCTCGTGCGGATTCCCCTATACTCTCAGTAGGCATGAAAGGATCGTACATGGCTCCCATAGGTAACTCCCAGGCTTCACAGCGTACCCTCCGGGCTTTGGCCGGATCCGTTTTCGCCGCCGTCCTGCTTGCGGGCATCCCCGCGCGGGCGCAATTGCCCAAGGACTTCGTCGAAAAGGCGTTCGCGCCGAACGCGACCTTCGCCGAGGCAACCAGCATCACCTTCGCCGACGATGGCCGCATCTTCGTAGGCGAACGCGGCGGACGTATCAAGCTGATCCAGGGCGACAAAGCCGTGCAGGTCTGTTCCACCCTCACTACCATCGAGCGCGAGCAGGGCCTGCTCAAGATCCTGGCGCATCCCAATTTCGCGGCCAAGCCCTGGCTGTACGCCTACCACATGTCCAAGGATTACAAGCGCCATTACATCGTTCGCTTCAAGTTCGACGCCAACAGCGCCGTAACCTCCCTGGACACCGTCGTGACCTTGCCCGACCTGGAGAATATCGGCCGGCACAACGGTTCGGGCATGGCCTTCGGCAAGGACGGCTTCCTATACGTAGGCCGGGGCAACGATGAGCTGGGCGGCGGCAACAATCCCGCGGCCAATTGGGCCAGCGTCAAAGGCAAAATCCTGCGCTTCACCGAGGAAGGCAAACCCGCCCCGGGCAATCCGCATTACGCCACCGGCGCCAATGATGGCGAGAAGAGCATCTGGGCCCGCGGCTTCCGCAATCCCTGGACCTTGACGGCCGATCCGATATCCGGTCGCATCTTCGAAGGCGACGTGGGCGACGGTACCGAAGAACTCAACGAGTTGACCGCGCCGGACGCGGGCAAGGATTACTGGTACGGATACGGCGTAGGCGGCGGCGACGGCGTGGGCGCGGCCGGCGGCAAGGCCATCGACCCGATCTATTTCCACGGGACCGGGGCCAAAGGCGAATGCGCCATCGTCGGCGAGGTGCCCTACAATTCGGCGGCCAAATCGAATTGGCCGGCGGAATACCGCAACCGCCTATACGTGGCCGATTACTGCGGCCTCTCCATCCGCTCCGTGCCCTTGGATAAACCCGCCGCCCCGGTCAACGTACAGAACGACGGCAACGGCACCCTGGAATTCTACCCCAACTCCAAGAAGAAGGTGGGACTCACCTTGGGCCCGGACGGCAATCTCTACTATGTGGAATACGTGAACGCGGGCAAGATTTACCAGATCAGCTATACCGGCGCGGCTCCGGTCAATACGGCGCCTTCGCTGGCTCCCCGCACCTTCTCGATGCGGATGGGAAAAGCCGGGACGGTGGAATTCGCGATCTCGGCGGTCACCGGCTTGGGCGCAGCCACAGACGCGCGTCTTTCCATTATGGAGCCTAACGGAAAGGTCCGCTTCCAGGGTAACGCCGATGTTTCGGGGGGCTCCGTGCTGGCCCAGGGCTTCCACCCCGCCGCCGCCGGATTGCATATCTGCCTGCTGACCTGGTCCGAGCGCGGCGAAGCGCGCCAAGCCTTCGGGCGCCTGATGGTCCTGCCTTAGTTCGCTTAGTTCGCTCAGTTCGATTTGGTGGGTTAGCTCGATAAGTCAGAGCAGCCCACTCCGCCCGACGCGGGATGGGGGACCGGGTCCCGGGACGTCCGAGGGGAATGCCTCGCGAGCTCCGGTATCCTCAACCCCGCGGCGGCGCCCAGGCCGAAAGTTCGGCCTTGATGCTATCCCAATTCTCGAAGATGCGCCCCACCACCAGGGTCTTGTCCGGGCCCCTCAAGACGATTCGCGTCGGTCCTGTATCCACGGAGCGCACCTGGCTCCGGTTGATCTTCTTCCCATTCCCGTCCCAGTAGACCAGGGCCACCTGCTCCTCGCTCACGCGCAGTTCCCTGGGCCGGAAGAAGAATCCGTAAATCACCGAGAGCATTCCGCCCACTACCAGGATCAAGGCGATGACCCACGGCAGCGGAGAAATGGGGGCCGAGGCATGGGCGGCTTTGATGGTCAGGTTGGCGGCCCACATCACCATCAGGATGCCCGATCCGTATACCCCGGAGGCGGCGACGGCCAGGATGACGATGCGCAGGGTGGCGGCTTTGAAACGTTTGCCGTCGGCGACGGGTTCTTCGGAGGTATTGGCCATGGGTTTAAGATAGCAAGCCGCATCCTTTATACATTTTGGGCGCATCTTTCCCGGAAGGAACCGACTGGATGTTCAGCGCCATCGATTGGCTCGTCATCGTCCTGTATTTCACCATCGTGGCGGGCATCGGCTTCTATTTCTCCCGCCGGAACACCGATTTCAAGGATTTCATGTTCGGGGGAGGCAATATGCCTTGGCTGGCGGTGGGCATTTCCCTAATCGCCACCTCGGTAAGCGCCAATACCTTCCTGGGAAACCCGGCCGACGGCTACGCCAACGATATGCGCCTGTTGATGCTGAACGTGGGCTCCTTGAGCGCCATCGCCATAGTGGGAATCGTCTTCATCCCGCGCATCCGCTCCAGCGGCATAAAATCGGCCTACGAACTGCTGGAGATGAAGTTCTCGCGGCCGGTACGGGTGATGGCGGCGGTCCTGTATTCCTTCCACTTGCTGCTGCGCATGGGAATGCTCATCTATGGCCCCACCCTGGTGCTGATGAAAATCACCGGCTTGTCCTACTCGGCCTGCGCCATCGTCATGGCCGTGTTCGCCATGATGTACACCTCCATGGGGGGTATCAAGGCCGTTACCACCACGGACATCATCCAGTTCATCATCTTTTTCGGGGGCGGCCTCTTGTGCATCGCCTATTGCGCCCATGCGGTAGGCGGCTTCGCCAAGACCTGGCACCTGGCGGCGGAAGCCGGCAAGACCCGCTGGTTCGACGCGACCTGGGATCCGAGCAGCCCGCGCAATTTCTGGACGGCCTCGGTGGTGTACATCGTCTTCGAAGTGGCCATTCGCGGT